>CAZDHU010000294.1:0-30025 GCA_964505355.1 uncultured Myxococcaceae bacterium | reverse complement strand
CCACTCATCACGAGTCCCGAAAAGCCACTGTCCTTCAGCTTCTCGACGCCGATCGCCATCGCGAGGTCGTAGGCGCCGCTGGCCACCGCGTAGCAGGCGTTGCGCAGGGCTTCGCTGCCGGTGGCACAAAAGTTCTCGACGTGGGTCACCGGCTTGTACTGGATCTTGAGCGGTTCGGAGAGCGTGAGCCCCGACAGACCGCTGCCCATGGTTCCGAGCCAGTAGGCATCGACCTGCCCGGGATCGACCTGCGCCGAGCGATAGCACTCGGTCGCCGCATCGATCAGCAAATCCGACGCACTCTTGTCCCAGCGCTCTCCGAACGGCGTGCAGCTCATGCCCACGATGGCCACTCGATCCCGGATTCCGTTGCTCGCCATGTCGTCTCCTCGTGCGGTCGCGCTCAGCGCAAGGGCCGCGCTTTCCAGAAGTAGTTGTGGACGCCCTGCACGGTGAACAACCGTCGAAACGTCATCTCGAGTTCGTCCCCGATTGCGACCTTCGACGGTTCCACGTCGGTGAGTTCGCATTGCATGCGGCCGCCCTGCTCGAAATCGACGACGGCTGCGACGACGGGCGGCTGCAACGAATAGGCGAGTCGATCGATGGTGTAGGTGGCGATCCGGCAGCGGGCGTCGGCATAGGGCTCGGTCTTCATCCGATCCACTGCGCCGCAGGCCACGCAGACACGCTGCGGGGGAAGGTTCGCCACGCCGCACGCCGCGCAGCGCGACCCCTCGAACGCGAACTTCCAGCGATCGGCGCGATGCATGGGCGGTGCGGCCGGACGATCCGGGTCGGGTCTCCTCGGCGGTTCGAACGGCAGAACGCCGCGCCATTTCAGCCATGTGTTGTAGGCGAGGTCGTTGCGCTTCGACTCGATCCAGCGCGCGACGGTGTGGCGCGGCGCTTCCTGCGCGATCCGCTCGGTCACTTCGAAGATCGCGGCATCGGCACCGTCGGCACCGACCACGACCGCGATCCGATCGCCGGGCTTTGCCCGATCGAGTGCATTGGCGAGTGCGAGCCCGGCGGCGGCCGAGCCCGCGCGTCCAACCGATCCGCCGAGCGCGTCGGCCACCTGTTCGGGCTTCGCACCGAGCAACTTCGGTAGCGCGGCGGCCGCCCGGTCGTTGGTGCAATCGACGATCAGCGTGGTGAGATCGGCGGGCTGGAGCCCCGCGTCTTTCAGCGCGCGGGTGGCTGCTTCGCGGAGCAGAGGCGTCAGCACCTCTGCGCCGAAGCGTTCTTCCCACGCGCGGGGGAATCGATCCTCGGGTGTTCGCCAGACGTCGAGTAGCTCGGCGGTGAGCGATGCACGGCCGACGAGTCGCGCGATGCACTCGTCGTCGTTGCCGGTGACGAACGCGCAGGCCGCGTCACCACCCGTTCGCTCGCGCGTGCTCTCGGGCGCACCCGTCATCACGTCGCTCGCGATCACCAGCGTGCGGCGGCCGGCGCGAGCGAGGTCGAGCGCGAGCAGCAGCGACGAGAGGCCGGCGCGCGTCGAGCCGCCGCAATCGATCGCCGTCACGGCGTCGTCGAGTCCGAGTGCCGCATGCACGAGCGCCGCGTCCAGCTTCTCGACATAGGCGGGGCTCACGCTCGCGTGAATCAGCTGTGTGACGGAAGGCGATCCGCGCAGCGCTTCTCGGCCGGCCTCGACCGCCATCGACACGGCATCCTCGTCATAGCTGGCGACGGCGCGCTCGCCTCGCCCGCCGCCGAGGGCGGAGCGCTGAATGCGAAAGAACGGGACATAGGCGCCATGACGAACGATGCCGGCCACGCGGATCCTCCTCGATCTGCCGGCATCCTACGTCGCGCGGGAGGAACTCGCCGCGATCGGATCGCGCCGGCCGGCGATCTCGTCGAGCCGAGCGGAGAGAGCTTCGACCTGGTAGCGCAGCGGTGCGCGTTCGAGGATCTGGCGTTCGACGACGCCGAGGGCATGGCTGACGGCCGGGTGGTCGCGTCCGAGCGCCTCGCCGATCCGCTGGAGCGAGGCGGTCGTGTACCGCCGCGCGAGGTACATCGCGAGCTGCCGCGGGACCACGATGTCGCGGCGACGTGAACGTGCTGCGAGCACCAGCGGTGTGGTCCGGAAGTGACTCGCGACCACGGCGATCACGTCCTCGGGGGAAAGCGGTCGTGCGGCCGGCGCCACGGGCTGCACTTTTCGCAGCGCCTGGCGGGTGAGTTCGAGGTCGATCGGGCGCTTGAGCAAAGCCGCCGAAGCGACGAGCTGGATCAGCACACCTTCCAGATCGCGGACGCTTCCGCGCACGTCACTGACCAGCAAGTCGAGGCACGGTTCGGGCAGGCGGACTCCGCCGGCCGCCGCCTTCTCGCGCAGAATGGCTCGCCGCACCTGCGCGTCGGGCGCTTCGATCTCGGCGACGAGACCGCTCGCGAGACGCGAGGCGAGTCGGGGCTCGAGGTCTGCGATCTCACGCGGCAGCCGGTCGCCCGTCAGCAGCACGCGACCGCCGACCGAGAGCAGGTGGTCGAGCGTGTGGAAGAACTCGAGCTGCGTGGATTTCTTGCCGTGCAGTTGCTGGACGTCTTCCAGCACCAGCACGTCGCACTCTTCGCGATACCGGCGCTTGAAGCCGGACATCCGCTGGCTTCGCAGCGACGATAGAAACTCGCTCGTGAAGCTCTCCGCCGAGGCGTAGACGACGTGTCGCGCGCCCTGCAGGCGTGCTTCGTCCGCGGTCGCCCGGGCGAGATGGGTCTTGCCCATGCCCGGCGGGGAGAGCAGGTAGAGCGGGCTGACGCCGTGCTGTCTGCCCTGGGCGAGCGCGATCGCGGCTTCGCGAGCGAGCGCGTTGCACGAGCCGACGACGAAGGTGGAAAAGCGGTACGGCAGCGATCGCTGCTCGGGTTGCCGCGTGACACCCGGCGTTCGGCCGGAGGCGGTCGGCGGCACGACGTGCAGGGCCGGCGGAGCGCAGGCCGGTGCGTTCTGTGCGGCCAGCCCGGTCTCGAGCGCGGCGGGCGCTTCGGCGGGTTCGGCGACCTCGAGCGAGATCGACACCGCCCGGCCCCATTCCGCCGTCACCGCGCGCGTGATCGGTGCCAGGAAACGTTCACGCACCCGATCGCGATGAAACGCGCTCGGGCACGCGATGCTGACCGTATCGTCGGCGCACTGCGCAACGAGCGGCCGCATCCAGGCCTCCATCGAGAAGGCCGGCAGTTCAGCTCCGAGACGGCGCAGCACGCCATCCCAGACAGGGGGGTTTGTCATCGAAACTCGGGGGTATGTCCGTCCGTTTGGCCGATTTCGCGTCCCGCTCGGGATCGTTCCGTCGGCGTCAACGACCGGTCACACGCATTCAACACGTTTGTGTCGTGAGCCGCAACGCTGATTCGCGGTGGTCATCAATCGGTTCGGCGTTGTGCAAGTGCGGCTTCGAGACAGCGGCTCAGCGTCGGAGAAACCGTGTTTGCGAATCGGATCACGGTTCGATTCCGAAGAGTTCGAAGATTGCTCGGAGATCCTTCGCGATCCCGACATCGTTTCCGGGAGGCCGCGTCGGAGGTCGGACGCGCCGAATTCCGATTCGCGGATTTCGTCGGATTACGAACTCTTTTGCTTCTTCTCGACGAAATCGAAGAACCCGCACGAATTCCGATCAATGTCGGTGCGGGACGCCGGCGGCCGCGCAGACGGTGAGGGCAGCGAGATGAAACTCGAGCACGCTCGCAAGACGGGTCGCTCGTTCTCGAACGGTGTTTGCTTCGAGCAATGACTGCTTCTCGATCGTCGGCAACTCCAGCAACTGGCACAGCGCATTGACCAGCCTCGCGTCGTCGACGTCCTCGAACATTTCGGCGTCGAGGTCCGCCGCATCGGTCGAACCGAGGGTCCGGACCAGCGCGCAGAAATGTGCGACCACGGTTCGTCGCGCGCGGGCGAGTGCAGCGGCGTCCTCTTGCGGGTTCCTCTCGTCCAGCCACTCGACATCGGCCATGCGATAGAGCCGGCTTTCGTGTCGCGGCGATTCGCGCAGAACCCGAAATCGTCGGGTCGCATCGAGCACCAGGTTGAAGTGACCGTCCGGCAGACGTTCGAGATCGCTGATCACACCCGCGCAGCCGATCTCGAACAGACCAGGATTTCCCGCCAGATCGGGCAGGTGTTCCGGCGGAAGCGCGATCATGCCCACGCAGCGCTCGGCCTGCAGCGCGTCGGCGATCATCTGCCGATACCGGGGCTCGAAAATGTGCAGCGGGACGCGCGTCTCCGGGAACAGCACCACGTTCGGCAACGGAAACAGCGGAAGACGCGCGTTGTGAGGAGAGGCCTGCACGAACGCAGAGTAACTCCGCGAGTCGACGACGCCCGGCGCAGGCGTGATCAGAGCACCGCCCTGCGCGGCGACGCCGGGAGTCCTCCGAAGCGCGGGATCGTGAAGGGCGAGCCGACCGGACGACGGGACGCTGGTGGTGAGCGATCGAGAAAACCCCGGGGAGATCCGAGGTGGCGAGCGCTGCTTGCTCAGCCTTCTTGCTGCTCGTCCAGTTCTTCGAGCGTGTTGGGCCCCTCGACGACCTTCACCTTGATCTCGTCGCAGGCGACATTCTTGTCGAGGATTTCGCGAAACAAACCTTCGACCGTGATCTCGTCGAACTCGCCCATCGCATCCTCGAGTCCCTCCCCGGAGACGATGAATTCGACGGTCATCTTGATCTTGATTCCAGCCGCCATGCGTTCCTCTCGTCGGTAGCAGTGGTCGATGCGACGTAGTTGCCGCCGGGACCCTGCTCGATCTCGGCCCCGATGCCCGGCGGGGCACCTGCCCGGCGCCGAATCCCGTTCCGTTCTCGTCGGGTGGAAGCCCTAACAACTCGAATCAGAAGGGTATTTTTGGTCGCTCTGCAGTCTAACGCAGGGCTTCCGGCGCGGCTATCGAATTTCCCCCCTTTTTTCGGCTCTCCCGGCGGCTCCTGTTCTGCCCCCCGGTCGGGGGGGCGGTAAAGCTGGCTCGTCCGCACGCCGCTCTGCACGGCAGGTCCCGCCGGTTGGGCCAGAGGTGCGCGGGCAAGTGAACTCGTGGTTCGGGATCCGACGCTGGCTGGTCGATCAGCTGAGCGAAATGCTCGCGGCGCCGCTCGCGACGTATGACCGCCGCGGCTGGAACGACCCCGCGGCCCTGAAGCGACACATCCGCCCCGGTGACGTCCTGCTCGTCGAAGGAGACCAGCGTGTCTCCGCCGCGATCAAAGTCCTCACGCAGAGTTCGTGGTCGCACGCGGCGCTCTACATCGGAGACGAACTCGTCCGTCGCGGGGGCGAGCAGTGCGATCGTGCCGTCGCGCTCTATGGCGACGACGCGAAGTACCTCGTCGTCGAAGCGCTGATGGAAGGTGTGGTCGTCTCACCCGTCACCAAGTACATCGACTTCAACATTCGTCTCTGCCGGCCGCATCGTCTGAAACCGGAGCATCTGAAGATCATCCTCGACGACTCGATCGCGTCGATCGGATGGCAGTACGACCTGCGCAATGTGCTCGACCTTGCCCGCTATTGCCTTCCGTTCTCTTTGATTCCGCGGCGCTTCCGGCGAACGGCGCTGCATTTCGGCAGCCGCACCCCGACCGAGGTGATCTGCTCGAGCCTGATCGGGCAGCTCTTTTCCCGGGTTCGGTTTCCGATCGTCCCGCCGCTCAGCTACTCGGGGTTCGATGCCCCGAAACCGGGTCCAACGCGGATGCTTCGTGTTCTGTTCGGCCACGAGAGTCAGGAGTACACGGGCCTGCTTCGGATGCGGCATCCCACCCTGCTGACGCCGCGCGATTTCGACCTCTCGCCCTATTTCGAGATCGTGAAGTTCAACGCGGTGGCGGACACGCGCTTCGACTACCAGCGGCTGCGCTGGGCTGACGACGAAGACGCGCCGGAGACTGCGGTCGGCTGACGGCGAATTCGCCGCGTCGGCCCGCGCGTTCGATCACGAGAACCCGTTCGCGCAGAACGAGGACCCACGCGAGCGGGATCGATTCATGAGGCCGCTCCGAGGGCCATTCTCTTCGAATCTCCGGTGGTTGGAGATCGGCGCGCTCGCCGGACGGACTTCTTCTGGGGCTCTCGATGGGTGTGGATTACTCCCGGTCTGCTGCGCACGCGTGCCCTCGCAAACCGGGCGCAACGAAACCGCTCAAGTCCCCACGTCTTCGGCCGATCGGAAGGACATCGTTCTGAATCGGTCCAGGGGGGGGAACGGTTCGGACGGTGCGCCCCGGCGGTCCTCACGGATCCCGGGGCGCTGCAATTCAGCCCTCCGCGAACGCGCGAACCGCAGCCACCCAGTGGATCACGAGCCCGCGGCGCCCGCCTCTTCGCCGAGTCGCTCGGACTGCAGCCGCCGCGCATCCTCGCCGCCCGTCCGATCGCTGTGACAGTCGGCCTTCGCTCCCCGGTCTGCGCCCATTTCTTCCCGCGTCTTGTTCGCGAGTCGATGAACGTCGGCAGGCGACAGAACGCCGCGCCGTTCGAGGATCTCGCGCTGCTCCGGCGACAGTGCGGCGGAAACCTTCGGGCTCTTCCAGGCGTACTCGAGGCTCTTCCCGCTGGTGAAGGCGACGATCTCTTTGCTGATGCGCACCGAACACCAGTCGTGGCCGCACATCGCGCAGAAATCGGTGTCGACGTCGAGGTCTTCGTCGTGATAGGCGCGGGCGGTGTCGGGGTCGAAGGAAAGCTCGAAGTGCTTCTCCCAGTTCAGCGCCGCGCGCGCCTTCGTGAGCGCGTCGTCGCGGTCGCGTGAGCCCGGAATCCCGAGCGCCACGTCCGCCGCGTGCGCCGCGATGCGATAGGCGACGCAGCCCTGCTTCACGTCGTCCCGCTTCGGCAGTCCGAGGTGTTCTTTCGGGGTCACGTAACAGAGCATGGCTGCGCCGTGAAACGCCGCCGCGGTGGCGCCGATGCAGCTCGTGATGTGGTCGTAGCCCGGGAAGATGTCGGTCACCAGCGGTCCGAGCACGTAGAACGGCGCGCCGTGACAGAGCTGCCGCTGCAGTTTCATGTTGTATTCGATCTGATCGAACGACATGTGCCCGGGGCCCTCGACCATGACCTGAACGCCGTGGCGCCAGGCACGCTCGGTCAGCTCGCCGAGCGTGACGAGCTCACGGAGCTGCGCTTCGTCACTGGCATCGCCGAGACCGCCCGGACGCAGGCCGTCTCCGATCGAAAACGTGACGTCGTGCCGCCGGAGCACGCCGCAGATCTCGTCCCAGATCTCGTACATCAGGTTCTGACGCCCGTGCGTGAGCATCCACTTCGCGAGCAGAGAGCCGCCGCGCGAGACGATTCCGATCAGGCGTCGTTCGACGAATCGGAGATGCTCTCGCAGCACTCCCGCGTGGATGGTGAAGTAATCGACGCCCTGCCGGGCCTGGTGTTCGAGCGTTTCGAGGACGACCCGCTCGTCGAGCTCTTCGATTCGACGGCCGATGATCATCGAGTAGATCGGGACCGTTCCGATCGGCACGGTCGACGCGCGCAGAATCGCGTCGCGGGTCGCGTCGAGCGAGCCGCCGGTCGAGAGATCCATCACCGTGTCGGCGCCCCAGCGCTCGGCCCAGCGCAGCTTTTCGACCTCCTCGTCGAGCGAGCTGGCCAGTGGAGAAGCGCCCATGTTCGCGTTGACCTTCGTTCGGGACGCACGCCCGATCGAGGTGGGATCGAGCCGGTGACCGAGATGCGTTCGATTGGCCGGGATCACCATCCGCCCGCTTGCGACTTCGTCGCGCACCTGCTCCGGCGTGAGATGAGGCTCGCGCTCGGCCACGCGCCGCATCTCGGGCGTGATGCGCCCGAGTCGCGCGTGTTCGAGCTGCGTGACGGCCACGAAGCCGCGAGGTGCATGCCAGCGGCCCTCTGCGCCTCGCGTCCAGTCGCGCGGCATGAAGTCCCACGCGGTCCGGGTCGACGGCTCGGGCATGCCCGGCGTGTCGGGCGAGCTGAAGCTTCGGGGGCCGCCGATCTGCGGCGGCCGCGAGAAACTGCCGGGCGTGGTTCCCTCCGCCGTGCTCGAGGGATTCGCGCCGAGCGCCGGCAGTGCGAAGCCGCGCGACAGGTCGACGGAGGAGAATCGATTGGACATGCGCCCTCCACGCCGGCAAGGAGTACCGGCGACCGGTTGACGCAGGGGCCGGAGGGCAACGAGCCGGAAGCCTTCCCTACGCTCGGATCCATCGCGCGCCCGCGGGCGCAGGATGGACGAGATCAGGTTCGAAGGGTTTCTTCTCAGGCCAGCGCGAGTTCGCCGCGCAGGCCACCCCCAGGTTCCAACGTCGATTCCACGCTAACACGCGCTCTGTCGAGCGACAACGCGCACACGTGTACCTCGCACGTGCCGGTTCGCGCCGACGCCCGCTTCGCACATCCATTTCATGTGCAGTGCTGCAAGGCGTTCGCCGACCCTCCGGGCTACGGTCAGCGCAATGCGTCGTCGCAACGCGATCTGCTGCCCGTTGCTGCTCGCCGTCGTGGTCACGCTGATGACGGCGTGCGATCGCAACGTCGAACCGTTCGTTTCCGGCGAGCGTCCCGCGCGGCCGGATCTGTCGAAGATCTTCCCTCCCGGCGCGGAGCGGACGAAGGAGAGCGCGGCGCCGGGAGAAGGCGGGTTGCCGCCGGTTCCGCCCGGGCAGGCGATGTCGCCCTCGCCGGCCGATGGCGAGGAGGCTGCGCCGGCCGAGGTGGCGGCGCCGATTCGGGGTCGCGTCTTGATCGCGGACGCACTGGTTTCTCGTGCAACGCCCGGAGCGACGCTGTTCGTGATCGCACGCGGAGCCGCGGACGGGCCGCCGCTCGCGGTGCGACGGATCACGGCTCCGGCGTTCCCTCTCGAGTTCGAGATCGGACCGAACGACCGGATGATCGCTTCGGTTCCATTCACCGGTCCCTTGCAGCTCAGCGCGCGTCTCGACGGAGATGGCAACGCGACGACCCGCGAACCCGGCGACCTGCGCGGGACGGCGAAGGCGGCAGCGCAGCCGGGCGACACGAACGTCTCGATCGTACTCGACGAGGCGTCGTAGCGGGCGATGGCGAGAGTCTGGAAAGAGATCGGACGCGAAGAGCTGCAGGACTGCCGCGTGTTCCGGGTCAGTCGCAGCCTCGCGCGCTCACCGCGCACCGGCGAGGTGCATTCGTTCTACTGCATCGATTCCGTGGACTGGGTGAACGTCGTGCCGCTGACGCGCGAGGACGAGGTCGTGATGGTTCGCCAGTACCGTCACGGCTCGCGTGACGTCACGCTCGAGATTCCCGGCGGCATGGTCGACCCCGGAGAAACACCGGAAGCGGCGGCCGCCCGCGAGCTGCGGGAAGAGACCGGGTTCTCGGCGACGCGGGTCGATCTGCTCGGTTCGATCAATCCCAACCCCGCGTTGTTCGGCAATCGCCTGCACGTCTTCGTCGCGCCGGGAGTCGAGCCCGCGGGTGCGATTCAGAACGACGGCACGGAAGAGACGCTGGTCGAACTCGTTCCGCGTCGCGATCTCTCGCGTCTGCTCGCCAGCGGCACGATCTGCCATGCGCTGGTGGTGGCGGGGCTTTGCCTGTTCGAACTGTCGCAGCGGGATCGGTGACGAGGGAGCGCGCGGTGCGAGAGGCAGCCGTGCGGTTTCGTTCACTCGCCGGGGATGGCCGCGAAAAGGGGGAAGACTCGATGAGCGCACGCCGACGCGTTGCCGGATCCCCGCCTCCCTCTTCGATGCGCTCGAAGATGGCGCTCGGCGACTTCCTCGTCGCCTATCTCCGGCGTGCGGGTGTGACGCACCTGTTCGGACTGCCGGGCGATCTGGTGCTCGGGTTGTTTCATCGCTTTGGACGCGAGCGCGCACTCGAGATCGTCACCTTTTCGCACGAACCGGCCGTCGGCTTCGCCGCCGATGGCTACTCGCGAAGCACACGACGTCTCGGCGTGCTCTGCGTCACCTACGGCGCGGGCGGGCACAACGTCGTCAATCCCGTCGCGGGTGCGTACGCCGAGCAGGTGCCGCTGCTGGTGGTTTCCGGTGGTCCCGGCGACGCCGAGCAAAAACTCTCCGGCATCCATCATCAGGTGAAGGACGTGGAAGGGCAGCTACGGGTCTTTCGCGAGGTCACCTGCGCCGCCGAGATCGTGCGCCATCCCGCGCTGGCGGCCGAGCAGATCCACGAGGTCGTGCGAAGGATCATGACCGAACACCGGCCGGGATACCTCGAGATTCACCGCGACATGGTCGACGCGATGATCGAGGTGCCGAACGACGTTCTCGAATGGGACGGATCGTTTCCTCGCCCCGGCTCGGATCCCCGAAAACTCGGCGAGGCCGTCGCCGACACGCTCGCTCGCCTGCGACAGGCAAAGCGACCGATGCTGATCGGTGGCCTCGAGCTGCACCGCGTCCGCGCCGAACGCGAGCTGCTGCGTTTCGCCGAGCGTCTCGGTGTCGCCGTGGTGACGACGGTCGACGCGAAGGGCGTGTTCCCGATGGATCACCCGCTGCACATGGGAATCCACGTGGGGCCCTTTTCACCGGCGCCGATTCAGCGGCGCGTGCGTTCCGCGGATCTCGTGCTGGCGCTCGGCACGCAACTCACCGATCTGAACCTCGGAGCCGCGAAGCCGCAGGTTCCCCGCGATCGCTCGGTCTGGGCGCTCGGAGATCGGGTCAACGTTTCTTTTCACCAGTACACGGACGTCTGGCTGCGCGACTTCGTCGCGGCGCTGGCCGACGCGCGAGTTCCGCGTCTGCACGAGAACGTCGTCTACCACGACAACCTGAAGCGCGGGCGTCCTCGTCGCGACGATGCGCCGCTCGGAAACAACGAGCTGCTGCTCGAAGTGAACGCGTTCCTCGCCGCCCATCGCGGCGTTCACGTGGTGGCGGAATCCGGCGACATGCTCTTCGGTGGTCTCGAACTTCGATTGCAGGGTGGCGGACTCTATTTCGCGCAGGGCTACTACGCGTCGATGGGCTTCGCGATTCCGGCCGCGATGGGCGCGCAGATCGGAACCGGCGTGCGCCCGCTCGTGCTCTGTGGCGACGGCGGGTTTCAGATGACCGGCTGCGAAATCTCGCACGCTCCGCGGCTCGGGCTCTCGCCGATCGTGGTGCTGGTCGAGAACGGCGGCTGGGGAATCTTTCGGCCGGTGACGCCGCGCCGCGATTTGCTCGAGATCCCGCGCTGGCCCTACGCGGAAATGGCGCAGCGCTGGGGTGGCGTCGGGTTCGTCGCCGAAACCCGCGCGCAACTGCGCGATGCGCTGCGCGCGGCGCACGAAGTCCGCGAGTTCGTCTTGATCGAATGTCGCGTCCCGCCCGACGACCTCTCGCCGATCACCCGCAGCTACATCCGGGCCAGCGCGCGAAGAGCGGGGCACTGACCCGATCCGGCTGCCTCCGTCCGGCGACCCACCCGCTTCGTTCGAGGGTTTCTCTCCCGGCCGGGATCGGGTCGAATCCGCGGTCTGCCTCAAGCCTGCGCGACGGCTGCCGATGAGCTGCCCATCGAAGATCGCCAGCGCGTCACCCGACCCGGAGTCGGCGTCGCCCCGGCCATGCCACGAGGTAGCGACATGAACCGCATCGTTCGAACTCTCTCGCTCGGTCTCGCGATCGTTGCGCTGATCGCGGCGGGCGCCGGACCGGCGCGCGCGGCCGGAGCGAATGACGTCGCCGCGGCGGCCACCAGCGAAAATCTGGCCGACCTCGACATCGAACAACTGATGAACGTCCCGATTTCTTCGGTCTCGAAGCGAAGCTCGAAGCTGTCCGCCTCACCCGCGGCGGTGACGGTGGTGACCAACGAAGAGATCCGGCGCATGGGAGCGACCTCGATTCCCGAAGCGCTGCGGCTGGTGCCGGGAATTCAGGTGGCACGCATCGATGCCAACAAGTGGGTCGTGACCTCTCGCGGATTCGCCGACATCTACGCGAACAAGCTGCTGGTGATGATCGACGGCCGTTCGGTCTACACACCGCTTTTTTCCGGCGTCTACTGGGACGTGCAGGACGTGATGCTCGAAGACGTCGATCGAATCGAAGTGATTCGTGGCCCGGGGGCGACGCTCTGGGGCGCGAATGCCGTCAACGGGGTGATCAACATCATCACCAAAGCGGCGAAGGACACGCAGGGCGTGCTCGCTTCGGGCGGCTGGGGCAACGAGGAAACGGGATTCGGAGGCGGTCGTTTCGGGTTCGCGCTGGGCGAGAACGTGCACGGCCGGGTCTACGGCAAGTACTTCCATCGCGATGCCTTCGTGACGCAGGCCGATCACAGCGCGTTCGACGAGTGGGAACAGGGTCGCGGCGGATTCCGGCTCGATGCGGATGCCGGGGACGACGAAGCCACGCTGCAGGGCGACCTGTATCGCGGAGCGAGCGGAACCCTGAACCGTTACTGGGCGAGCGAAACCGCGACCGGCCTCGTTCAGTTCGCCGACGACGCGCAAGTGCGCGGCGGAAACCTGCTCACCCGCTTCACGCATCACTTCTCGGAGACGTCCGATCTGAAGGTGCAACTGTTCTACGACCGCACCGAACGTGATCAGGAAGTGCTTCGCGAGATTCGCGACACCTTCGACGTCGACTTTCAGCACGACTTTTCGCTCGCCGACTGGAACCACCTGATCTGGGGTGGCAACTACCGCTGGACGAAAGACCGGATCACGAGCGTTCCGACCGTTCGTTTCAACGATCCTCAGCGGGTCGGGGATTTCGTGTCGGGATTCGTGCAGGACGAGATCTCGTTGCTCGATGCGCTGCGTCTCTACCTCGGAACCAAGGCCGAGTACAACAGCTACACGGGCTTCGAGATCCAGCCCGGAGCTCGTCTCGCATGGACGCCGACCGAGCATCACACCTTCTGGACGTCGGTCGCCCGCGCGGTTCGAACCCCGTCGCGCGCCGACGACGACCTGGTGCTCGACGCCGCCTCCGCGCCGCAGGACCTGACCGCGACGCTCGGATTCCCGGCGACCGGCATCGTGCAGATTCGGGGTCAGCGAAACTTCACGTCGGAAGACCTGCTGGCGCTCGAAGGTGGCTGGCGCTGGACCCCGGCGCCGAGCGTCTCGCTGGATTCGGCCGTTTTCTACAACTTCTACGACGATCTACGGACGCTCGAGTACGGATCTCCTTCGATGACGGAGATCACGAACGCCTTCATCGCGTACAGCATGACCGGGCTGCGGCAGGCGCTGATCGTGCCGGCACCCTTCGACAACCTCTACGACGGAGAGACCTACGGCGCCGAAGTGTCGGCCAACTGGCAGGCGCTCGACTGGTGGCGACTCGGCCTCTCCTACTCGTGGATCAAGCTCCAGCTCGCACCGGACGAATCATCCGTCGACAACCAGATGGACGACGACACGGAGGGAGCGAGCCCGGAGCACATGGTGCATCTCAAGTCGCAGATGGACTTTCCGCACGGGTTCGAAGTCGACGCGACGCTCTCCTACGTCGACAATCTCGTCGCTCAGGACGTCGATTCGTACATGCGACTCGACGCGCGCATCGGCTGGGAGCCGGTGAAGAACCTGCAGCTCGATCTGGTGGGGCAGAATCTGATGGCGACTCAGCACGAGGAGTTCAACTCGACGATTCTCGGAGTCGCTTCCGAAGTCGAGCGCAGCCTCTACGGGAAGGTCACGTGGCGCTACTGAAGTTCATCGAACGGGTCGGACTCGCGACGCTCGTCGCCGGCGGGCTGCTCGCGCTCTCTGCGCGCGCGACCCACGCGCAGGATGCGGAAACCGGCGTGAAGGCGGCCTTCCTCTACAACTTCACGAAATTCGTGGAGTGGCCGGAGCAGGCCTTCGCGGCGCCCACCGCACCGATCGTGCTCTGCACGCTCGGGGCCGCGGGGCTCGAAGACGCCGTGCGCACCGTCGTGGCCAATCGAACGGCCCAAAACCGTCCGGTCGAGGTGCGCGACGGAAGCAAAGGGGACGCCCGGGC
Source organism: uncultured Myxococcaceae bacterium (assembly GCA_964505355.1). Lineage (GTDB taxonomy): Bacteria > Myxococcota_A > UBA9160 > UBA9160 > UBA9160 > CAZDHU01. The sequence goes on along the minus strand of CAZDHU010000294.1, from coordinate 16,057 downwards.
CTGTCACGTGCTGTTCGTCAGCACCGACGCTCCCGACCACGGCGCGGCGTTGCTCGCGCAGGTGCAGGACGCGCCGGTTCTGACGGTCGGCGACCTCCCGGGATTCGCTTCCGGCAAGGGCGTGATCGGATTCGTTCGTGACAAGGATCGCGTTCGGTTCGACATCGACGAGAACGCGGCGCGCAGCGCACGACTCAAGATCAGCGCGAAACTGCTCGCGCTGGCAAAGGGCGGAAGCGGGAACTGAACGATGACGAAACGCCGCAGCCTCTCGATCGGCCGCAAGCTCAGCCTCGCCGTGCTCGCCACGACGGGCACGGCGTTGCTGCTCTCCGGCACGGCGTTCGTCGTTTACGACGTCACCACCTTTCGACAGGCGCTGGTGCGCCGCACCGAGGTGCTCGCACAGCTCGTCGGCATCAACAGCGCGGCCTCGCTCGCCTTCAGCGACGCGAGCGTCGCGGAAGAGGTGCTCGGGGCGCTGACGGCCGAGCCGAGGGTGCTGGCGGCTGCGGTCTACGACGCGCGCGGGAACGTGTTCGCGCGCTACGCGCAGGGCGCCGCGGGCGACGGTGTGGCCGTTCCGGCGCCCGGTGTGGCCGGAGCGTTCTTCGAGCCGAACGCACCGCACCTGGTCTTCACGCACGCGATCGAAAGCGGCGGTGAAAAGGTCGGGACGGTGGTTCTGCTGTCGGATACGTCCGAGCTCGACTCACGGCTGATGAGCTTTCTCGGGATCATGGGCGGAGTGCTCGCGGCATCGTCCGTGCTCGGTTTCGTCTTCGCGCGCCGCCTGCAGGACCAGATCTCGCGCCCGCTGGTCGATCTGGTGCGCGCGAGCGAGGCCACCGCGAGCGGTGATCTCGGTGTGACCGTGCGCGTGGAATCGGACGACGAACTCGGGCACCTCGCCGGCTCGTTCAACGACATGACGCACCGGCTGCGCGAGGTGGTGTCGAAAGTCCAGGAGAACATCCGCTCGGTGACGGAGGTGTCGGAAGTCATCGAACAGGGCAGTCGCCGCGTGTCCGTCGCGGCACGAAAGCAGGAAAGCGCGACCGAGGCGGCGAGCGATTCGGTGGAAAGCGTCGTCGAATCGGTCGAGAAAGTGAACGAGAGCGTCGGTGAGCTCGCGGCCGTCGCCACCGAGACCTCGACGTCGATGGTCGAGGTGGACGCATCGGTGAGCGAAGTCGCGCGCAACATGGATCGTCTCTCGCAGTCGATCGACGCGAGTTCGACCTCCGTGCTGCAGATCACGAACAGCATCGAGCGCGTCTCCGAGAGCATCGAGCGGCTGAACGAAGTCTCGTCGCTCACGGAGAGCTCGATCCACGAGCTGCACGCCTCGGTGCAGCAGGTCGGTGGCAACGCACGGCACAGCCGAGAGTTGTCCGACAATGCGCGCAGCCACGGCGAACGAGGCCGCCAGTCGGTGCAGCAGACGATCGCGGCGATCGGCGAGATCAAGACCGCCTTCGCCGATCTCGACCAGTCCGTCTCGCGGCTCGCCGACCGGTCCGATGCAATCGGCGCGATCGTGCGGGTGATCGAAGAGGTCGCCGAAGAGACCAGCCTGCTGTCCCTGAACGCGGCGATCATCGCCTCGCAGGCGGGATCGCACGGCAAGGCGTTCGCAGTCGTGGCGAGCGCGGTGAAAGAACTCGCCGAGCGCACGGCACGCTCGACGCGCGAGATCGCGGTGCTGGTCGAGAACGTGCAGGCGGAGACGGGATTCGCGGTGCAGGCGATGGCCGCGGGAGCGCAGCGAGTCGATCGCGGAGTGGCGTTGTCGCGAGAGGCCGGTGAAGCGCTCGGCGGAATCCTCGAGAGCATCGAACAGAGCGTGTTGATGGTGAGCGAGATCGGTCGCGCGGCCGACGCGCAGGCGCGAGACCTCTCGCAGGTGGACCGGGCGGCGACACAGATGCGGCAGAGCGTCGACGAAGTGAGTCGGGCGATCCAGGATCAGAAAGCATCGAGCGGTGACATCCGGCGCGGGGTCGAGCACATCCGCGCGCTGGGCCAGGAAGTGAAGCGCTCGACCACGGAGCAGAGTCGGGCCACCAAACTCGTCACCGCCGCCGTCGAACGCGTCTCGGGGATGGTGCAGGAGATCCTGCGCGCGACGCGCGAACAGACCAAGGGAAGCGATCAGATTCGAACCGCCCTGCAGGTGTTCCGCGAGGTGACCGGAGAAAGCGCCCGCACCGCGGAAGAAATGCAGCGCAGCGTTGCCACCCTGTCCAACCGCTCGACCCAGCTCGAAGAGGGCATCGGCCGCTTCAAGCTCTGACACGATTGCCGGAAGTGAGATCCACGAGATGCGGAGCCGGAGCCGGCAAGGGCCACGCTGCGCTCCCTGGCTCGCCGCGGCCTCTCGGCCGCGACTGCGCGTGAGTTCTGCTCCGCGTGGCCTTGCCGGCGCGGCGTCAGTTTGTTTTCGGTCCGCCGGAGATTCGCCGTCGAGAGAATCCGCAACCCCGAGCCGCTCACCGGGTTCCGTCCATCGGGTTCGAACGATTCGGCCTCCGATCGAGTCCACCGAACGAAGCGTGGTGTTTCACCGGTCTTCGTTCTCTTTCGGTGCGATCGGTGTCAGAATCGCCGCGTCCCTCGTGCTTCGGAGGCGATCTGCATGTCGCGCCATCCGTTCCGCTCGAAGCAGCGCTCGTCGCGAACGATGCGTCGTCTCTCGCGGGGTCTGCTGCTCTTTTTCGCGTGTGCGCTGCCCTCCGCGGGGTTCGCGTTCGACGAGGCGGCGATTCCGCCCCCGCTGCGCGAGTGGATTCCGTGGGTCCTCGACGGGCAGGAGGCGGCACGATGCCCCGTCGTGACGTCGAACGAACGCGCCTGCGCATGGCCTTCCCGACTCGTGCTCGAACTCGAAGGAAACGGCGCCCGCTTCTCGATGGACTGGCGCGTGTTCGCGGAGACCACGGCACCGCTGCCGGGCGACGAACGGACCTGGCCGCGCGAGGTTCGTGTGGACGGCGAGACCGGAGTCGTCTCGACGCGCGAAGGACGGCCAGCGCTGCGTCTCGCGCCGGGAACGCACCGCGTGACCGGCACGCTCGTCTGGCGCAAGCGTCCCGCGCTGCTCGCGGTGCCGCCGGAGATCGGGCTGCTGACGCTGACGCGCGATGGAGAACGGGTCGCCCTTCCGGAACGAGAAAGCGACGGTCGCGTCTGGCTCGGGGTTCGCGAGAAGTCGACGGCCGAAACCGAACGTGTCGCGCTCGACGTGCGGCGTCTGATCCGCGACGACGTGCCGATGGGGATCGAGACGTCGATCGATCTCGACGTGGCGGGCGCGAATCGCGAACTCCGGATTGCGGATGGCGTTCTCGAAGGGTTCGAGCCGGTCGTTCTGGAGAGCGAACTTCCCGTTCGCATCGTCGAGGACGGGCGGCTGCTGGTGCAGGTTCGTCCCGGTCATTTCACGGTTCGGCTCCTCACGCGCTCTCGTGAGACGCAAACGCGGATCGCCCTCCCGGCCGATGCCGGCGACGGCATGGCGCGCGACTCCGAAGAAGTCTGGGCGTTCGCCGCCCGGCCCGCATTGCGCGTCGTCGACCTGCAGGGCGGTGTTCCGGTGGATCCCGAGCAAACCACGTTGCCGGCGGCGTGGCGTGGGTACCCTGCCTTCGCCGTCGGTCCCGGCCAATCGCTGCAATGGATCGAACGGCGGCGCGGTGATGCGGAGCCCGCACCGGATGCGCTTTCGCTCACCCGCACACTCTGGCTCGACTTCGATGGTTCGGGCTTCACGGCACAGGATCACTGGACCGGAGAAATGCACCGGAGCTGGCGGCTCGACGCTGCGCCGGGTCTCGAACTCGGGCGCGTTTCGATCGACGGTCGCGATCAGCCGATCACCACGCTCGCCGGGAGCGATCTGCCGGGCGTCGAGGTGCGATCGGGCGCCGTCTCGTTGACCGCCGACGCGCGAATCCCCGGGCGTCGCAGCGCGATTCCCGCCATCGGCTGGCGACACGACGCGGTGTCACTCGGCGGTGAGCTGCGTCTGCCGCCCGGCTGGCAACTGCTGCATGCGTCGGGTGTCGACGCCGCCGCACCGAGCTGGCTCACTTCGTGGACGCTGCTCGATCTCTTTCTCGTGCTCGTGATCGCGCTCGCAGCGGCGAAGTTGTTCGGTGCCGCCTGCGGAGCGCTGGCACTGGCGGCGCTCGTGCTCTCGTGGATGGAGCCGGCCGCGCCGCGCTGGGTCTGGGCGCTGGCGCTCGCGAGCGAGGCGCTGGTTCGCGGTGTGACCAGCGCGCGCTGGTCTCCGCTCGCGCGCTCGTTCCGACTGGCCGCGCTGCTCTGGCTCTGTGTGGCCGGAGTGTCGTTCTCGGTCTCGCAGCTCCGATTCGCGTTTCATCCCGCTCTCGAGCGTGGAGCCGCGGCGCTGGTCGATCCGACGCCGCGCGAAGCCGCGGCCGAATCGGAGCCCTCTGCCGACTCGGCGGCGCCTCTCCGCAGCGAGAGCGAAATCGAAGCGCGGTCGTCGAACGAGCGCGTCACAGCGAAGTCGGCGCCACGCGCGCTCCGTCGCGGAGTCGGCGCTGCCTCGAAGCCGGCTGCTGCACCGGCTCCCGCCGCTGAACCGTATTACGGCAGCGGTGGCTCCGTCGATCCCGAACGATTCGATCCCTCGATTTCGATTGCCACCGGCCCCGGCCTGCCGTCGTGGCGCTGGCAGCGAATCCAGCTCGAATGGCACGGCCCCGTCGCAGAGGGAGAATCGCTGCGGTTCTGGTTGCTGTCTCCCCGCGAGCGCTTTCTTCTCGCCTTCGCGTGTGTCGCACTGGTGGGGGGATTCATTCTCGTGCTGTTGCGCGGCGCGCGCGACGATCGCCGCAACCGGCGAGGACCATCGGGGGGTGCGACACAGACCGGTGTCGCTTCTTCCGAGTCTTCCGGCGAACGGACGGCGCAAGCGGCGCCGGCCGATTCGCACTCGGTCGCCCGTGCCGTGTGCGCGATCGGCTTCGCTGCCGTCACGTTGCTCGCGATTCCAGCGCCGTCCGTGGCGGACTGGCCGTCCGAGGAGCTGCTCGGACGACTGCGCGAACGGGTCTTGCGCGAGCCTGCCTGTCGGCCGGAATGCACGACCATCGGCTGGATGCGGATCGAAGCCGCGGGCGACGCCATTCGGCTTCGTCTCGAAGCCGACGCGGCGGAAGAATCCACCGTCCCGCTGCCCGGAGCGACGCACGAGCTGGTGCTCGACGCGGTCCTGCTCGACGGTGTGGCCGCGAGCGCGCTGCGCCGCGCCGCAGACGGAACGCTCTGGATGGTCGTGCCCAGAGGGCGCCACCAGATCGTGCTCGATGCGCGTGCGCCGGGGGCGCGCGAGATCTCCCTCTCCCTCCCGCTGCGTCCCCATTTCGTCGAGGCGTCTCTCGCGGGCTGGTCGCTCGATGGCGCCGGGGAAGACGGGCGTATCGAATCGACGCTGCGGCTCGTTCGAGAACCGACCGCGCCCGGAGCGCCGGCGGCAAACGCGGGCTCTCCGTCCGCCGCAGTCGACCGAACGCTTCTGCCGCCGTTCTTCGAAGTCGCACGAACGATCGCGCCCGGCCTGCGCTGGATGGTGACGACGAGCGTCGAGCGCGTGACACCGCCGGGTGTCGCTTCGACGATCCGCGTCCCGCTGCTCTCCGGCGAATCCTCGACCAGCGACCGTGTCCGCGTCGAGAACGGCATCGCCGTCGTCTCGCTCGGTCCGCAGGAGACCCGGGTGGAGTGGAGTTCCGTGCTCGAGCCCGCCGGGCGGCTCGTGCTCCGGGCGCCGCGAGACGTGCCGTTCGTCGAACGCTGGCGACTCGATGCGAGCGCACTCTGGCACGTCGAGCCCGTCGGCATCGCTCCGATTCACGACGACGCGCCGGGGCGTGTCCGGCGCATTCGCGAGTGGAGACCGTGGCCCGGAGAAGAAGTCACGCTCGAGATCACACGGCCTCGCGGCGTTCCCGGAGCCACCCTCACCATCGATCGGGCGACGCTCTCGGTCGCTCCCGGACTCCGCGCGAGTGATTTCACGCTGACGTTCGACGTGCGCTCCAGTCGCGGTGGTCGACACGAAATCACGCTACCGGCCGACGCCGAACTCACGCAGGTGCAGATCGAACGCGAGGCGCAGCCGCTTCGCCTCGACGCCGGGCGTCTTGCGCTCCCGATCTCACCCGGCTCGCGTTCGGTCGTCGTGGGATGGCGCGAGGCGCGGGGGATCACGAATCACTGGAACACATCGATCGTCGATCTCGGCGCGACGGCCGTCGACGTCGGCATCGAAGTCGAGATGCCGCTCGACCGCTGGACGCTCTGGCTACGAGGCCCGGGCGTCGGCCCGGCGGTGTTGTTCTGGAGCACGCTCGCGGTGCTGATCGCACTCGCGATCGGGCTCGGGCGCACGAAACTCGCGCCGCTCGGCGTGCCCTCGTGGCTCTTGCTCGGAATCGGCCTCGCGCAGGTGTCGATCGAGGCTGCTGCCGTCGTCGTGGTGACGCTCCTCGCGCTCGGCTGGCGTTCGCGAGTCGGCGCGCGGTTGCCCGACGGACCCTTCCGGCTGCTGCAACTCGCGCTTTTCGCGCTCGCGATGACCTCGCTCGTGATCCTGTTCGCCGCGATTCGTCAGGGCCTGCTCGGGATGCCCGAGATGCAGATCGCCGGGAACGCATCGAATGCGCGGCAGCTGCGCTGGTACGTCGATCGAACGGACGGCGTGCTGCCGGCGGCGACACTCGTCTCCGCACCGCTCTTCGTCTACCGGATGGCGATGCTCGCGTGGGCCCTCTGGCTCGCGAGCGCGCTCTTGCGCTGGATTCGTTTTGCCGCGGCCGCGCTCGCCGCCGGCGGTGGCTGGCGCGCGATTCCGTGGCGACCGAAGCGCGCCGCTCGCGAGATGCGACCGGCGGGCGGTGTTGCAGATCGCCGGGCCCCGACTGGCCCCGGCGGTTCATGAAGAGTCCCGGCTAGCGCCGATCGATCTTCACGTATTCGAGCCCCGTCGGTCCGACGTACTCGCCGCGCGGCCGATAGATGCGGTTCTTCGAATACTGTTCGAAGACGTGCGCGCACCAGCCGGCGACGCGACTCATCGCGAAGATCGGCGTGAAGAGATCCGTCGGGATCCCCATCGCGTGATAGACCGTGGCCGAGTAGAAATCGACGTTCGGCAACAGGCCCTTCTCGCGCTGCATCACCTCGTCGATTCGCGCGCTCATCTCGAAGTACTGCGGACAACCTGCGTCGCGCGTGATCTCTTCGCTCATCGCGCGCAGAATCTTCGCCCGCGGATCGCCTTCGCGATACACACGATGACCGAACCCCATCACCTTGCGCTTTTCGGCCAGCGCTTCGGCGAGAAACGGCTCGATGCGATCCATCGAACCGATCTCCTGCAACATCCGCATCACGCGCTCGTTGGCGCCGCCGTGCAGCGGGCCCTTCAGCGTTCCGATCGCCGCCATGATGCTCGAGTAGATGCCCGACTCGGTGCTCGACGTGACGCGTGCCGAGAACGCCGACGCGTTCAGTTCGTGGTCGGCGTGAAGGATCAGGCAGGTATCGAACTGCCGAACGCGCTTCGGGTCGGGCTCCCGGCCGGTGAGCATGTAGAGAAAGTTCCAGGCGATCGACTTGCCCGCGATCGGCTGCAGGGGCCACTGCCCGGTGCGGACGCGATGGTAGGCGGCGACGATGGTGCCGAGGCGCGCCGTGAGGCGGATCGCCTTGCGCTTGTTCGGCTCCTCGGCGATCACGTTCGCGTCGGGATCGTGCAGCGACAATCCCGCGACGACCGCGTGAAGAAAGTCCATCGGGTGAACTTCGGTCGGAAGCCCGTGAAACCAGCCGAAGCAGCGCTGCGGCAGCGGCATCTTCTCGTGCAGGCTGGCTTCGAAATCGGCGAGTTCTTTCCGATTGGGGAGACGCCCGTACCAGAGCAGGTAGACGACTTCCTCGAAGGTGGCCTCGGCGGCGAGATCCTCGATCGTGTAGCCGCGATAGACCAGCGTCGAGCCATGAATCGTGCTGATCGCGGTGGTGCAGGCGACCACGCCCTCGAGTCCGCGATCGATGGCGCCTTCGAACGGTGCGATGTCTTTGGCCACGTCGTCTCCTCGTGTCCGTGCCGGAATACCGGGGGCTGCTTCCGGTGTTCGCCCCGGAGCGTGGCGGCGAACCGGTCTCGTTCGGAACGGCCCGATCGTCGCTCACGACATTCGGTCGTCCAACCCGCTTCACCTTAGCCCGTCGTGTCGGGTCCCGAACCCGTCCCCGCAGCCCTCGCGGCTGCGTCCACGCACCCGTCCGTCGTCCGCGCGCAATCGCCGCGCGATCGGTCGCAATCGCCGTGGTCCGTCGCTTGACACGCCGCGCTGTGTCGCGTTCCCTCGCGGCCTTCATGTCCCTTCGCGAGTCCGGGCAACTGCGTCGCGACCTGCGCGCGATGACGTTCGACGCAGCCGCCTTCAGTGTGATGGTCGGCATCGGCGAGTCGTATCTCGCTGCGTTCGCGCTCGCCGTCGGCGTCGGCGAGACGGGAGCCGGCTTGCTCGCGTCGGTGCCGCCGGTCGCCGGCGCCGTGTTGCAACTGGTCTCGCCCGTGGCCGTCGCGCGACTTCGCTCGCACCGACGCTGGGTCGTCGCGTGTGCCGTCGTGCAGGCGCTCTCGTTCTTGCCGCTGGTGGTCGGTGCGCTCGTCGGCCGCATTCCGACCGCGCTGTTGTTCTTGCTGGCGAGTCTGTACTGGGGCTCGGGCATGGCGACGGGGCCTGCCTGGAACACCTGGGTCGCGACGCTGGTGCCCGGACGACTGCGCGCTCGTTACTTCTCGCGCCGCACGCGCATCACGCAGATCGGTGTTCTCGTCGGGCTGGTGGGCGGTGGTCTCGCCCTGCAGTGGGGGCGGCGCTTCGGTCAGGAGCTGCACGGCTTCGCCCTCCTGTTCCTGATCGCGGCCGCCTGTCGGGCAGTCTCGTCCGCGCTGCTCGCGTCGCAGAGTGAACCGATTCCGCTTCCGCATCGCTATCGAACCGTGCCGGCGAGCGAAGCCTTCGCACGCATTGGACGCCGAAGCCACGAAGGCCGCCTCCTGCTCTATCTGCTTTCGGTGCAGATCGCGGTTCATCTCTCGGCACCGTACTTCACGCCCTACATGCTGAAGCGACTCGAACTCGACTACGGGCCGTACATGGTGCTGATCGCGATGTCGTTCGCGGCGAAGATCTTCACGCTGCCGGCGCTGGGGATCGTCGCGCAGCGGTTTGGCGCGCGGCGCCTGCTCTGGATCGGGGGCCTCGGCATCGTGCCGCTCTCGGCGCTCTGGCTGGTCTCGGACTCGTTCGCCTATCTCTTCGTCGTCCAGTGCATCGCCGGCACGTTCTGGGGAGCCTGGGAGCTGGCGACGTTCCTGCTCGTCTTCGAAGCGATTCCGGACGACGAACGCACGAGCATGCTGACGTCGTTCAATCTCGCGAATGCGATCGCGATGGTTCTCGGCTCGCTCGCCGGCGGCGCGTTGCTGCACGGCCTCGACGAGAGCCACACCGGCTACATGACGATCTTCGCGCTCTCGGCGCTGTGTCGTGCCGTGACGGTGTTGCTGCTGCTCCGGATTCCGGCCGAAGTTCGCGTGCCGCTGCCGATTGCGGTCCGTACCGTCGCGGTGCGTCCTTCGGCGGGATCGTTCGATCGACCGATTCTGCCGAGCATCGAAGACGCGAAGGACGGGCACGCCGGCTCGCGACACGACGACGCGTGAGGCCGGAGTTCGAGTCGAACCGAAGCTCGAAGATTCGCGGTCTGCGCCGGCCTGCCGATGGATTGCCGGCGATCTGCGCCCGTGCTGCGCATCGCGACGTCGTGAACGCGCTCCGCTCAAGTCGTTCCGATTCCGTTCCGATTCGCCCCCCGACGACGAACGGGAGCCGACGCGTGGATCTCGATCAGGCACTCGCCGCACACACGCACTGGAAGTCGCGCCTGCGCGCGTTTCTCGCCGACGGCAGCGAGAAGCTCGACGCCGCACTGGTGCGGCGCGACGACCGCTGCGATCTCGGCCAGTGGTTGCACGGCGTCGCTCGCCGGCATGGCGACGAGCCGGCGATTCGGTCGCTGGTCGCCGAACACGCGCAGTTTCACGCCGCGGTCGCGGAAATCGTCGAACTCGCGACGAGCGGCCGGCGCGACCTCGCGACGGCACGGCTCGCCGAGGAGGACGGTGCCTTCGCGCGGGCCACGATGGGGATCGTGCGCGCGATCACCGTCCTGAAAGCGACGCAGCCTCGAGCCGCCTGACGCAGCCCGCGCGCGTCACGAACTCTCGTGTACGATGCTCGCATGTGGTGCCAGACCGCGTGTCGGGTCGAGCGTGAAGTCGCGAACCGCGTTGCGCGCGGCACCGCGTGCGCGACGACGGCCGGCGTGGCGCGAGCCGGCGCCTGATGTCCTCTCTGCCCGAGCCGCTTCCCCGACATCCCGTGCGCGCCCGAATCAACGCATTCGTGCTCGAACGCCTGGAAGGCCTGCTCGAGCCGCTCTACGGAGTGCGTCGCCGAGCGCTGCTTCGAGATCTTCCGCACTCCATCGTCGAAATCGGCGCCGGCGCCGGCGCGAACTTCCCCTGCTACCGGACCGGAACGCACGTGATCGCCGTCGAACCGAATCCTCGGCTCCACGCGCGGCTTCGAGAGCGCGCGCACCGGCAGGGTCTCGCGCTCGAGATTCATGGTCTCGCGGGCGAGCGACTCGATTTGCCGGATGCCTCGACCGACGCGGTGGTCTGCACGCTGGTGCTCTGCAGCGCGGACGATCCCGCGCGCGTGATCTCGGAAGTCCGGCGCGTACTGCGCCCGGGCGGGCGCTTCTATTTTCTCGAACACGTGGCGGCGCCGGCCGGGTCGTGGCTGCGCTGGTTGCAGCGAATCACCGAGCCGCCGTGGCGCTGGTTGTTCGACGGTTGCCGGACCACGCGCGAAACCTGGCGGCTGCTCGAAGCGGCCGGTTTCGCGCGGCTCGATCTCGACCATTTTCGTCTTCGCACGTCGGCCGTCCACGTCTCGCCGCACGTCGTCGGAGTCGCCGTTCGATGAGCGCGAGATCCGACGCGGGTTCGGCTCCGCGCCGCGCGTGCGCGACCGGTGAACGCGCGGTGCGCGTCGCGAGCGAACAGAGGGGGCGAAGTGTTCGTCTCGGTCGGTGACGTACGGCTGTTCTTCGAAGTCGAAGGTTCGACGCTCGTGCCGGACGGACCGGCATTTCGCGAGCGACCGACGCTGCTGCTCTTGCACGGCGGACCCGGCTTCGATCACTCGCTCTACCGGCCGGAATTCTCGCAGCTCGCCGACGTCGCGCAGATCGTCTACCTCGACCACCGCGGCAATGGACGAAGCGAGCGAGGCGATCCCGCGCGCTGGACGCTCGCGCAATGGGGGGACGACGTTCGCGCGTTCTGCGACGCGCTCGGCATCGAGCGGCCGATCGTGTTCGGCAACAGCTTCGGCGGGATGGTCGCGATGTCGTACGCGACGCGACATCCCGATCATCCATCGAAGCTCGTGCTCTCGAGCACCGCCGCGCGCCAGCGTCTCGATCGCGTGCTCGACGCGTTCGAACGCCGCGGCGGACCGGAAGCGCGCGCGATCGCGCGTCGCTACTGGGAAGACCCGGGTCCGGCCACCACGCCGGACTACGCGCGGGTCTGTCTTCCGCTCTACACGAATGCGCGCTGGTCACCCGACGCGCTCGCGCGGGTGGTCTGGAGTTTCGAGGTCATGCACGCGTTCGGCGCGGGCGAGGGGCGTCGCTTCGATCTGATCCCCGCGCTCTCTCGCATCCGCCGTCCGACGCTGGTGATGGTCGGAGAGGACGATCCGATCACTCCGGTCGCCGATTCCGAAGACATCGTGGCCGCGCTCCCGCCCGGGCTGGTTCGCTTCGAACGTTTTGCAGGGGCCGGGCACGGTGTGTACCGCGACGCGCCCGAACGTGCGTTTGCACTGCTGCGCGAGTTCGTCCTTGCGCCGCTCTGACCGGAGCGCGCGCCCGTGGGCCCGAATCCGGCGCCGACCGGCCCGACTCCGCGTTCGGTGGATCGCCGCGTTGCTGGTCGTCCGGGCCCTCGCGCCCGTGACCTCCATCGCGGACGAGGACGCACCGTCGTGGGCACCGCACGAACGACCGGATCGAAAGCCGAGCAATGCCGAGCTCGAAAAGTCGGTGATCGACGAGCTCGGCCTCTCGACGCACGAGTCGACACAAAAATACGTCGCATCGCTCTGCGAGCGACTCGCACCGCACGCGACGCTCGGTGCGCAGCGCGTGCGCTGCACCGTGATCGATCAGGCCCTGCCGAATGCGTTCGCGCTGCCGAGCGGCGCGATCTACGTCTCGCGCGGATTGATCGCGCTCGCGGGCTCCGAGGAGCAGCTCGCGGGGGTGCTGGGCCACGAGATCGGTCACGTCGCGCTCCAGCACGCGGCGGCGCGCGAGAAGGTGATCGAAACGCTGGGCCCGCTCGCGATCGGCTTCGCGGCGGCGCAATACCTCGCGGCCTTCAGTCGCGAGCAGGAAAGCGCCGCCGATCGCGAAGGACAGCAGATCGCGGCCGCGGCGGGCTGGGCCCCGGATGGCCTGCCGAAATTCTTGCGACGTCTCGAGGTGACCGATCGACTTCGCTTCGGCGCTTCGCGCATCCCCGGCTTCTTCGACACCCATCCCGGAAACGTCGCCCGCATGGCCGACACCGCCGATCGGGCGCACAACCTGAAGTTCACGGCCGTGCCGGGCATCGCGCGCGACGAAGCCGGATTTCTGTCGATCCTCGATGGTCTCACGATCGGGCCGAATCCCTCCGAGGGCGTCTTCGCCGGCAGCCGGTTTCTCCATCCCGATCTCGGGTTCACGGTCTTTTTCCCCGACGGCTGGACGCTGATCAATACGCCGGCGGCGGTCGGAGCGATCTCGCCGCGTCGCGATGCGCGATTCGCGCTCGAACTCGCCGCGCGCGGCGACGACGCCGCGAAGGTCGCGCAGGAGTTTCGGGCGAAGGCCGGGCCGGGGCTCTTCACGTCGATCGACAGCGCCGAACGGATTCAGGTCAACGGCCTGCAGGGCTACGAGATGCGCGGTGTCGCGCGCACTCCGATTGGTCCCCTGCGCGGTCAGCTCAGCTGGCTGGCGTACGCGGGTCGCGTGTATCTGCTGAGTGCGATCGCGCGCGGATTCGACGACGTGTATCGGGGACGCGCGCACAACCTCGTGCGCAGCTTTCGCCCGATGTCGGACGACGAGCGAGCCTCGGTGCGCGTGCTTCGGCTGCGTATCGTGCGAGCACGAGCGGGCGAGACACTGGTCGCGCTCTCGCGACGAACGGACAACGCGACCGATCTTCCGCGCACCGCGCTGGTCAACGGTGTCGACGCCGACGCCGTGCTGCACGAGGGACAGAGCGTCCGCGTGGCGGTCGCCGAGCCGTACGTCGCGAAGCCGCCTCCGCTCGAGCCGCCGCCGGCGGCTCCCTGAATCCACGAGCACGGTCCGAGAAGCGGATCAGCGATCCACCATCTCGGCGAGCGCGGCCTCGGGGGCGACGAGCGGACCTCTCGCGTTGACCTGCTCGAACCAGTCGTGAAATCCCGAGCGCTCGACCGTCTGCTCGAATCGCCGCGCGAGTTCGGGGCCCGGTATCCGCCAGAGTGCGATCCAGTCGTAGTCCGCGCGATGCGGAACGTCGTGCTCGTTGCCGGCGAAGCCGATCAACTCGACGCCCGCTGCCGCGAGTTCGGCGATCGCCGGCCCGAGACCGGCGACGAAGCGTTCACGATCCACCCGCGGAAGGGCGCGCCATGCGGGTTTCGATTTCCAGAGTTCGACGTAGAGAATCATGAAGTCTCCAGATCTGAGAGGGTGGACGAGAGACGAGCGCGGCGTGTGTCAGAGGCCTCCGCTGCGCAGAATTCCAACCGCCAGCACGAGCGCACCGGTTCCCGCGACGCCGAGCCCGGCGAGGCCGAGACAGACGGTGATCGGCACGCCGAACAGCGCGATTCCGCCACCGGACGCGAGCAGCAACGCAGAGCCCGCGAGGAGGGCGCCGAGCACGATCGCGAGCGACTGCCGGTTACCGGACCGAGACCGTTCGCGTGCCGCCTCGCGCACGTCGTCCTGCTGCAACGCGACGCGCAGCCGGCCGCGTCGCACGTCACGGACGATTCGCCGCGCATCGCCGGGAAACGACGTCACCGCGGCGAGCAGCTCGTCGGCCATCTGCAGCCAGTCTCGCGCCAGAAATCGGGGATCCGCCAGCCGTTCGAGATAGAGGCGAAGAATGCGGGGGCGCATGGCCTCGAGCGGATCGAGCATCGGATCGAGATCGCGAGCGATTCCTTCGACCGTCGCCATCGCCTTGCCCATCAAGAAAAGCTCGGGCGGGACGGTCACGCGAAATCGCGTCAGCACGTCGAAGAGCTGTCCGATCATCGCTCCGATGTCGAGCTCGCCGAGCGGCCGGGCCCAGTATTGGTCGATGAACTCCTGGAGTTCTCGCCGCAGTCGTGCGCCGTCGACGTCGTCCGGAATCAGCTCGCCGCGCTGAAACAGTCGAACGACCCTCGCGCCGTCGCGCATCAACAATCCGACCAGCAGCTCGAGCAGATCGTCGCGTGTCTCGCGATCGAGCACGCCCATCATGCCCATGTCGATCGGCGCGATGCGCGGCGACGTGCCCGGCAGGACGAAGAGATTTCCGGGGTGTGGATCGGCGTGAAAGAACCCGTGCTCGAAGACCTGCCGAACGACGAACTCCACCGCGTTTCGCGAAAGCAGGCGCCGGTCGACGCCCGCCGCGTCGAGCTGCGCGAGATTCGAAATCTTGATGCCGTCGATCCACTCGAGCGTGAGAACCCGCGCCGTCGAAAGCGCCGCGTGCACTTCGGGCACGTGAACGAACGGATCTCCAGCATGCAGCGAGGCGAAACGTTCGAGATGCGCGCGCTCGTTGCGAAGATCGATCTCCCGGGTGATCGCGCGCGAGAACTCGGCGACGACGCGCGGAAGCGCGAATCCGCGGCTCTCGGGGACGTTCGCCTCGACCAGATCGGCGAGTACGGCGAGCACGTCGAGGTCGGTCGCGATCGCGCGCTCGAGTCCGGGACGCCGAATCTTGACCACGACGGCGCGGCCATCCGGCAACCAGGCGCGGTGTACCTGCGCGATCGAGGCCGCAGCGAGCGGCGCATCGTCGAATCGCGAAAACAGCTGCTCGATGGGCCGGCCGAGCTCTTCTTCGACCGTCGCGCGTGCCAGCGCCGTCGCGAACGGAGGAACGGCATCCTGCAGCGTTCGCAGTTCGCGGACCAGCGACATCGGCACGAGATCGGGACGCGTGGCGAGAATCTGGCCGAGTTTGACGAAGGTGGGCCCGAGCTCTTCGAACGCGAGCCGGATCCGCTGCTCGGTGCGGAAGCGCGAGAGATCGACGGCGGGCCCGCCCCGTTCGCCGTGCAGCCAGGAACGAATCCGTTCGCGCGTGGATTCGAGTCGCAGGCGAACGACCACGTCCTCGAATCCGTAGCGTGCGACCACCGCGCCGATCTCGCGCATGCGCTGAAGGCTCGACACCGTGCGCGGGAGACGGAACCACGAAAACGGGCTGCTCATCGCCGCGCACCGGGCGCCGGACCGGCGTCGTCGATGCCGAGCGCACGTTCGATTCGTTCGAGGCGCGCGGCAAGGCCGTCGATGCGGGCGAGCAGGAGGTCGGCCTCGCGCGTCGCCGTCGATTCGTGGCCGCCGGGTTCGCGATGTCCGGTTCGCGAAGCTCGCTCGCTCTCCGGCGTTGCCCGATGAACTGCGCGCGCCGCCGCCGCCAGCGCGGCTTCGGCGGGGCGCAGCACGGAGTCCGTGAGCAGGGTGTGTGCACGCGCGAGGGCTTCGCCGACCGCCTGCTCGATCGCGGCGGCTTCGTCGGTGGTCAGCCCGCCGCGCTCCACGAGCTCGCGGCCGATCTCGCGCGCGTCGGTGGTCGCCGCCGCGAGTCGTGCACCGA
>CAZDHU010000293.1:0-39570 GCA_964505355.1 uncultured Myxococcaceae bacterium | reverse complement strand
CGGCGCGATTCTGCTCGCGCCGCGCGGTGAGCCGCGCGAGCTGCGCTTCGAGCGCATGCGGACGCGACTCGACCGGGATCTGGTGGCCGATCTCGGCGAGGCCGCCAATCCGCTCGCGGGCGCGCCGGCAAGTGAACTCGCGCAGATCGCCGCTTCGGCCGACGACGCCGGGCTGCGGCTTCGTGCAGGCTCCGAGCGCGCGCGTCGCATCGCGCTGCCCTTCGCGATCCTCGTGTTTTCGCTGCTCGCGCTTCCGCTCGCGCTCGGCGCGAATCGCTTTTCGCGTTCGCAGGGGGCCGTCGTCGGACTGATCGTGCTCGTCCTCTATTACGGCCTGCTGCAACTCGGCAATGGACTCGCACGCGCGGGGACGCTCTCGGCGACCGCCGCGGCGTGGCTGCCGAACGCCGTGCTGTTCGCGACCGGAGTCGCGCTCTTCGCGCGCTTCTCGCGGATCAGCTTTCGCGACGAAGATCGCCGCGGTGCCCGTGCCGCCCGACGCGAGCGTCGCGAGCCGCGCGTTCGTTCTCTCGACCGAATGATCGCGCGCGTCTTCGTCGAGCTCGCACTGGTTTCGCTGGCGGCGCTGATCCTCGCCTATCTACTGGTCGACCTGCTCGAGCGACTTCAGTGGTTCGCGCGAAACGGGACCGATCTCGAAACGGCCGCCCGCTGGTACGCCGCACGCATCCCGCTGCTCGCGACGCGAATGTTTCCGATGGCGCTGCTCGCGGCCTGTGCGCTCGCCGTCAGCGTGCTCGCCCGGCGCGGGGAACTGGTGGCGATGCATGCCTGCGGGCTGTCACCGATTCGCAGCGTGAGCGCGATGATCGGGCTGGTCGTCCTCGCCGTCCCGCTGCAGCTCGCGCTCGACGAAGCGCTGGTGCCGAACACGAACCGGCTCGCCGACGAGATCAAAGAAACCAAGATCAAACGCGCCGGCGAACGCGGCGCCCGCGCCATCTGGTATCGGGAGGGAGATCGCGTGCTGCGCGCCGAGACGCTCGACGCCTCCATGGGTCACGCCGAAGCGCTGACGCTCCATCAGCTCGGCGTAGACGGGCGCCCGGTGAGCCGGATCGACGCGCGTTCGGCGCATCACATCGGCGACGGTCGCTGGCAGCTCGAAGGCGCCGTAGCGGTTCGGATTGGCGATCACGGGCTCGAGCGCATTCCCGCGCCGGACGTGGTCGTACTCGGCGTCGGCCGGCCCGAGGTGCTCGATCCCATGCACCTCGATTCGCGCGCGCTGGCGCGCGAGATCGAGGCGCTGGCCGGGCGTGGCTTCGACGTGACGGCCTACCGGGTCGATCTCGCGCACCGAGTCGTCGCGCCGCTCGCGTGTCTCCTCCTGCCGCTGATCGGACTCCTGATCGCGGGCACCGGTCCGCCATTTCCGTCTCCCGCAGCCGCGCTTCTCGCCTGTGCCGCCGTCGGCGTCGGCCATCAACTGGTGGTCGCGATCGCGACCTCGCTCGGCTACGGCAAAGCGTTCGGACCGGGCGTCGCCGCGCTGCTTCCGATGCTGGCGACGGCATCGCTCGCCGGCGTGCTCGCGCTGCGTGCCCGGCGCTGAGATGAGAACCCTCGACTGCGGCCGATCGGGCCGGGCCGCGGCGTGCGTCTCAGTGCACGCCCGGCGTCGAAACGAGCGTCGCCGGGTCGATGCCGAGCCCGCGCAGCACGTGCGCCCAGAGCGACTCGGGCGAGACGTCGAAGACGTCTTCGGCCGAGGCGGGCACCAGCAGCCAGGCGCCTTCGGCGAGTTCGGCCTCCAGTTGTCCGGGCGCCCAGCCCGCGTAACCGAGCAGGATTCGAAGCCGTGCGGGCGGCGCTTCGGCCACGCGCCGCAGTCGATCGAGCGTGCCTGCGAACTGCACGCCCGGCAGGATCTCCATCCCGTCGAGTTCGTCGTCGGATTCGGCCGCCGGAAGCGAATCGTCGCCGACCAGCATCCAGCCCGTATCGGGCTGAACCGGCCCGCCCCAGTGCACGAGCGCTTCGCTGCTGCCCGCCCACGGAATCTCGAGTGCGTCGCAGAGATCTTCCACGCGTTGATCCGAGGCGCGCGTCAGAACGAGCCCGAACGTGCCGTTCTCGTCGTGGTGGATCAGCAGGACGACCGCGCGTCGAAAGTTCGGATCCAGCAACTGCGGCATCGAGACCAGAAACCCGGGGGCCAGCGAATGTTCGTCCACGAGATGACTCCAGCAGGCGGTCCTGCGCCATCGATCCGAGCGTGACGGCTCCGAGCGTACGGGATTCGCTGGCCGAGCGACCGTCCTTTTCGTGGGTTCGGTTCGCCGCGTGGGCGGTCGCCGCTGCCGCGCTGGCCGCCGGACGCTGGCTCGCGCCCGAACTTCGGGGCGCCGCTTCGCTCGCACTGAGTTCGATGCTGACCGCGCTTCTGCTCGCCGGAATCGCGGTCGGCGCGGTTGCGCCATCGAAGCAGGGCATCGTGCAGCGGCTGGGCCTTCACCGCGGGCAACTCTCATGGTCGCGCGCTGGCTGGCTGACGGTCGGAATGCTCGCGCTTTCGGAATCGATCGAGTGCGCGATGGCTGCGCTCGGCACCGAGCGCGGGCCGGTGATCGATGCACTGAGCAGCGCGGCAGGCGAGGCGAGCGCGCCGGAACTCGCGCTGCTGTTCGTTACGGTCGCACTGGTGTCCGTGCTCGCGGAAGAACTCTTCGCGCGCGGCTGGATTCAGCGCGGTCTCGCGCCGCGACTCGGTGGTCTGCCCGCCCTCGTCGCGAGCGCGCTTCTCTTCGGCGTTCTGCACGGTCATCCCGCCCACGCCGCCGCGGCGGGCCTACTCGGCCTATGGCTGGGCTGGATCGTCCACGTCGATGGCGGGCTGCGCGTCGC
Organism: uncultured Myxococcaceae bacterium; assembly: GCA_964505355.1. Lineage (GTDB taxonomy): Bacteria > Myxococcota_A > UBA9160 > UBA9160 > UBA9160 > CAZDHU01. The sequence goes on along the minus strand of CAZDHU010000293.1, from coordinate 36,702 downwards.
GTTCGTGGCGCATGCGTGCAACAACGCCGTCGCGATCGCGGGGTCGGCATCTCTCGCGCGGGCGCGCGGTCCGGGCGGCGAGGTGTCGGCGATCACGGCCTTCTGCGACGCACGTGTCGCGACGGTCGCCGTGCTCGTGCTGCTGGGGACGATCGCGCTCGAAGCGCGTGCTGCGACGCGGGTCCGCAACGCACGGAATCGAGAAAAGCCGGCGGAGCTTCGGCCCTGCGGTTGAATCGCGCCGCGCCGCCGCGCGGCGCGGCGCGATTCAAACCCGGTAAAGAAATCGCCGACCGAGCCCGGTGACCGAGACGATCGCTTCGCAGGCTCGATTCAGTCGACGCCCTGCAGCGTCTCGATCTTCGGCGCTCCCGCGAGACAGGCCATCAGTCGGCCCATCGCACCGCGGAAGTGATCGGACTGCGAATGAGACGCGAGCGCGGCGGGGTCCGCGTAGCGCTCGAGCATGACGTAGGTGCGGGGCGCCTTCGCGCGGTGCAGCGCGTACAGGCTGCAGCCCGGTTCGTTCGCGTGAACCTTCGCGGCGAGTTCCTTCATCACGGACTCGAACTCCGACTCCATCCCTTCTTTCACTTCGAGCGTCGCGACCACGGCGAGCATGCGATCTCCTCAGTGCGGCGGTGGGTGCCGCGCTGCGTTCGGTAGCGGATCTCGCGCCGTCGTCCCAGCACGCGCGCTGACGCGCCGCGCTGCTCTCGACTCTGCGCGATCGGCGCCGGGAGACGGCACCCAGTCGAAGTCACCGATGGCAAGGCCGGGCGGCATCGCGATCCGCGGCTCCACGCGGCCGTCGGCGAGATCGACGCGCTCGAGACGATGCGCGAGTGCGCGATGCACGTTCGGGAGCAAACGCGAGCAGGTGCCCTCTTCGGTGCGCGTCACGTAGACGGTGCCCGGCGGGCCGGCGGCGAATCCGACCGGCCGGCCATCGTCGTCGAAGCGCGCGACTCGCGCACAGCCGCCGGCGCCAGGGTCGCAGCGCACGAGCGTGCGATCGAGCTCGCCGAAGATGCCGTCCTGCGTCCAGCCGAGGACGCGCACTCCGCGGATCGCCGCGGGTTCGCCGGCTGAGCCCGTGTCGAGCGCACGCGATGCACCGAGTGACGGGGCACCGATGCGCAGTTCACGTCCGAGCCGCCGCGCCGATGCGCGCTCGGGATCGGCGAGGACGACGATGCGGTCGATCGCCAGCCGGTCTCCCGCCGGACTCCAGAACGCGCGCTCCTCGCGACCTTCGAGCGGGCGCGAAGCGAGGTCGCGCGTGGGATCGCGCAGCGACCGCACGACGAGCCGCGCGGGATCCGCCGTGCCCGGGGCGGGCCACTGCGTCGCGACGAATCGCGAGCCGTCGGGCGAAGGTTCGATCGAACCGAGACGTTCGGTCGCGAGCGCTTCGATCCGCCGGCCGTCGGTCGCGAAGACGGCGCTTTGCCGATCTCCGCGTGTTTCGTCCTCCGTACCCGAGACGAGCAAGCGCCCGGCGTCGAGAAAGCGGACGAACGACGCTGCTTCGAGTGCGATGCGACGTTGCCCGTCCGAATCGATCACGAACACGGGCCCGCGCGCCGAACGCACACCCGCTCCGTGCACGACCAGCGCGAGCCGTCCGCCGTCGAGGGACGGCAGCGTGACGGACTCGGGCGCGACCGAAGGATGCGCTTCGGCAAGACAGCGGCGTTCGATCTCCGCCAGCGCCGGGTCTCGCGAATCCGCCGGACCGCAGCCCGCCGCCGCGACGGCGAATGCGAGCGTTGCCACGAGCGCTCGCCATTCTCGCGTTCTTTTCGGCTGGTTCATCGACCTCCTCCGCCGGGTGCCCGCGCCGCACGCGGGATGAAGACCTCGCCGATCGGTGGGCCGAGGCGCGCGGCGAGGTCTCCGGGCGTGACGAAGCGATCTTCGATGCCGTCGAGGCGATGCCCGCCGGCCTCGCGATAGAGCGTGGCGACGAACTCGCTGCAGATGTTGTCGCCGCCGTTGCCGAGATACTGCCGCAGCCCGCCCCCGAAACCATTCGAACGCTGGAGATCGTCGAGATGCGCGCGCACGAGCGTGGGATCGAGTGCTTCTCCGGTGCGAAAGACGTCGAACGAACGCCCGCCGACCGAAGCATCGTCGTTCGAGGCGTAGTAGCGGCCGCGGTTGTCCGAGGAGGCGACCCCAAACTGTGGCGCCGGGTCGATCACGAACGCGGCGTGTCCGTACTCGCCCATCCCCGGGATCAACGCGATCGCCTGCGCCGAACCGCCATCGCGGGTGATCAGCACGTCGCCGAAACGAAGCGATGCGAAGGCGACGCCACGCAGCGCATTGCGGAGAACGGCCGACGTTTGCTGTGCGGATTCGAGCAGCGGAATTCCTGCCAGCAGGCCGAGGCTCGCCTTCAGATCTCCGCCGTCGTCGAGCGAGAATCCGATCCGGCTCTGTCCGAGCGCCATGCCGAGCGAGGCGGTGAACAAGTCCTCCTCGTGCCGGTCCCGTCGCGTGTCGGAGGAGCCGAGGACGAAGGCCCCGACTGCCGCACCGAGCAGCATTCCGAGTCTCGGGAAACGTCCGTCGGGATCGATGCGTCGCAGGGGATCGTTGCGCCCCCAGATCTGGCGGCCGAGGAGCTGCGGATCGGACGGATCCGGTGACAGCTCGTCGGCCTGAAGGAAGCGACCGAGTGCAGGGTCGTAGTGTCGTGCACCGGCTTCGTAGAGCGAGCTCGCCGCCTCGAATCGCAGTGCCGCGAAGCCCGGCGCGCTGGAGTTGCTGGCGTCATCGACGCGGGCGCCGAAGGGCCGGAACAGCGGGCGGTCGAAGACGACGCCGTCGGCGCGTGTACGCAGCATCGGGCTGCCGAGCGCGTCGGGGTGAATCCAGTGCGTACCCGAACGCGGTGCCGCGTCGAGCCCGTCGGCGAATCCATCCTCGTCCGTGTCGGGGGCGAGCGGATCGAGGCCGCGCGTGCGTTCCTCGCCGTCGGAAAGCCCGTCCGCGTCGCTGTCGGCGAGGAACGGATTGCTGCCGAGGGCGCTCTCCTCGTCGCCGCGCAGCCCGTCGCCATCGACGTCTTCGCCGCGCAGACCGCGCAGCAGGACGGCGACATCGCCGTCGTCGATCGACGCCGTTCGCGCGCCGCCCCCGATTGGCGCGACGTCTCCGCGGGCGAGTTCGTCCGCGTTCGCGATCCGCTCCTCGCGCGCGATCTGAAAGGCGCGCAGCAGATCCGCCGCGTCGAACGCACCGTTTCCGTCGAGATCTCCGTCCGGCGCGGGGTGCGCGCTGGTGGCGGCGACGAACGCGACCGTGGTCGATGCGCCGACCAGCGCGCGCAGTCCGCTTCGCCGGCGTGCCGGCGACAGGCGAGAAGCACCGGCGCACGCCATCGCTGCCAGCAGCCCGACCAGCGACGAAACGCCGATTGCGGTCAGTCGCGTCGGCCCGATGCCGAAGCGCTCTTCGCCGGCGAGGCGCATTCGTGATCTGCGTTGCGACGCTGCGGCGGCGGCAGTGTCTGCGTCGAAGGGAACGACGACGCTCGCGATCGCCGAGCCGCCGAGGCCGATCTCGAGCGTGGCGAGGTCGCGCGATCGATTCCACGAGAAGTCCGAGCCGATCTGTTCGCGGGTCTGATCGCGTCCGCCGACCGAGTCGACGCGGCGTGCAACGCGGCCACTCGCATCGACGACGATGCGCGAGCGCGTGCGCCCTCCCTCGCTCACGGAAAGCAGGTGGTCGAGCCCGTCGTAGGCGTAGCGGCGGTTGCCGATCGACTCGATGCGCCCGCTCGCTCCGTTGGTCACGTCCATCGCATCGACCCGGAGCAGGCGCCGGCCATTCGACGGATCGATCTCGAAACGCCGCCCGCCGGTGCAGTGCACGGGATCCAGCCCGTCGAGACAGAGGAGGTTGCCCGGCGCGTCGTAGGCGTAGTGCAGCGTGAGTGGCGATCCGTTCGCGCCGAACGGGCCGCGCGCCTGCACGAGTCGGCCGAGATCGTCATGAACGAACTCGCGCCCGCGCGCGACGTCGAGCGCGTCGTCGATGCCGAGCACGCGATCGGCAGCGTCGAATCGCCAGCGAAGATCGGCGAGCGCATTGCTTGCGGCATCCTCGACGCGGATCGAGTCGAGCCTGCCATTCGTGGCATCGACGCGTGCCTGCCAGTCGACTCCGTTTCCGGCCTGCCAGCGCGCGAGTCGCCCGGCGGCGTCCCAGTCGATCTCGCTCGCGATCCGGTGATCGTCGAGCCAGATCTCGCGCAGAAAGCCCGCGCCGTCATGGGCCCAGACCAGCCGGGAGCCGTCCGGGAAGCGGCGTTCGCGCGGCTGGCCGAGAGGGTCGAAGTCGGTCTCGAAGACGAGCGCGTGTCCCGCACGAAGATGCGTCTCGCGCGTCGCGCGACCCGCTTCATCGTACGCCTCGATGCGAAGACTCCCGGCCGCATCGAACCGACTCGCGAGCCGCCCAATTCCGCCCGGCGCGCTGTCCCAGCGAAAACGCGCATCGACCTCGGCGCCGACGCGTTGTTCGAGCGGGCGATCGAGCGCGTCGTATCGCCAGCGTGCGATGCCCGCACCCGACCAGCGTTCGATGACGTTGCCCGCGGCATCGAAGGCAGCGGCTTCCGCGCCGATTGCGGGATCGATCAAGAGCCGGCGCCGTCCGAGACGGTCGTAGACGAGCGACGTCACGTGCCCCTCGGCGTCGGTGATGCGCTCGAGCAAATCGAGCGCCGACCAGTCGTAGGTGGTCTCGTGCACCGCGCCGGCTTCGTGTTCGCCGACGCGCCGCAGGCGCCCGAGCGTGTCGAACGTGCGCTGTGTGACGTGTCCTTCGGGATCGGTTTCCGTGAGCACGCCGTGCACCGTCGAGCGGCGCCAGACGCGACCGCTTCCCGGCAGATGCGTTTCGATGCGCCGCCCGAGGGCATCGTGCCGGTGCGTGGTCACACGAGCGGGCTCGGCCGGATCATGCGGCGCCGTTTCGAAGGCGATTCGCCCGTTCGCGTCGTAGCCGCGCTCGGAGATCGAGATGCGCCCGCCGGCCGCCGAGGCGCGACGCGTGCGCTCGCGGCCGAAGCCGTCGAACGTGATCGTTTCGCCGCGCTCACCGCCCTCTTCGCTGGCGCGAAGCATCCGCTGGATCGAGACCGCACCCGGCGTGTCGTCGTGGATCGTGCGCTCGTGCGCGTGTCCTCCGGGAGAACGATCGAGCACCTGTCGGCCGAAGGCGTCGAAGCAGCGCACGCGTGCCGTTCCTGCCAGGCGTTCGTTCGGGCCGCGCTCGACTTGCGGTAACCCGAAGCCGGCGGGAAGTGCGAGCGGGCAGGACGGGTCGGCCTCGAGCGAGACCTCGCTCCGCTGTCCGAGCGGATTGGTGGTCGCGACGCGGAAGGTGGCGAAGAGCGGGTCGATCTCGAAGCGAGTCGTCCCGCCGCCTTCGCCCGCTTCGGACCGCGGATCGTGAATCGCGATCACGTTGCCGGCGGCATCGTGTTCGAAGCGAACGGTCGGGTCCGGGCTTCCGGGTTCGTCGAGGCGTTCGACCCGGCGCGTGACGAGTCCCCGGGTCGGGACCGCCAGCCCGGTGCCGTCACCGTCGTAAAAGAGTTGCGATTCGCGTGCGAGCACGCCGATTCCCGCGCGTCCTCGCCAGACGCGTTCGGTGCGAACGCGATCGGCGAGATGCAGTGCGGGGTGCTCCGGCGCGTAACGCCACTCGCGGGTGCGCGTGTCCTCGGGGTCGAGATCTCGCCCCGCGTCGTCGACTTCGCCGAGCTCGATCTCTTCGGTCAGGTTGCCGAGCGTGATCGGGCCGCCCTCGTCGTAGATGCGCTCGATTCGTGAACGCCGCGCCGTCGCCGCGCCATCCCATTCGAGGCGCGTGGTGGCCGCGAGCAGCGCGACGAACGGCGGCAGGCCGTCCTCGTCGTTCGTGTATTCGAACTGCCACTCGGCGAGTGCGCGACCGTTCGTGTCGAGGCGCAGCACCGATTCCGGCAGCCCGGCCCGTGCCTCGTCGACGTGAAAGGTCGAAACACCCGGCTGTCCGAGCGGGTCGGTCACCGTCACGCGCGCAAAGCCGCGCAGCTCGCGACGCACGGAATCGAAGACGCCGCCCGCGTACTCGAGGACGGTGCGTGACGGCGGATTGCCGCTCGCGTCGTCCAGCTCGATCGAGGTCAGCAGCGGCGACGTCGAGGCCAGCCACGACAGGCCACCGGCGTCGCGATGATCGAACCGACTGGCCGGCGTGTAATCGAGCCGGATTCGGCCGCCGGCCGGCAGCGTGATCTCGCGCAGCAGATCCGGCAGCTCGCCGGACTGCCGCCAGATCTCGATCACGCCGCCGGCAGAATGAACGAAGTCCGGCAATCCATCGCCGTCGAGATCGATCGTGCGCCAGCCGAGGTCGCGCCCCGCTGCGTCGACGAAGGCGAGCCCCGCTGGCAGCGCAGCGGCTGCGACGTCGTCTCGCGCGAACGCACTCGTTCCGTCCGATCGTTCGCCGCGATTCCACCAGAGTGCGGGACCCGCCGGATCGCCTTCGCGCGCACGCACGAGATCGAGCCTTCCGTCGCCGTTCAGATCGGCGAAGCGAAGGCCGAGATCGCGCGCGTGGCCGTCGCTGAACGGGTCGAGGATCGCCGGGGGTGTTCGTTCGACCAGCGCTTCCGGCGGTGCGAACGCGGTGCTGTCGAGGTAGCCGCCCGCGCCATCGCCGAGTGCCGCGAACGGTGTGATGCCGCTCGGTCCCTGGCCGGCACCGACCACGTCCGAGAGCCCGTCGGCGTCGATGTCCAGTTCGAGACGGCCGAGTTCCTGTTGTCCCGCGAAGAGCCAGAGCCCGCTGCCGAAGCCGTCGGCGTACAACTGGGTTTCGTTGTGAAAGAGTCGCGACCCGCAGAAGAGATCGCGCGGCGGGCAGGGCTGATGCGCGCGGCCGATCGTTTGCGAACTGGCGCGACAGGCGCCGATTGGCGGCGCGATCGGCTCGAGGGCCAGCGGCACGAACCCGAGCGCCCCTTCATTGTGCGAGACGAAGCTGGTGATCGACTCGTGCTGGCACGAGCCGTCGAGTGCGAGGAAACGATCGCGGCTGCGCACCACGAGATCGGGCAGGCCGTCCCCATCGACGTCCGCGAACTGCACGTTGCCGGCGAGCAGAGTGAAGGCGTAGCCGAACTGACCAAAATCGAAGGTGGCGCCCTGCTTGCCGGTGACGCTGACGCCGTCGAGTTCTTCGGGCGCCGGTCGCCGGCAGGCGAAGCCCGCGCCGGTATTGATGCACCACTCGCTCTGCACGCTTTGCGCGAGCGGGCCGGCCGATGCCGGTGCGCTGCCGGCGGCAAATCCGATCGCGCCGAACACGTCGGCACGACCGTCTCCGGTCAGATCGATCAACGTGCTTCCGCTGCCCCAGCGGGTCCCGTCGGCGAACGAAAACGCGAAGGCGAGCGGGATCCGATTGCCGGTGACGCCGTCGAAGACGGGAAGCGGCCAGCGTGTGCTCGCCGTCGCCTCGAATCCCGTGCTCGTCGCGAGATGGACGCCGCTGTCGGGCGTGCTCGTCGGGTCGCCTCCCGTTGCAGGATGTACCGCGAACGCTTTCACCAGATCCGGCCGGCCGTCGCCGTCGAGATCGGCGAGCCGAACGCCGCCGTCCGACCGATCGGCATCGACGAACGAGAAGCTCGCCGGCCAGCTCGTTTCGCGCGCGGTGTCGCGCGCGAAACTCGCGCCGCCGCTCGACCGACTGCCGGTCCACGCGAAGCGGGTGACACGCGGCGGTGTCGGCTGCAGGGCGTCGGCGTCGCTGCCATGCTGCGCGACCGATGCGAGCAGCGACTGGCCGCTCTCCGCGCTCTCGGCGAACTCGAACGCGTAGCGCCGCAAGAGCGCGCCCGCGGCGAGCACGTCGATGCGCGCCAGCCGATGCGCGAGACGGCGGGGAAAGCCCGCCGCGTGCGAGGTCGCGAGATCGGGTCGCGGTTCGAGGACGAAGCGAAGGACGCGGTCGCGCGCGGGGTCGTCGCCGAGACTGCGCAGCGTTCCGATCGCGTCGCGACGCAGCGTCCAGCGCACCTCCGCGAGATACGCGATGCCCTCGTCGCGCCGGTCGTAGTGCGCGGTGATCGCGTTGCCGAGCGGATCTTCCAGCTCAGTGGTCAGCCACTCGAACGTGTTTCCGCCCGCGTCGTCGATTCGCGCGTCAGGGCGCGTTCCGAAGCGAAGCGCGATGCCGCTCGTTCGGCGCACGGTCCAGCTTCCGTCGCTCTCGCGTTCGATGCGCAGGAAGCGTTCGTGACGGGTGTGATAGCGGGACGGAATTGCGGGATCGCGCACGAGCTCTTCGCCATCGAGCTCGAAGCGATCGCGCGCATCGTCGCCGGTCGGCACGCCGCGTCGCACCGATCGCGTGATCGACGATAGACCGAGCGCCCAGCCCGTTCCGACCCAGCTCTCGCGTCGCGAGGTGCTCGAATAGCGGAGTGCGAGTTCCGGGGTGAGACCGCCGGCTCCGGCCGGCACCTCGATCGGCAACGACCAGGTCGCGGCGCCCGAGGCGAGGTCGGGTTCGACCGCGCCGTCGAGGGTCGCCGCGCGAACCGCGCCGCGATCGCCGGCGAGCGTCGACCCGTCGGACGGCAGGCTACGCCCCTCGTGCGCGACGAGTGCGAGCAGGAGGCCGACGACGATCGGCCAGCGACACGCGCGTGTCGCAGCGGAACGAAGCCCGCGCGCACAGGGCGCGGGTCGAGCGCACGATACGAAGGACATGACACGCCTCGGGGGTGAGGACAGGTGGGAAGCGAAGAACGCCGCGTGGTTGTGCGCGGCCGAGAGTCAGCGGATCTGTGCGACGCGCGCTGCGCCCGCCCGCGGCGCGCCCGAAGCGTCGTAGAGCGTCGCGGCGGCAACCTGAAACTCGCCCGTCACGGCAGAACCCGTTCGGTCGGGATCTCGCAGCTCGAAGACGAGTGCGAGGGCATCGACGTCCGACTCCGGTGCGACGAGATCGATGCCGACGCGGCCGGCCGACGGATCGTCTCGAAACGCGACCACGGAACTGCGCCCGCTGTGCTGCTCTTCGATCACGCCGAGCAGGTGGATCTTTTGCGCCGGGTAGTCGACTTCGAGATGCGCTGCCGACGCGGGCGCGTCGAGCGCCAGCACGACCTTGGGATGCGGCACCAGTGCGGCGAGCGGCGGAACGAGATCGACGCTGAATCCGGCGTGGATTCCTGCGGGCGGAGTCGCGCGGCCGACGAAGCCATCGACCTGCGCGGGAAGCACACGCAGCGGCTGTGCGTACGGGATGCCGGGCAGGGCTTCGCTGGCACCGCCCGGCAGTGCCCGGCGCCGCCGAATCTCGAGCCGGTAGTCGGCCGGCGGCACGTCGTCCGGAATCTCGACGATGGCGAGCGCCTGAGCGAGCCCCGCCGCGCCGAGCGGCCCGTCCACGACGCGCCCGCGCAATGCGGCGTCCGACGCGGGATCCGGCCACGCGCGCGTGGTGAACTTCGTTCGCAACGGGAACTCCGCACCGTCTTCGCCGCAGAGCACGAAGACGAGCTCGCCGCGTTGCGCGTCGGTCTGTCCGGCGTCGCTCAGCCAGTCGCTGCCGAAACCGAGCGACGCACCCGCATCGACTTCACCCGCGATCGCGAGCACGACCGTCGAGCCGGCCTGCGCCGAGCGCCCGATCGGTTGCAGGCTGCAGGCCGAGAGAGATCCGAGCAGCGAAAGGACGATCCACCGCACGCGCGCGCGAAAACCGATCCGAGCGTGTCGCGACATCGATGACTCCTCGTCGGGGCGATCCGTGCCGGAGTCATTGCAACGCGCGCGCCAGCGAGCCGCGCGCGTACGCGCACGGCGAACCGTTCCGCCGCCCACACGGGTTCACGAAGCGTGATCGATTGGATTCGTTCGCCGGGCGGTGCTTCGCCGGTTCGACCTGCACGCCTCGGTCGTTGCCCCGCCGAGCCGTCCCTCGCGATCAGCGCGTCGCGAGCAGCGGCGGCCGGACGGGAGCGGCGAACACGGCTGGCAACTCCGGAATCTCGGGGAGCGGCATCGCCCGCTCATCGCTCTCGGCCTTCTGGCGGGCCGCGCGGAAGTTGGTCTCGGCGCGACAGGTTCGCTTCGCGCAGAACACGCGCTCGAGCACTTCGCCCGCGACCTGAGAGGCGTGCATCCAGACGCGTTGTTGCTGCACGACGACGACGGCGATCGCGAGCTTCGGATCGTCGGCGGGAGCGACTCCGGCGAACCACTCGTATCGCCCGGCCGGATCGACACCGTTCAGACTGCCGGTCTTGCCCGCCACCTGCACCGGGCCGAGACGACTCGCGCCGCGGGGGCCGCGAAAGCCGCGTCGCGCGGTTCCGCTCTGCGTCGTCTCGATCAGCATTCCCCGCAGTTCGTCGGCGAGCTGTGGCGTCATCACCTGCCGCGGGGGTGCCCGGCGCGGCAGCGCGAGTTCGCGACCGTTCGCATCGAGTACGCGCTCCACCCAGTACGGTTCGACGACCTGGCCCCGCGCGAGCGAGCCCGCGAGCTGGGCGGCGTGCAGCGGCGTGATGAAACAGCCGGCGAGTCCGCAACCGAGTTTGCCGAGGTCGTAGCGATCGTCGCCGGGTTCGATTCGGCCCGCCGGATGCCCGGGAGCCGGCGCACGGGTCAGCCCGAAGCGCCGGATCGCATCGATCATCGCGTTCGAGCCCAGTGCGTGAACCGCGAGCTGGGCGAAGCACTGGTTGTTCGAGGTGGCGAGCGCGCGCTCGAGCGTCACCACCTGTCCCTGGCGGGGCGGGTCGATTCGCGCCGGAGGCAGCGCGTACGGGCTACCGAGAAAATGACAGGGCGCTTCAGCCTTCTCGCGCGCGTGATGCAGCGCCGCCGCCGCCGTCACCACCTTGATCAGCGACGCCGCCGGATACAGCTCGTTCGGCGGAAACCGGCCGACGTCCGTCGAGGCGTAGGCCAGCACGCGCCCGTCCGCGGGATCCATCACGATCACGTGCGCGAGCGGGACGTGTCGCGTCGCGAGCACGTCGTGCACGTCCCGCGTGAGTTCGGGATCGAGCGTGTACTCGACGCGCAACGGGGCCGGAATCTTCGCGCGGCCCGGCGGCGTCGCGACGAGATCGTAGAGCCCGTCGTCGGGCGGGTTGCTGGCCACGTCGGGCGCGCGTCCCGGCCGCGTGCTCCGTGGAGCGCGAATCTCGGTCGGTCGGTCGAGCAGATCACGCGTGACCGGCAGATGCAGCAGGATCTCGGGCGGGACGGCTTCCGCGGCAGCCGGTTTGGGCCGCGCGCTGACGAGTTCGACGGCAGACGGACGCTCGATCGGCGATTCCGTCGCGCGATCCGGGAGTGTTTCACGGGCCGGCGCGTCGACCGAAGGCGGTGAGTTCTCTCGCCCGAGGCCCGGCAGCAGCGCGCGCGCCGCGAGCGAGAGCCCGAACGCGCCGGCGAACGAGACGGCGAAAAGCGCGATCACCGGGCGACTTCGAAGCCCGCGCTTCGTTCCCTGCTCCGAAGCCTCTCGCCGCGACCGAACGGCGCGCTGACCGGACAGCGTTCGCACCGGTACGGCGAGCTCGCGCCGCGCCGGGCGCATCGACGACTGATCGAACCCGTCCTGCTTCAACGGGTCGCCCCCCATCACTCTCGTGCAGCGACGCGCCCGCGCGCGCCCCTGCGTTTGCCTCGACCCTCGTCCGTCTCTCGCTCTCGCCGGTTTCTGCGCGATGTGCCGGCATCGATGGGGGGATGCCGAATCGCACCGAACCGGGGCGGGCGATCGCCGTCAGACGGCGACCACCTCCGTGACCTCCGGAATCGCCTCCTTCAATCTCGCCTCGATGCCGTGTTTGAGCGTCGCGCCCGAACTCGGGCAACCGCTGCACGAGCCCTGGAGCTGAAGCTCGACCCGGCCGTCGTAAAAGCCCGCGAAAATCACGTCGCCGCCGTCCATCGCCACCGCCGGCCGAATCTCGTTCTCGAGGATGTCGCGAATCCGGTCGGCGATCGATCCGTCCGTTGCGGCCGCCCGGTCGCTCAGGGAAGCCCCGACGACCGCTTCTTCGCCCGACCCGGCGAACTGCTTGATCGCGTCGACGATGGCCTGCGCGAGCTCGGACCACTCGACCCGTTCGCTCTTGGTGACGGTGACGAAACTGCTGCCGACGAACACGCCCTCGACCCCGCTGACCGCGAAGAGCGCCGCAGCGAGCGGCGACACGTCGGCGCCCACTTTCTCGGTGAACTGCGCACTGCGCCCGGGGGCGAGCAGCGGCTGGCTCACGACCCATTTCACGCTGTTCGGGTTCGGGGTGCGCTCGGCGTGCATGCGGAAGCCGGGGTCCATCGTTCGGAGCTCCTCTTCGCGCCGCCACCGCGCATCGTCTCGTCGCGTTCACGTCGGATCGATCGCAGGCGATCGTGAAACGACGCCCGTGCAGCAAACCTAGATCGCCCCGCGCATCCCGCGCAACACCCGCGAGCGAAGCGCACGATCTCGCGTCGCGCCGTGACGCGGATCACACGCGGCGCGACGGTGCTTCGAAGAGCTGTGCTTCCGCGTCGTCGAGCGCGAGCACGAGGTATCCGCGTGAGCGAGCGAGCGCGTGCTCGCGCGGCCCGTTTTGTCCCCATGCGGCGAGCGCACAGCGCACGCCGAGCGAGGCCACGTCGTCGAGTTGATTGACCCTGTCGTCGACGAAGGTGATCTCGCGCGCGGGCAGCGCGAAGCGCGCGGCCAGTCGTTCGAGGTGCACGCGCTTGTGGGCGGCCGTCTCCTTGTCGAGGATCCACTGCGGGTCGAAGAGATCGCTCGCGCCCCAGGTCGCGAGCAGGCGCACGACCGAGGCGTGATCTTTCGCGGTGGCGATCGCGAGGCGCGTTTCGCCCGCGCGACGCCGCAGGAGATCGAGCAGCGGGCGAAATGGGGGATTGAGCGCGCACCAGGCGGCGGCGTCGGCATCGACGAGTGCGCCGCGCACGGCGTAGAAGTGGCGATGAAAGCGGTCGAGAAAATGCGCGTCCTGGCCGGCTCGAAAGCGATCGAAGGCGGCCTGATCGGCGAGTTCGACCCCGCCATCGATCGCCGCGAGGGCAACCCCGAAGTCTTCAGCGCGATTTCCAAGCGGAACCAGACTGAAAAAACGATCCCGCACCGACGCGGACTCGATTTCGGCGAGCCCCGAACCCGGGATCAGATCGAGATAGCTCCGCCACGCGACCGTGAAGATTTCGGGAGCGCTGTCGGCGAGCACGCCGTCGAAGTCCAGCACCAATGCCTGCATCCGACCTCTGGTAGCCTGCCCCGATGAGCTGGCAACCCGAACTCGACGAGATCGCGCGACGCGTCGCGCTGGCCAAACAGATGGGCGGTGAAGAGCGCGTCGCGCGCGCACACGCGGCCGGTCGCCTCGACGTTCGCGAACGAATCGCGCGCCTGCTCGACCCCGGATCCTTTCGTGAAACCGGCGTTCTCGCCGGGCGAGCCGAGTACGACGCCGACGGCAGAATGACGGGTTTCACGCCCTCGAACTTCGTCTGCGGGACGGGACGGATCGACGGACGTCGCGTGGTCGTCGGCGGCGACGACTTCACGGTGCGCGGCGGCGCGGCGGACGGTGCGATCGGCAACAAGATGGGCTGGGCCGAGAAGGCGGCGCGCGAGCTGCGCCTGCCGCTGGTCCGACTCGTCGACGGAACGGGCGGCGGCGGCAGCGTCAAACAGCAAACGGCCCTGCGCCGCTCCTATGTCCCCTTCATTCCCGACTGGGAGGTCTCGGTCGAGCTGCTCTCGCTGGTGCCGGTGGCCGCAGCGGCGCTCGGGCCCGTGGCGGGCCTCGGCGCGGCGCGGGTCGCAGCCGCGCATTTCTCGGTCATGGTGCGCGAGAGCAGTCAGGTCTTCGTTGCGGGACCACCGGTCGTGCGCCGCGCGCTGGGTCGCGAGGTGACGAAAGAAGAACTCGGCGGTTCGCGCATCCACGCCCGCGAAAGCGGCGTCGTCGACAACGAAGCGGCGAGCGAGGACGACGCGCTGGCGCAGATCCGCCGCTTCCTTTCGTACCTCCCGTCCTCCGTCTTCGAAGTTCCGCCGTGCGTCTCGCCGGCCGATGATCCCGAGCGCCGCGAAGAAGCGCTGCTCGGCATCGTGCCGCGCGAACGACGGCAGACCTACGACGCGCGACGGCTGCTCGCGCTCGTCTTCGACCGGGATTCGATCTTCGAACTCGGTCGCTACTACGGGCGACCGCTGATCACCGCGCTGGCGCGACTCGACGGCATCCCGGTCGGCGTGATGGCGAATGATCCGCGTCAGCTCGCCGGCTCGCTCGACGCCGACGCGTCGCAGAAGTTCACGCGCTTCGTCGATTTCTGTGACACGTTCGGGTTGCCCGTCGTGCACATCGTCGACAACCCCGGCTTTCTGGTCGGCATCGAAGCCGAGCGCCGCGGCACCGTGCGGCAGGGCGTGCGCGCGCTCTGCGCCGTCTACCAATCGACGGTGCCCTGGGTCTCGGTGATCGTGCGCCGCGCCTTCGGCGTCGCGGGCGCCGGGCACGGCCGCCACCACCGCCTCAACCTTCGCTTTGCCTGGCCGTCGGGCGAATGGGGCTCGCTGCCGATCGAGGGCGGTGTCGAAGCCGCCTACCGCCGCCTGCTCGACGCATCGGACGATCCCGACGCGCTGCGCGCGAAACTGGAGGCCGAACTCGCCTCGCTGCGCTCTCCCTTCCTGACCGCCGAGGCTTTCGGAATCGAGGAGATCATCGATCCCCGCGAGACGAGGATTCGCCTCGTCGAATGGGCGCGCCGCGCGCACGAGATCGTGAGTCAGGAACTCGGGCCGCGATCACGAGGACTGCGGCCCTGAACGGGGTCGGGAGACGCCAGCGGACGAGTTCCGGATCCGCCCCCACGCCGGGCGAACAAACCCCGACGAGCGGTCGGGACGCGACACCGTCGGGTGGCGGGTATGCTCGCGCGCCGTGCCCCTCCTGCGTCGCTTGCTGCCGTGGTTCGTCTCCGCCCTTGCGCTCGTCTGGGTCTTCGGTCGAAGCGACTGGACCGGCGTGTGGGCCGCTCTGCGCGAGGCGGACCTCGGCCTGTTTCTGTTCGTGGTGGTGGTCGACAAGATCGTCTTTTTCCTCGCCTGGGCGTGGTTCCAGGCCGAATCGATCCGTCGCTTCGCCGGCCCGGTGGCCACCCGCGAGGTGGTCGCGCTGCGCGGTGGGTCGGAGCTGATCCGGTCGGTGAGCCAGTCGCTCGGCGATGCCGCGTTCATTCTCGGCCTCACGCGATTGCGGCCCGGACACGTCGCCGCGGTGATCGCGGCTACCGGCGTTCCCTTCGCCTGTCACTTTCTGGTGTTGCTGGCGCAGTCGACGCTGTCGCTTCCGCTTTTCGGCGCCAGTCTGCTCGCCGATCATCGCGACGTCCTGGCGGCCGTCGCGACGGGCTGGGCGACGCTGGCGCTGGCGATTCTGCTCGTGCGGTTCGGTCCGGCAGTCGGTTTCGGCGTCGCGCTCCGTGTGCGCGCGTGGATCGAACGGATCGACTGGGCCGGGTTGCGGCCCATTCTCGCCGGCTTCCTCGCCCTCGGTGTCGCCGACGTCGTGGTGCAGAAGCTGACCGCTGCGAGCTTCGGGATCGATCTGCCCTGGCGCGAGGTGATCGCGCGACTGCCCATTCTCTACGCCGCCCTCACGCTGCCCTCGTTCGGCAACTTTGGAACCCGCGAAGCCGCATGGGGTGTGCTCTTTTCCGAGTTCGCCGAGCCGGCGCGCCTTCAGGCCTGCGCGCTCGCGACCAACGCGACCTTCCTGCTGCTCAATCTGGGGATCGGAATGCTCTTCCTTCCTCGCGCGATCGCCCTGCTCGCCGAACTGCGCGAGGCGCGCCGCAGCGGAACGCGCGTCGGCGAATCCCTGCTGACGCCTCCGGTCGATTCCTGAGCCTGCTGCCGAACGGACGTCGTGCCGTCGGGCGTGAGCGTTCGAACTGCCCGCACGAGCGCGTTCGCGTGCTCGCGAAAACACGTTCTCTCCGAGAAAGCCCGAACGCTCTCGCCCGGCGGCCCTGACCGCGAGCCACGAGATCCCTGCCCTGTTCGGGCGTCTCCGCGGGCGCTTCGGCCGCGGTTCGGATCGGCCGATGAAGCCGGCAGTGTCGTGCCAGCGCGTCGGTGTCGATCGTCGGCGACCGGGGGAGAGGGAAGCGGTTTGAGTGGGAGCAGCCACGCGCGCGGCTGGCATTCGCTGCAGGGCAAGATCTTCCTGCCCTTTCTCGGCCTCTACGTCGTCGGGCTCGCGATGTTCATGCTGCTCGTACACCGGCAGTCGCTGAGCACGATCGAGAGCGAACTCGAACTTCGCGCGCGATTCATCGCCGAGAGCGTCGCCTTCGCGGCCGAGACCACGGACGATGCGGCGTCACTGCTGCGTTTCGTGAGCGCCGTCGGCGGTAACGCCGACGTGCGGCTGGTGCTGGTGGTTCGCGAGCAGCCGCCGCGCGTGGTCGCGTCGACGCGACACGCCCTCGTGGGACAGCGACTCGACGAACTCGAAGACCCCGATTCGCGCACCGATCTCGCGGTGGCACTCGCCGGCGCGATGCAGACCTCGCACCGCCATCCCGAGCACGCGACGTTCGATCACGTGACGAGCCTGCTCAGTCCGCGCATTCCCGGTGCGGCGCCGCCGGGCGCCGTGCTCGTGCGACTGACGGCGAAACCGCTGATGGCGAGGCTCGAAGCACGAACGCGCAAGCTGGCGCCACCGATCGGCGCCGTCGGGCTCTTCGTCATGACGGGGTTGTTCGTCTCCGTGCGGCGAATCCTGCTGCGACCGATTCGCGTGATTCACAGCGCGATGCAGCAACGCATGGCGGGCGACGCGTCGGCCAGCGCGCCGGTTCGGGCGCGAGACGAACTCGGCGATCTGGCGCGCACGCTGAACGACATGCTCGCCGCGCTCGCGCGCGAAGAGCAGCGCTATCGCTCGCTCGTGACCAACATGCCCGGCGCGGTCTTTCGGTCGCCGGTCGACGCCAGCCGACCGATCGAGTTCGTCAGCGACCGGATCGCTTCGATCACGGGTCGCTCCGCTGCCGACTGGCTCGCCGCACGCGCCACCCTGCTCGACTGGGTTCGACCAGAAGATCGCGAATCGCTGGCCCGGGCCGTCGCGCAGGCGCGTGGCGACAGGACCGCGCTCGGGCACGAAGTGACGATCGAGTCGATCGACGGACGGAGACGAAGCGTTCTCGTGCGCGGTCAGTTCTCGTCCGATCCGAGCGGAGCGGCCGGTGCTCTCGAAGGGCTGCTGCTCGACGTGAGCGAACAGCGAGCCGCCGAGCGGGCCTCGGTCGAGAGTCGCGAACGCCTGCGCTGGATCGTCGATGCGGCGAGCGACGCGATCTTCGTGATCGAGGGCGACGGGCGCATTCTCGAATCGAACGCCGCGGTCGAGTCGATCTTCGGCTGGTCACGGAAAGAACTCGCCGGGCGCAACGTGAACGAGTTGATGCCCTCGCCGATCGAAGGCGACGCCGGCGCGGATCGACCGCGGGCCGGCGAAACGGACGGGACGCCGGGCATCGGCCGCTACCGCGAGCTCGACGCGCGTCACCGCGACGGGCACGAGTTTCCGGTCGAGATCGCGGTCAGCGGGTCGGATCCGGCGGTCGGAGAGCGTCGCTTCGTCGTCTTCGTTCGCGACATCACGGAGCGGCGCGACGCCGAGGCCGAACGCCAGCGCTATCTGCAGGACGTCGAAGAGTCGCGCGATCGCATCGAGCAACAGGCGGCCGAGCTGATCGAGAGCGCGCACGAGATCGCGCTGGCCCGCGATGACGCCGAGCGAGCGAGTCGGGCGAAGAGCAGCTTCCTCGCCACCATGAGCCACGAGATTCGAACGCCGATGAACGGCGTGATCGGCATGGCGACCCTGATGCTCGACACGCCGCTCGACGCGGAGCAGCGCGAATACGCGGAGTCCGTGCAGCGCTCGGCCGAAGCCCTCCTCACCATCATCAACGACATCCTCGACTTCTCGAAGATCGAAGCCGGACGCATGACGCTCGAAAACGTGCCCTTCGATCTACACGCCGCGCTCGACGACGTGATCCAACTCTTCACCACACGCGCCGACGAGAAAGGCATCGAGCTGGTGCTGCGAATCGGTGCCGGTGTGCCGCAGCAGGTGGTGGCCGACGCGGGCCGACTGCGTCAGGTACTCGTCAATCTTCTCGGCAACGCGCTCAAGTTCACGCGGCACGGTCACGCGCTGCTCGACGTCGATGCGACGGCGTCGGACTCGGTGTCGAGCGCGCACCTCGTGTTTCGGGTGGAAGACACGGGAATCGGAATTCCGGCCGACCGGCAAAGCGAAATCTTCGAAGAGTTCACCCAGGCCGACGCCTCGACCACGCGCAAGTTCGGTGGCACCGGCCTCGGGCTTTCGATCTCGAAGCGTCTCGTCGAGCTGATGGGCGGTGCGATGCGGCTGACCAGCGAACCCGGCCGGGGATCGTGCTTTTCATTCGAACTCGAGCTCGGCCTTCCCGATCTGCCGCTGCCCGGCGCCTCCGCTGATCCGCCGCGCTGCTGGCGGGTGCTGGTGGTCGATGATCATCCGCTCGCCCGCGACGGCGTGATTCAGCGCCTGCGCGCGTGGGGCATGTCGGGCGATGGCGCGGAGAGCAGCACCGACGCGCGACGACTGATCGAAGACGCGATGCGTGTCGGCGCTTCGTTCGACGCGGTGCTGATCGATGCGGTCCTCGGCGGCCAGTCGGGCATCGAGCTCGCGAACGTCGTGCGCGGCGATCCACGGCTGCGTGGCATTCCGCTCGTCCTGCTCAGCCCGGCCGGTGGGCGCGGGGATGCAGCCCGCTTCCGCGAGCTCGGATTCGCGGCCTGCCTCGGCAAACCCGTGCGTCTTCGGGCCCTGCGCGATTGCCTCGACGCGCTCGGCGCCGATCTCGAATCGACGACTGCCGCGCAGCCCGCCGCAGAAGCGCTGGAGCGACAACTGACCGGCCTGCTCGCGATCGACCACGTGCCCCGCGTGCTGGTGGCCGAGGACAACGCCGTCAATCGAAAGCTCGCGCGACGCCTGCTCGAGAAACTCGGCTGCGAGGTCACACTGGTCGAGAATGGCCGCGAAGCGGTCGAGCGGCTGCGCGAAAGTGGCCCCTTCGACGTCGTCTTCATGGACGTACAGATGCCGGTGCTCGACGGCTTCGAGGCGACGCGCGAGATCCGCTCCGCCGACGAAGACGCCACGGTTCCGATCGTTGCCATGACGGCCAACGCGATGGAAGGCGATCGCGAGCGCTGTCTCGAAGCGGGGATGGACGACTACGTCAGCAAGCCGATCGATCCCCGCCGTCTCGCCGAGGTGCTCGGGCGCTGGGCGGGGCGTGCGAAGCGAACCCCGGAGAGCGGACGGGAGCTTTCATGAGTCGACGACTCCGGCGTCCTCCGCGATTCGGCACCCGCGCTCAAGCGGGCTGGCGTCGCTCCGATCAGCCCTTCATGCGTTCGTTCGCTCGCGCCTGCGGCATGGCCGCCGGAGGCATCGCCGCCGGCATGGCGCTCGCCTGCGGAAGCGCGGGCGAAGGGCCGGAGCTGCGAATCGGGCTCAGCCCGTGGCCCGGCTACGAACTCTTCCATCTCGCCGCAGAGCGCGGCCTGTTCGACGAACGAGACGGGCCGATCCGAATCGTCGAGCACACGTCGATCGACGACGCGCGGCGTGCCTTCCTGCGCGGTCAGACCGACGCCTTCGGGGCAACGCTGGTCGAGTTGTTGATGACGCGCGATGCCGGCATTCGCGCGCCCACGGCCTTTCTCGCGCTCGACGCTTCGGAGGGTGCCGACGTCGTCGTCGCTCGCTCGCCAATCGATTCGCCCGCCGACCTGCGCGGTCGGCGCATCGCCGTCGAGCCGGGATCGGTGGGGCTGCTCCTGCTTTCGCGAGCACTCGCGAGCGCGGGGCTCGGACTCGCGGACGTCTCGCTGAAGTGGCTCGATGGGGTAGAGGTGGCGAGCGCATTCGCGCGCTCGGAAGTCGATGCCGCCGTCACCTATCCCCCGCACTCGCTCGTCGCGCGGGCGGCCGGCGGTCGCCCCGTCTTTTCGAGCGCGCGGATTCCCGGCGAAATCGTCGACGTGCTGATCATCGACGCGGAACGGCTGCGCACGCGACCGGGGGATGCGCAGCGCGTGCTCGACGGATTTCGACGCGCCGCCGAGTTCGCGCACGAGCAACCCGAAGCGGCGATCGCGCAGATGGCCGCACGCGAAGGCGTGTCGCCGGCGGCGTTCGCGCAGGCGCTCGGCGACGGGATTCGGATGCTCGGTCCCGACGATCAACTCGAGGTGCTCGCGGCCGGCGGATCGGCCGAGCGAGCGCTGCACGAGCTGGAGCGCACGATGCGGTCGCTCGGACTCGTCACCGGAGCGGGATGTCGCGAGGGCTGCCTCACGTCTCCGACGATGTGGCTGGCTCGCGGAGGAGATTGAGATGGCGGATGCGGCGTTCGATCGGGCGGCGGCACTCGACCGCATGGACGGTGACGAAGAGTTGCTCGCCGAGCTCGCGCAGATCTTCGTCGACGATGCGTGCGAGCAGCGCAGGCGGCTTCAGGCCGCCGTGATCGCGCGCGAGGCGCTCGAAGTCCAGAAGGGTGCGCACGCGCTCAAAGGCGCCGCTTCGAACTTCCACGCCGGACCGACGGTCGCGGCCGCGCTGGCGCTCGAGAAGCTCGCGCGCTCGGGGTCGCTCGACGGGGTCGACGCACTGCTCACGACGCTCGACACGGAGCTCGCACGGCTGGTCGACGCACTGGCCGAGTTCGGAGGCCAGATTCGCTGATGCGCGTGCTGGTTGCCGACGACGATCCCGTTTCCCGCCGCTTCCTCGAGCGCGTGCTCGCGAAGTGGGGCTACGACGCGGTCAGCGTCGAGGACGGTGACGAAGCCTGGGCGGTGCTCGCGACCGACGATCCGCCGCGGCTCGCGCTCTTCGACTGGATGATGCCGGGCATGGACGGCACGGAGTTGTGTCGTGCGCTGCGCGCGGACACGGATCGGCCGTACACCTACGTCGTACTGATCACCGCCCGCGACTCTCGGCAGGACAGCCTCGACGGCCTCGGTGCCGGCGCGGACGAGTACCTGACCAAGCCGATCGATCTCGATCAGCTCGAAGTGCGTCTGCGTGCCGGCCGGCGCATCGTCGAGCTGCAGGAACAGTTGATCATGGCGCGCGAGGCGCTGCGCTATCAGGCCGAGCACGATCAGTTGACGGGGCTCCCGTCGCGCGCGCGCATGACGACGCTGCTCGAAAACGAGCTCGATCGATCGAAGCGGATGCGAGTTCCCGTCGGCGTGTTGATGTGCGACGTCGATCACTTCAAGCACGTGAACGACGCCTGGGGGCACGGCATCGGTGACGTGGTGTTGCGCGGCATCGCGGCGCGGCTGCGCGGCGTCTGCCGGCGTTACGACACGGTGGGCCGGTTCGGCGGCGAAGAGTTCATGGCCGTGCTTCCGGGCTGCAACGCGCGCACGGCGACCGACGTCGCCGAGCGCCTGCGTGCGGCGGTGGCGGCGAAGCCGCTGCACACCTCGATCGGCGAGATCGACGTGGCGGTCAGCATCGGCGTGGCGTCGAGCGAGATCCACGGCTGGGGTCCCGAATCGATCGTTCACGCCGCCGACGTCGCACTCTATTCGGCGAAGCGAGCGGGAAGGAACCGAGTCGTGCGGGCATCCGCCGACGTTCCCCGGCTGGCGTCGATTCCGTCGGAAGATCCGTCCTCGCCGGCCGATTCCGGCGAACCCGAAACGACGCCCGCAGGACCGACGGCTCCGCCTCGACGCTCGAAACGCTGAGCCGAGAGGCCCGCGTCGCGATCGCGATCCTCAGCACCCGGGGGTCGTGGTGTCAGGCGCCCTCGCGTGCCCGCTGGCGGTCGGCTCCCCACGAGAGCGGCAGGTTCAGCACCTCGCGCGGAAATGCCTCGACCAGAAAATCGACGACGTCGCGCACGGAAACGACGAAGACCGGACGATTGCGGGCGTCGACGATCGGCACGTGGCGGAATCCGCCGAGACTCATCTTGTTGAGCACGAAGGCCACCGTCGACTCGATCGGCAGTCGCTCGGGATCGGGCGTCATCACGTCGCCGAGCGCGAGCGCGGGAAGGTCGCGTCCCGGCTCCATCGCCCGATGCAGCACGTCCCGTTCGGTGAACACTCCCGTCAGCGCGCTGTCCGTGGTGCCATCTTCGGTCACCAGCACCACCCCGCGGTGTTCGCGCTGCATCGCGCGCACGGCCTCCGACACCGTGTGGTGTCGGGCGAAGACGAGCGGTCGTCTCGCCGGCAGCACCGACACCGGCTGGCGAAGCGCTGTCGCGTCGAACGAGTGTGCGCGCATCCGTGCGGCCGGCTCGTCGTCGAATCCGAGCAGCGGATCGGTCAGCAGGCCCGGTTCGAAATCGGCGTCGGATTCGACGCGGATCGAAGACCGCGAACGGGTGCCGAAGATCGGAAGCGTCGGATCAGGCATGGCGGCTCCTCGTTCCCCCCTTGACGGGTGTAACCGGCCTCCCCCCGGCGAGGCAAGTCAAATTTGCGAGCGCGCGCAGATCAGAGGCAACGAACTCGATCTTCGGCCGCCCCGATCGCCAATCGTTCGCCGGAAGACGACGGATCGGGTTCGCGCAGTCGACCTGCGACGCGCGCGAGCAGCGCCAGCACGTCCGGGTGCAGCTCCGCGCGGTCCATCTCGCGCGCGAGACGCCCGGGAGAGACGGGGCGGCCGAGTGCGCGCGAAAGGATTCCCGTCCGGCCGAACAGCGACTTCGCGTGCAGCGCGCGCAAGGCCGCTTCATCACTCGGATCAGGAAGGCAACGCGCGAGGACACGATGCGATCTCCGCTCGTTCGCGGGCAGACCGACGCAGCGGAGGATGGCCTCGGGGACGAGGAGATAACTCTCGATGTGGCGCCGCCCCCACGTGAAAAACTCGAGTGCGTTCGATTCGCGGGAGAGGTCACCCGACGCCGGTGCTCCCGAAGGCTCGGTGTCGCGATCGAGCACGCACAGCGCACGGGCGCGGTCATTCTCCGCACCGAACGTGCGCGAGAAGTGTTCGCGCGCGCGCTCGGGGCGACGGCCGCCGAGGATCACGGTTCGATTCCCGACGGCGCGCGACAATGCGGGAGAGAGCCGCCACGCCCAGGCGCGAAGAATCTCGCGATCGCGGGGGCCTTCGACATAGAGCACGAAGGGTGAATCGGATTCACCCGACGGATCGGGGCGCTGCACTCGCGCTTCAGGAGACGCCGACACGGGAACCTCGCCCGTCCGATCTTACCCGGTCGAACAGCGAATGTCGGACACGCCGGTCCACGGGGTCGCGCGTGCCGAAGACCGATCGCCGTCGATTTCGAAACGATGGCGTTGCTCCCGGGACCCCGTTCGGCATATGCTCGCAGCGTGACTTCGATCTTGATCGCCGACGACCACGGGATTGTGCGCGAAGGGTTGCGACGGCTCCTCGAGACGGAGCCCGACGTCACGGTCTGCGGCGAATCGGTCGATGGTGAAGATTTGCTTCGACAGGCCGAGCGGCTTCATCCCGACGTCGTGATCCTCGACATCACGATGCCTCGACTCGGCGGCCTCGAAACGCTCGAACGATTGCGCAAGAAGCTGCCGAACGTGCGCGCCATCCTGCTCTCGGTGCATGGTGATCCGCCGTTCGTGCAAAGCGCCGTCGAACTCGGAGCCGATGGCTATCTGCTGAAGAACGGCCCTGCTTCCGACATCATCGAAGCGGTTCGTGCGGTGACGCGGGGCGGCAGCTTCTTCAGTCCGCCGATCGCACGCGAGATCGTCGAACAGCTGCGCACGCCCGAACGCGGTTCCGGGCCGTTCGCGCTGCTCTCGGGTCGCGAACGCGAAATTCTGCGTCTGATCGCAGACGGCCTGTCGGCGAAAGAAATCGCGACCACGCTGTCCATCAGCACGAAGACGGTCGAAGCGCACCGCACCAGCCTGATGAGAAAACTCGGCGTGCGAAAAGCGACCGAGCTCGTTCGTTACGCGGTCAAGCACGGCCTCGTCGAGCCCTGACCCCGATCCAACGCCGAGTTCGTCACGTCTCGCGTTCGAGGACGGCGAGCGTTTCGACGTGCGGTGTCTGCGGGAAGAGATCGAACCCCGTCACGGAGCAGAGGCGATAGCCCCGATCGGCGAGCACACCGAGATCGCGCGCCCAGGTGGCGGGATCACAGCTCGAGTAGACGATGCGCGCCGCGCCAAGCGCGGCGAGCGATTCGGCCGCGCCCGGTGCGAGGCCGCGCCGCGGTGGATCGAGCACGAAGAGATCGGGCTGCCAGCGCGCCGCAGCGTTCGCGGGCAGGGCGCGCTGTTCTTCGAGGAACTGCTCCGCCCTCGCCGCGAGCGGAGTCACGCCGTCGAGCCCGGCTTCGCGCAGGTTGGCCGCGAGGTCGCGCGCCGCGTCGGGATCGGCTTCGACCGCCACCACCCGGCGGAACCGGCGCGCGAGCCCGCGCGTGAAGAGCCCTGCGCCGGCGAAGAGTTCGATCGCGAGATCTCCTTCGCCGGCCGCGTCGAGCACGGCCTCCACCAGCCGCTCCACCAGCAGCGCGTTGCTCTGCGCGAAGACACGCGGCGAAATGCGGAGCGCATCGTCGCCGTCGTCATGCAGCGCGACTCGGGACGAAGTCCGCGAGTCCTCGTTCCCTTCGCGCCGATCTGCGTCGCGCCCGGTCGAATCGCCCGGGCGGGACGTCGCGCACGCCGATCGGCGAACCGCGCCGTGTGAATCAGAAACAAGTTCCCATTCTCCGTCGGCCGGCGGAGGACTGGCTGCCAGTTCGGCCAGTGCCCGATCGAGTGCGGGGACGAGAACCGGACAATGGCGGGTCGCGCACAGCGCGTGCGAACGCGCGCGGCGGAAGCCGACACGTCCGCCCTCGACGAGAACGCGAGTACGGCCGCGATAGGCGTACGGCTCGGGCGAGGGGATGATCCGGACCGGTGCCGGCGGCACGAGCTTTGCGATTCGCGTGAGCGCGTCCTCGATTCGCCGGCGCCTTGCTTCGAGCTGCGTCGCTGTGTCGAGGTGCTGCCAGCGGCATCCGCCGCAACTGCCGAAGACCGCGCAGCGCGGCTCCGTGCGCCCGGGCCCGGCGCGAAGCAGCGCCCGGACGGTCGCGCGCACGTAACGGCGATGCTCGCGGACGATCCGTACGCGAACGCGGTCGCCGGGCGCCGTGAACGGAACGAAGGCGGCACGCCCGTCGGAGAGCCGTCCGACGCCGTCTCCGTCCGACGCCAGTCGATCGATCGTCAGCTCTTCTTCGTGCGGGCGGGCGCTCACGGAACCGGCGAGACGGAGAGCGCGGTCGCTCCGGTCGCGCGGGGATCGAGCCGAACCGGGACGGCGCGATCGACGTCGACGAAGCGACGCAGAATGCCGTCGGCCGCACCGTATTTGCGAGCCATTGCGTCGTTGACCGTCCGCCGTTCGTCGGCGGTGTCGACCGGGCTCGCGCGGAACGGCTCGCTGGCCTTCTCGCGCCGCCGAACCTCGACCTCGGGTCGTTCCTTCAGACGTGTGAGCCACGCGGCGTCGGGCCGCGTCGCACGCAGCCAGTGCGTGCCGTCGATCTCGACGATCCAGAGCGTGGTTTCGTAGCGGGCGCCCGCGCCGTCGACGCTGACCAGCGTCACGACTTCTCCCTCGTCGACACCGAAAGCCGAGACCAGAACGATTCCAGCGGCGAAGAGTCCGGCGGCGAGCAGCAGCAGTCGCATGAATCCTCGGCGCCGCGCGCGGCGGCAAACGTTGGAGGTCCGACGAGCGCTCAATGGTTACCATGCGTCCGGTCGGGCGTCCGCGGGCGCAGCAGGAGATCCGTAAACGATGAAGCGACTCGTTCGAAGCGAGCGGCCCCCGCGCCGGAGTGACGCCCGGGCCGGCCGCGATCTCGTGCAGCGGTCCCGCCGGCCGCGCTCGCCGCGCGAGGTGGCGGGCAGCGGCGAAGCGGCGTTCGATCCGAGGGTGCAGCGGTCCCGCCGGCCGCGCTTGCCGCGCGAGTGGCGAGGCAGCACCGATCGGGTCGGTCTGCGACCCGCAGTTCGAATCTCGGTCGCGTGGTTCACGCTGCTCTTCGCCTGCGTGCCCGTCGCTCGCGCCGCCGATCCCGAACTCGTGGTGGCGGCCGCGGCGAGTCTGCGCGAGCCGCTCTCGCAGGTCGTTCGCCAGCTCGAAGAGCAGGGATCCCCGATTCGCGTGCTCGCGAACTACGGTGCGTCGAACGTGCTCGCTCGTCAGATCGAGGCCGGCGCGCCAGTCGATGTCTTTCTGTCCGCCGACGAGTCGATCGTCGATGCGCTCGCGGCGTCGCGCGCGTTGCGCGGAGAGACGCGCCGGCGTCTTGCCACCAACGGGGTGGTTCTGCTGGTTTCTGCCGCGGTCGCCGCGCGCACGCCGGCGCCCGACTGGACCGACGCGCAGGCCCTGCGCCGGATCGCGCTTCCCGACGAGGCCGTGCCGCTCGGCGCGGCGGGCCGCAGCTGGCTCCGCGAGGAGGGCGTCTTCGAGATCGTCTCGCCGCGACTGCTGCGCACCGACGATTCGCGCGCCACGCTGGCCGCGGTCGAAGCGGGCCACGTCGAGGCGGCGATCGTCTGGTCGAGTGACGCGCGGGCTTCGCGGCACGCCATCGTTGCGCGTCGAGCACCGGCCGGGCGCGCGCGCACGATTCTCGTGGGCGCGGTGACCACACGCGCACGCGATCCTCACGCGGCCGAGCAGTTGCTCGCCGCGCTTGCAGGCGAGGCGGGGCGCGCGGCGTTTCTTGCGGCTGGCTTCGAGCCGGCGCCGGACCCCCGGTGATCGAAGAGGGCTGGCTGGCCATCGCGCTGCGCACCCTTCAGATCGGTGCGTTCGCGACATTGCTCTCGGGGCCGTTCGCGGTGGCACTCGGCTGGCTGCTCGCGCGCGATCGGCTGCCGATGCGTTCGCTCTGGCAGGCCGTGCTCGCCCTTCCGATGGTCGTGCCACCCGTTGCTGTCGGGCTCGTGCTCTTGTTGCTGCTCGCGCCGGCCGGGCCGCTCGGCGGATGGCTCTCCGCCCTCGGCCTCGAAATCACGTTCACTCCGGTCGCCGCTGCGCTGGCGGCGGCCGTGGTCGGCTTCCCGCTCTTCGCGCGCGCGTGCGAACAGGCCTTCGCCGACGCCTCCCCGCGTTACGAAGCGATTGCCCGCACGCTCGGCCTTTCCCGGGTCGCGGTCTTTCGACGAATCACGCTTCCGCTCGCCGCGCGGGGGGTGCTCTATGGCGCCGTGCTCGCGTTCACGCGCGGGCTTGGCGAGTTTGGGGCGACGGCCCTCGTGGCCGGAATCTTGCCCGGACGCACGCAAACGCTCGCAACCGCGATCTGGGCGCGCGTGCAGGCCGGCGACGATCGTGCTGCGCTCGGGCTCTGTCTCGCGTCGTTCGTTCTCGCGCTGGTCGCGCTCCTGGCGGCCGAAAGCTGGCTTGGCCGCGCGGCGCGCGGATCGGACGCCCGATGACGGAAGGAACCGCCGCGGCGAACGCTTCTGCGCCCGTCACCTGTCTTCGGGTCGAAGGGCGTGTTGGGGCACTGCGCCTCGAGATCTCGGTCGAGACGAGCGCGCGGGCGATCGCGATCGTCGGCCCGAGTGGAGCCGGCAAGACGACGTTGCTCGAAACCGTGCTCGGCCTGCGTCCCGAGCTGGCGCAGCGAATCGTTCTCGCGGGCGAAACGCTCGACGACGCCGCCAGCCGAGTGCATGTGCCGGTTGATCGACGCCGGCTGGGCTGGGCGCCGCAGCCGCCGCTGCTTTTTCCGCATCTCGACGTGGCCGCGAATCTGCGGGTCGGTCTTTCGCGCGCGGACGATCCCGCAGCGGCGTTCGCGCGCGCGGTCGAACTGCTCGAGCTCGAAACGCTGCTCGCTCGCCGCGTGGCGACGCTTTCGGCCGGCGAAACGCAGCGCGTCGCGCTGGCCCGCGCGATCGCGTCCGCGCCACGGGCGCTCTTGCTCGACGAGCCGCTGGCCTCGCTCGATGTCCCGCGGCGCGCGCGTCTGCTCGCCCGGTTGACGCGCGTGCGCGACGCGATGGCCGTGCCGACGCTGCACGTCACGCACGATCCCGACGAAGCGATGATCCTCGCCGACGAAGTGATCGTGCTCGACGCAGGACGCGTCGCCGCGCGAGGCCGGCCGCGCGACGTGCTCTGGCAAAGCGCGTTCGGTCGGCTCTCCGATCGGCTCGCGGTGGAGAACGTGCTCGAAGGTCGCGTTGCGGGCCGCACGGGCGAGCGCGCGACGCGCTTCGCGACCTCGGCCGGGCTGGTGCTCGAACTGCCGCGTGCGCTGCCCTGCGAGATGCCGCTGCGGATTGGCCTCCGCGCCGAGGAAATCTTGCTGGCCGCGGGCCCGCCGGGGCGGGTTTCGGCGCGCAACGTGATCGAGGCTCGCGTGCTCGATTGCGCCGACGCGGGCGAGGGCGTGCTGGTGACGCTCGATGCGTCGGGCGAGCGGATCGTCGCCCGGGTGACGGCGGCGGCGGTTCGCGATCTCGGAATTGCGCGCGGCTCGAGGCTGGTCGCGGTGATCAAGGCGCACTCGCTGACCCTGCTCGGAGGCGACGACGAGAGCGCGGGGTGAGCCACGCGCTTGCGAACGACGGCGCGGGTTGCCGGGGTGGCGGCGCATCCGCCACGGTATGCGCGGTCGCTGCGGGACACGACTGCCGGCGCGAGGCCCCCTGCGGAGCGCCGGGTCGGCGAGGCCGGACCGCGCAGCGATCGGTTCCATGGGGAAGCGGAGAACGAGCCTGCGGGCGAGGAAAGGCGCGAAGGATGTCCGGCCCGCCCACGAGGCGCGACGCCTCGAAAGAAGAGACCCGCGAGGCGCTGCTGATCGCCGGTCTCGCCGAGTTCGCCGAGAAGGGGCTCGATACCCCGAGCCTCGATGCGATCTGCGCGCGCGCCGGCTTTACGCGCGGCGCGTTCTACGTGCACTTTCGCGATCGCGAGGACTTTCTCGGTGCGGCGATGGAGCGTGTGCTCGGTCCGTTTCTCGATGCGGTCATCGCGCCCGGCGCAGATGCGACCGACCTCGCGCGAACCGTCGAACGCTTCATCGATGTGATCGCTGCGATGCGCAGCCGGAGCGCGATCGAGGCCGGCCTGCCCGCGCCCGCGTCGACGCCTGACTGGCTCGCGAGCCCCCCGACCGGGATGGTGACGGGGCTGCAGTTTCCACGGCTGCTCGAAGCCTGCATCCGCCAGCCGCGTCTCGGCGAGCGGTTCTCGGCGCTGATCATGGGAGCGATCTCTCGACTGGCGCGAACTGCGAGCAGCGCGCAGCGAGCCGGCGCTGCGCCCGGGGACGTCGACGCGGAGGCACTGGGGACGCTGCTGGTGACGCTGGCCCTCGGCCTGCTGGTTTCCGCCGATATCGGCGTCCCGATCGACATCGCGGGTGCGCGTCGCACGCTGCTGCGCCTGATCTCGACCTAGCCCGGATCTCGCCGCGCGGTCGCCCGGCGGCGCGTGGGGCGCGCGAAGAGCGGATCGGGTCGATCAGACGCTCGCGTCCGCCGGCCGCACGCGTGTGCGTTGGCGCCGCCGGCGAAGACGAACTCCTGCAGCGACGGCGGGGACCGGCGACGGAGCCGGTCGAGAAGGGGTGGGCCGGGCTGCGGGCGGCGCGGGCGCGAGCGGAAGGGCGGCTGTGAGCTCGTCGAAGAACCCTTCGGCGAGGAAGCGATCGCTTCGATCGTGCAGGTAGGAATCGTGGGTCAGTTCGAGCACGCCGGATCGGCGCGGCGTCACCGACTGCACGACGACCGCGTCGATCGCGCCGGAAATCCGCGCGAACGAGAGCCCCGGTCCGAAGTGCGTGAGGCGTACCGTCGCCTCGTTGCGCGCGCCGCGCGTCGCGGATCGATCACCGAGGTTCGCAGGGTGAAGGGGGCGAACGACGGCCCGGTCGTTCCGGACGAGCACTCGCGTCTCAGCGCCGTGCAGCCGCCGGAGCGAGTCGGAGTCGAGGCGCGCGGCACACGCTTCGGACCCCGGCGCCGTGATCTCGACGCGGCGCCGCGCGAAGAACGAGTGACGGCCGTCGGTGAGCTCGGGGATCGTTTCGGGGGCAGGCGCCGCGGGCTGCTCGTCTGCGTCGAGCCACGCCATCACGAGGCCATTGCGTTCGATCGTGGTCCAGCAACCGATCTTCGCCGCGGCAGGGACGCACGTGGCATACGGCACCTCGACGCACTGGCCATCGCTTCCGCGCCAGCGCCAGCCGTGGAACGGACACCGAATGGTGTCGCCTTCGACGGTGCCGCCGACGCCGAGGTGCGCTCCGAGGTGCGGGCAGTAGGCGTCGATCACGCAGGCCGTGCCCCCGCGCGCGCGAAAGACCACGAGTTCCCGCTCGACCAGGGAGGCCGTGCGCACGCCCTTCGGACCCAGCTCGTCGGACGAACAAACCGCGAACCAGCCGCTCGAGAAGGCGGGGGGAGCGGGGCGCTCGGGCAGATCCATGGAGGCTCCTCGCGCGATGGCGACCGGCCGGAATCCCTGCGAGGACGGCCCGGACGGGAGGCCGATTGTACGCATCGACCCCGAACCATCGCAAAGCCAACGTCCTCGACGCCGGGCGGCCCGGTCGCCGCGCCGCGCGGCATGGGGATACTGATGTGGCCGGCGCCTGAACCGTCTGCGCCGGGGCAAGGAAGCGATGCAGAGTCGGGAACCTCGCGCCGGGGTCGGAAAGGCGCATCCGATCGCCGGCTGGGGCGGCGTTCCGACCGCAGAGTCCGTGTCCGTTCGACCCGATTCGGTGTCGCGTCTCGCCGAGTGGGTGGCGTGCGCAGAGGTGCGCGACTGGATCGCGCGCGGGCTCGGTCGGGCGTACGGAGACTCGGCGATCAACGACGGCGGGGGCGTGCTCCGGCTGACCGGCCTCGACCGGCTGCTCGACTTCGATCCCGAAACCGGCGTGCTCGACTGCGAGGCCGGTGTCTCGTTGACGGACGTGATCGAGACCTTCCTGCCGCGCGGCTTCTTCTTGCACACCTCGCCGGGAACCCGCTTCGTCACCGTCGGCGGCGCGATCGCCGCAGACGTCCACGGAAAGAATCATCACCACGCCGGCGGCTTCGGCGTGTGCGTGCTCGATCTCACGCTGCTGCTCGCCGACGGCCGCCTCGTCCGCTGCTCGCCGCAGGAGAACGTCGATCTCTTTCACGCGACGATCGGCGGGATGGGGCTGACGGGCGTGATCGTCCGCGCGCGGATCCGCCTGCGCCGCGTCGCGAGTGCGTACTACCGGGTGCGCACCCATCGCCTGCGCGATCTCGACGCGGCACTCGAAGCCTTCGCGACACACGACGGCGACGCACCCTGCAGCGTGGCCTGGATCGATTGCCTCGCGCGCGGGCGCGCACTCGGACGCAGCGTGTTGATGCTCGGTCGCGAAGCCTCGCCGGACGAGCTGCCGCGCGCACTGCGCAGCCGGCCGTACGAGGTCGCGCGGCGGCTGCGTCCGCCGGTGCCGTTCCTGCTGCCGAAGCAGGCGCTCAATCCCGCGACGGTCGCCGCGTTCAACGAAGCCTACTGGCTCACGCACCGCGGAGGAGAGCGGCTCATCGACTACGACACCCACTGGTATCCGCTCGATCGCGTGCCGCACTGGAATCGGATCTATGGGAAGCGGGGGTTCGTGCAGTACCAGGCCTGGCTTCCGCGGCGCAGTTCGAGAGACGGATTGATCGCGCTGCTGGAAGCGATCTCGGCGTCGCGTCGCGCGAGCTTTCTGAGTGTGCTGAAGAGTTGCGGCCCGGCGTCTCCCGGGCTGCTCTCCGTGCTCGACGACGGCCACACCCTCGCGCTCGATCTGCCCTACGACGGCGCGCCGCTGCACGCACTGTTCGGGCAGCTCGACGCGATTCTGCTGCGCCATGGCGGGCGCCTCTATCTCGCGAAGGACGCGCTGACGACGCGGGAATCGTTCACGGCGATGGCCCCGCGGCTCGCGGAGTTTCGAGCGGTGAAAGACCGGGTCGATCCCGCGCAGCGGTTTTCGTCGTCGCAGGCGCGCCGGGTCGGTCTGGTCGGAGGCGAACGACGATGACGCGAACAGGGGCGCCGATCGATTCCGCGCTGCGCGAGCGCCCGGAGCGCGTGCTGGTGGTGGGCGCGACCTCGGGAATCGGGCTCGCGATCGCGCGCCGACTCGCCGCGGAAGGGGCCTCGCTGATCCTCGCCGCTCGCCGGCCGGAGGCGCTCGCGCCGATCGCGTCCGACCTTCGCGTGCGCGGCGCGGCGGAGGTCGCGATCGAACCGTTCGAAGCGCTCGAGATCGAGCGACACGCGGAGTTCGCCGCGCGCTGCATCGATCGTGCGGGCGGTGCGCTCGACGGCGTCGTCGTCTGCCACGGCCTGCTGCCGGATCGCGAGCAGAGCGAGGACGATCCCGCGCTGGTGCGCCGGACGATCGAGACCGATCTGACCAGCGCGATCACGGTGCTGCACGCGCTGGCGCCACGCTTCGAAACGCAGCGGGCTGGCTGGATCGTGGGGATCGGCTCGGTGGCGGGAGACCGCGGCCGCGCGAGCAACGCCGTTTACGGCGCCGCCAAGGCGGGGTTTGCCGCCTTTCTCTCCGCGCTGCGCCAGCGCCTCGCGTGCCACGGCGTTCACGTCCTCGTCGTGAAGCCGGGCTTCGTCGCGACCGCGATGACCGAAGGGATCGTCGACGAGGATTCGCCGCTCGTCGCGACACCGGATCGTGTCGCTCGCGACGTGTTGCGTGCGCTGCGCCGCGGCCGATTCACGCTCTACACGCCCTGGTTCTGGCGTCCCGTCCTGTTCGTCGTTCGCCTGCTGCCCGAGCGGCTCTTCGTGCGGCTTCGGTTCTGAGCGACGAAGCGGAGCTCGGATCGCCTTCGATTTCTTCTCTTCCGCGGGACCCGGTCGACGCGGCTGCCGGGCCGAGCGACGCTCGCGGGAGAACACGAAGTTTCGCGCTGGCCCGGCTTCGAGGACACACGATGACGAACGACCGCGACGAGTATCGGGTCGAGCACGACTTTCTCGGCGAGGTGCGCGTGCCGGCGAGCGCGCTCTGGGGCGCTCAGACGCAGCGCGCCCTTTCGAACTTCGAGATCAGCGGCGAGCCGCTGCCGCGCGCGATGGTGCGCGCACTCGGCCTCGTGAAACGCGCGGCGGCCGAAGCCAACGGAACCCTCGGTGTGATCGACGATGCGCGGTCGCGCGCGATCGCCGCGGCGGCGGACGAAGTCGCACGCGGGCTTCACGACGACCAGTTTCCGGTCGACGTCTTCCAAACCGGCTCCGGCACTTCGAGTCACATGAACGCGAACGAGGTGATCGCGCGACGTGCGACGCAGTGGCTCGACGACCCCGCGCGGACCGTTCATCCGAACGATCACGTGAACCGCGGCCAGTCGTCGAACGACGTCTTCCCCACCGCACTGCACGTCGCCGTGCTCGGCCGCCTGCGCGAGGCACTGCTTCCCGCGCTCGATGCGCTGCACGCTGATCTCGACCACGCGGCCCGGCGATTCGATGGCGTGGTCAAGCTCGGTCGAACCCATCTCAACGACGCGCTTCCGGTTCGACTCGGGCAGGAGATCGGCGGCTGGGCGCGACAGATCGAGCGAGCCCGCGAGCGCGTCGCGCACGCGAGCGACGAGCTGCTGGAGCTGCCGCTCGGCGGATCGGCCGTGGGAACGGGGGTCGGCGCCGATCCCGAGTTTTCACGACTCGCCATCGAGTGGCTCGCCGGGGCGACGGGCTTCGCCTTCCGGCGCGCCGCGAATCCGTTCGAAGCGCTGGCCAGTCGCGACGGCCTGGTGACGGTTTCGTCGACACTGCGTGGTGTCGCGGTCGCACTGACCCGGATCGCGAACGACCTGCGCTGGATGGCTTCCGGGCCGCACGGCGGGCTCGGTGAAATCACGCTGCCCGAGCTCCAGCCGGGCAGCTCGATCATGCCGGGCAAGGTGAACCCCGTGATTCCCGAAGTCGTGCTGCAGGTGGCCGCGCACGTCGTCGGCTGCGATGCCGCGGTGGCCTTCGCGGGTGCGGCGGGAAACTTCGAACTCAACGTGATGATGCCGGTGATGGGCTGGAACGTGCTCGGCGCCATCGATCTGCTGGCATGCGCGTCGTCGGCGCTCGCGACGAAGGCCGTGCGCGGGATGACGGCGAACGAGGCGCGTTGTCGCGAGCTGGTCGAATCGAGTCTCGCGCTCGCCACGCCGCTCGCGGCGAAGATCGGCTACGAGGCCACCGCCGCGATCGCGCGCGAATCGCTGCGCAGCGGTCGGACGCTGCGCGAGATCGCCCGCGAACGCACGACGCTCGGCGAAGAAGAACTCGACGCGCTGCTCGATCCGATGAACTCGACCGGCCCGCGTCGCACCGACGCTCTGCACGCCGAACCCGCGCGGCGACCTCAGCGCTCGCCCGACACCTCGTCGTAGATCGCCTTCACCGCACGCATCATGCGCAGGCCGGTCTGCAGCTCGCTGCCGAGGCGGTTGGGTACCAGCGCGATCGCGAGATCGGCGTCCGGATCGACGAACGCGAGCGAGCCGCCGTAGCCGGCGTGTCCGAAGGCGTTCGGATTCGGCCCACAGGCGGAAAACGATCCGCCTTTCTGGAACCCGCAGGCCCAGCGCACGGGAAGACCGATCACGTGATCCCGCTGGCCTTCGGGCACCTGCAGTTCGGTGGCGCGTGCGATCGTCGCGGGCGACCAGAGCGCGACACCGTTCGGTGTCGCTCGACCCGCGAGGCCGGAGAAAAGCGTCGCGAGGTCGCGCGCGGTCGCGACTCCGCTCGAGGAAGGAATCTCGGCCGCGCGCGCTTCGGGTCGGTTCATGAAGGCCGCGAGGTCGCCCGCCGGTCGCAGCAGGGTGCGCGCGGCGAGACTCCGCGGATCGGAGATCTCGGGATTCGGAGTCAGTTCGTGCCCGGCAGCGCCAGGGATGTTCTCGAGCGTCGCGAGCGGCGTCGTCGCATCCGGCGGCACGCCGATGTGAAGCCCGCGCAGTCCGAGCGGTCCGGCGATCTCGTCGCGAAAGAACGCGCCGATCCGCCGGCCGGACACGCGCCGCACCAGCTCGCCGAGCACGAATCCGAAGTTGCGGGCGTGATACGCACACTCGCCGCCCGGTTCCCATTCGGGAACCAGCTCTTCCATCCGGCGCGCCATCGCGTCGAAGTCGAGCATCTGCGCGAACTCGTACACGTCGTCGGGGCACTGCGGGATCGCTGCCCGGTGCGAGAGCACGTGACGAATCGTCGTCCGCTCCTTGCCTCGATGACGGCCCGAGCGAGCGAACTCGGGCCAGTGACGGACGACCGGATCGTCGAGATCGATCTGCCGGCGTTCGGCCAGCAGGTGCACGCAGGCCGCCGTCAGACTCTTCGTGGTCGAGAAGACGACGGCCCCCGTGTCCGGCTGCCAGGGGGTTCCGCCGTCGTCGGCATCTCCGCCCCACGCATCGACCACCGGTTCGCCGCGCCAGCGCACGCACACCGCGAGACCGCGGTGCGCGCCGGATCCGAGCTGCTCGTCGAGCAGATCGCGGAGTGCTGAAAATCGCGGGTCGAGATGCCCCTTTAGCACGACGAGCGGTCTCCTTCGGCGGAGCAAGGCGCGTGCACGGCGCAGACGCCGGGTGCCTCGAAGGTACCCCGCGCGCTGGCGGATCGATCGGCGTCGAGCGGCGAAAATCGCGAGACGGGTGCCGAATCGGGCCGATCCTGCGCTCGGCCCGGGCTTTCTCCGGGGCGATCAGCCGGGGATCACACCGACGTGTCACGTTTCTCGGGGTCGCGGTCACTTCCCGAAGGTTCAGGGCGAGTGGCCCACGGCCGAGAGGAAGCGGATGTCGGACCTTCGAATCGGCCTCGTCACTTCCCGGGCGCTGCGACCGGCGTCGTTGATCGACCTCGGTCTGCTCGCGAGCGATCGCATCGACCACGTCGGCACCATCGATCACGTCAGTTTTCACGATGGCGACGGGATCGACGGGCTCGTCACGGCGACCGCGCTCGCCGCGCGGGTGCCCGATCTGCCGATCTACCTCGGCGTCTATCTCTTGCCGTTGCGACATCCCGTGACCGTCGCTCGCCAGCTCGCGACGCTTTCGCAACTGGCGCCGGGCCGGCTGATCTTCGGTGTCGGCATCGGAGGCGAAGACCGACACGAAGTCTCGATTTGCGGCGTCGATCCCGCGACGCGCGGCCGTCTCATGGATTCCTCGCTGCGGATTCTGCGCTAGCTGCTCGCCGGTGAAGAGACGAGCGCGGACGATTCGTTTCATCGCATCGATCGCGCGCGCATTCTGCCCGTGCCGACGCCCGCGATCCCGATCGTCGTCGGTGGTCGCTCCGATGCGGCGTTGCGTCGCGCCGCCGAGTTCGGCGATGGATGGATCGGCGTCTTCAACTCGGCGCGCCGTTTCGGCGAGGCGACGGCGCGCGTGCGCGAGCTGTCGGAAGCGTCGGGCCGCGAGGTTCCGGACTGGCTGCACACGATG
>CAZDHU010000292.1:0-20188 GCA_964505355.1 uncultured Myxococcaceae bacterium | reverse complement strand
CGAAAGACCGGCGCCCGCTTCTCGCCGAAGGCGGCGATGCCTTCTCGCGTGTCTTCGCTCGCGAAGTTCACCGCCTGCGCCGCGGCCTCCCAGTGCAGGGCCTCGGACAGGCTCAGGGAGAACGCGCTGCCGAGCATTCGCTTGGTCATCTGCAGCGCCAGCGGCGGGCCCGCGGCGAGGCGCTCGGCCCAGGCGTCGACGAAGGCATCGAGCTCCGCGTCGGGAACCACCCGATTCACGACGCCGATCCTCTCCGCTTCCGCAGCCGAGAGGATGTCGCCGAAGAAGGTGAGCTCCTTGGCCTTGTGCAGCCCGACGAGCCGCGGCAGAAGCCAGGTGCCACCGAAATCGACGCTCAGGCCCCGGCGGGAGAAGATCTGGGAGAAGCGCGCACTCTCTGCGGCAACGATCAGATCACAGCCGAGCGCGAGGTTCATGCCGGCGCCTGCGGCGATGCCACCGACCTTGGCGAGAGTCGGCTTCGACACGTCGTGCAGAGCAAGAGCGGCCGCGCTCACGGGGTGCATGGCGCTCAGTGGGTGCTGGCGGCTCCCCATCCCGGCACCGAGCTGCGCGCCGGAGCAGAAGGCCCCGCCGGCCCCCGTGATCACGAGCACGCGGTCTTCCTCGCGCTGCGTCACCTCGGCAAAGATGCGACGAAGCTCCTCCCACATCGGCCCCGAAACCGCATTCTTCACCTGCGGACGATTCAGCGTGACGGTCACCACGCCGCTGCCGCTGCGAGCGACGAGAAGCTCTTCCACGGTCCTCCCGGACGGTTGGTAATACTTGTTGACCGACATTACCATTCGGGTAATCTCCTCGTCAACAGAAACCTCGCCTCCCCGGCGACACGGTGGGATGCACGATGCAGCCTCTTCTCGCCCCTCCCCTGCGGTCGAATCTCGATTCACGCGCCGACGCCTTTCTCGAGAACCGGACCGCGATGCTCGAGAAGCTCGCCGAGATCGATCGGCTCCTCGATGCCGCGGAGGCCGGCGGCGGCCCGGCCCACCACGAGCGGCTCGCGAAGCGGGGCAAGCTCCCGGTTCGCGAGCGCATTGCGAACGTGCTCGACCCGGACAGCCCCTTCCTCGAAATCAGCCCCCTCGCCGCCTACGACGCCGATTACACCATCGGCGGCGGCGCCATCACGGGCATCGGCGTCATCGCCGGGGTCGAGTGCGTGATCTTCGGCAACGATCCCACCGTGCTGGGCGGCGCCCTCACGCCCTACGCCGCCAAGAAGTGGATGCGCGCCCTCGAGATCGCGCGCGACAACCGCATCCCCTATGTGAGCTTCGTCGAGTCCGCCGGCGCAGATCTGCGGGTGCAAACCGATGACGGCGACGGGCAGAAGCGCCGGCGCCGCGCACGGGTCGACCATTTCGCCGAGACCGGTCGCTTCTTCTACGAAATGATCGAGCTCTCGAAGCTTCGGATCCCGGTCGTCTGCGTCGTCTTCGGCTCGTCGACGGCGGGCGGCGCCTACCAGCCGGGCATGTCCGACTACAACATCGTGATCCGCAACCAGTCGAAGATCTTCCTCGCGGGCCCGCCACTGGTGAAGATGGCCACTGGGGAGGAGTCCGACGACGAGACCCTCGGCGGAGCGCAGATGCACGCCGAGGTCTCGGGGCTCGGCGAATACCTCGCCGAGGACGAACAGGATGCCTGTCGCCTGTGCCGGGAGGTGATCTCCCATCTCAACTGGCGCAAGGCAGGCCCGCCGCCGAGCCTGCGCGCAGACCCGCCCCTTCTCGACCCGGAGGAGCTGCTCGGTCTCGTGAGCCCCGACCTGCGACGGCCGGTGGACGTGCGAGAGCTGATCGGCCGTGTCGTGGACGGCTCCCGCTTCGAGGAGTTCAAGCCCCGCTACGGCACGACGCTCGTCTGCGGCTGGTCGTCGATCCACGGCTACCCGGTCGGCGTGCTCGGCAACAACGGCGTGCTCAATCCGCAGTCCGCCGAAAAGGCCGCGCACTTCATTCAGCTCTCGAATCAGATCGACGTGCCGCTGGTCTTCTTGCAAAACCTGACGGGTTTCGTGGTGGGACGCGATTTCGAGCAGGCGGGCATCATCAAGAAGGGCTCGCAGATGATCAACGCGCTCACCAACTCGACGGTGCCCCACCTCACCGTGATCTTTGGCGCTTCCTACGGCGCCGGCACCTATGCGATGGCCGGACGCGCGTTCGAAAACCGCTTCACGTTCCTCTGGCCGACGGCCAAGATCGCCGTGATGGGCCCGAAGCAAATCGCCGGCGTGATGTCGATCGTGCGCCGGGCGCAGGCGGCTCGAAAGGGCGAGGCGTTCGACGAAGCGCTCGACGCGAAGATCGTCGCCATGGTCGAAGCGATTCAAGAGAAGGGATCGCTCGCCCTCGAAGCCACCGGTGCCATCAGCGACGACGGCATCATCGATCCGCGCGACACCCGCACGGTGCTCGGCCTTTGTCTGTCGGTCGTTCGCAACCGCTCCATCGAAGGAGCCCCGGGATACGGAGTGTTTCGCCTGTGAGCATGACGAAGCTGTTGGTGGCGAATCGAGGCGAGATCGCTCGCCGTGTGTTCCGCAGCGCCCGCGCGATGGGCCTTCGCTGCGTCGCCGTGTACGTCGACGCGGATGCGAACGCGCCGTTCGTGCGCGACGCCGACGAGGCGGTGCGTCTTCCGGGTTCGTATCTCGACGGCCGCGCGATTCTCGACGCCGCGCGCGCGACGGGCGCCGATGCGATCCATCCGGGCTACGGCTTTCTCTCGGAGAACGCGCGCTTCGCGTCCGAGGCGATCGCGGCCGGGCTGTGCTGGGTGGGCCCCGAACCGGCGTCGATCGAACGCATGGGCGACAAGCTCGCCGCGAAGGCGCTCGCGCGCGAAGCCGGCGTGCCGACGCTGCCGGGCTCCGACGATCCCGCGAACGACGCCGCGGTCGGCTATCCGCTGCTGGTCAAGGCGGCCGCCGGGGGCGGCGGCAAGGGCATGCGCGTGGTGAACGAGGCCGCGGCGCTCGTCGAAGCGGTCGCCGCGGCGCGGCGCGAAGCGGCCGGCGGCTTCGGTGACGATCGCGTCTTTCTCGAGCGATGGGTGCCGCGCGCGCGACACATCGAGATTCAGATCCTCGGCGATCGTCACGGATCGATCGTGCACCTCGGCGAGCGCGAGTGTTCGATCCAGCGCCGGCACCAGAAGATCCTCGAAGAGTCGCCCTCGCCGCGCGTCGATGCGGCGATGCGCGAAGCGATGGGAGACGCGGCGCTGCGGCTCGCTCGCGCGCTCGGCTACCAGAGCGCGGGCACCGTCGAGTTTCTGGTCGACGACGCGACGGGCGAGTTCTTCTTTCTCGAAGTCAACACCCGGCTGCAGGTCGAACATCCCGTCACCGAGGCGGTGACCGGCATCGACCTCGTGCGCGAACAGCTTCGCATCGCGTGTGGCGAGCGGCTGGGATTCACGCAGCACGAGATCCGACAGAGCGGCGCGGCGATCGAAGCGCGCCTGTACGCCGAAGATCCCGCGGCGGGATTTCTTCCGGCCACGGGCACGCTGCTCGCCTTCGAACCCGCGGACGAGCCGCCGGTGCGCTGGGATTCGGGCGTCGTCGAGGGTTCCGAGATCAGCGTTCACTTCGACCCCATGCTCGCCAAGGTGATCGCGCACGCGGAAACGCGGCGCGAAGCAGCCCTGCGCCTCGCCCTCGCGCTCGAAAAGCTGCACCTCGGCGGCGTGGTGACGAATCGCGACTTTCTGGTGGCGACGTTGCGTACGCCCGAGTTTCTCGC
Source organism: uncultured Myxococcaceae bacterium (assembly GCA_964505355.1). Lineage (GTDB taxonomy): Bacteria > Myxococcota_A > UBA9160 > UBA9160 > UBA9160 > CAZDHU01. The sequence goes on along the minus strand of CAZDHU010000292.1, from coordinate 16,406 downwards.
CGGCGACACCACGACCGACTTCATCGATCGCGTGAAGCCGGCGCACTCGCTCGTGCTGTCCGACGACGCGCTCGATCGACTCGCCGCGACGGCCGCGCTCTTCGTGCAGGCGCAGAATCGCGCCAGCGCGCCGCTTCTCGGGAGCATCCCGAGTGGCTGGCGCAATGCGAGGCTTCCCGATCAGCGCGTCGCATTCGCGCGCGGCGATCGTGAACTCGTGGTGCGGTATCGCGCGCAGCGCGACGGATCGTTTCGCCTCGGCAGCGGCGCCCTCGCACGCGTGCATTCGGCGGACGCGCGGGGGATCGACGTCGAGATCGACGGCCGGCGTCTCGCCGCGCGCATCACGCGAGCCGGAGATCGGCTGGTGGTGCACGGCAGCGAAGGCGACGTCGAACTCGTGATCCAGCCGCGCTTCGTGATTCCCGGCGCCGAACAGGCCTCCGGCGGACTGGTCGCACCGATGCCCGGCAAGGTGATCGATCTTCGCGTTGGCGCCGGCGACGCCGTTCGTGCGGGACAGACGCTCGTCCTGCTCGAAGCGATGAAGATGGAGCATCCGATGTGCGCGCCCGAAGACGGAGTGGTTCGCGAAGTGCGGGTCGCCGTCGGAGAGCAAGTCGCCACCGGTACGCTGCTGCTCGTGGTCGAACCGCTGGCGGCGGACGCCGGCAGCAAGGGAGGCGCGTGATGGCCAGACCGATTCGCATCGCCAACTGCTCGGGGTTCTTCGGCGACCGACTTTCGGCCGCGCGCGAAATGGTCGAAGGCGGACCGATCGACGTGCTGACGGGCGACTGGCTCGCCGAACTCACGATGCTCATTCTCGCGCGCACGCGACTCAAGCATCCGGGCGGCGGCTACGCGCGCACCTTCGTCACGCAAATGGAAGAGGTGATGGGACGCTGCCTCGAGCGCGGCATCAAGGTGGTGTCGAACGCGGGCGGCCTCGATCCCGAGGGATGCGCGCGGGCGGTCGCGGAGGTCGCACAGAAGCTCGGCCTGCAGCCGAAGATCGCGTTCGTGCGTGGCGACGATCTCGTGCCGGGCATGCACGAGCTCGTCGCGGCCGGCGCGATCACGAACTTCGAAACCGGGGCGCCGATTCGCGACGCGTCGAAGTTTCTGACCGCGAACGCCTATCTCGGCTGCTGGGGCATCGTCGATGCGCTGGAACGCGGCGCCGACATCGTGATCACGGGCCGCGTCACCGATGCGGCCGTGGTCTGCGGCCCGGCCGCCTGGCACCACGGCTGGAAGCGCACGGACTGGAACGCACTCGCGGGCGCCGTCGTCGCGGGCCACGTGATCGAATGCAGCACGCAGGCGACTGGCGGCAACTATTCGTTCTTCACCGAAGTGAAGGGCATGAGTCGCGTCGGCTTCCCGTTCGCCGAAGTCGCCGAAGACGGCTCGTCGGTGATCGGCAAGCACGACGGCACGGGCGGCGAGGTCTCGATCGGCACCGTCACCTCGCAATTGCTCTACGAGATCGGCGGCCCCGAGTACCTGGGCCCGGACGTGACCGCACGCTTCGACACGATTCAGCTCGCGCAGATCGCGCCCGATCGCGTCCGGATGCACGGCATCGCGGGACAGCCGCCGCCGACGACGCTCAAGGTGTGCATCAATCGCGCGGGCGGCTTTCGAAACGACATGAGCATCTGCCTGACCGGGCTCGACATCGAGGCCAAGGCGGCGCTGGTCGAAGAAGCCTTCTGGCGCGCGTGCCCGCTGAAGCCGGGAGATTTCGCTCAGGTGACGACACGCCTGATGCGCAACGACAAACCCGATCCCGAGACCAACGAACAGGCGGTCGCGATCTGGAAGATCAGCGTGAAGGATCCCGACGAACGAAAGGTGGGGCGCGCGTTTTCGAACGCGGTCACCGAACTCGGGCTCTCGACGATTCCCGGTTTCTTCGGTGTGGGCGGTGGGCCGTCGGCCGGTCGTCCCTTCGGTGTCTACGAGCCCGCGCTCGTTCCGGCCGATCGCGTCCCGCAGGAGGTCGTCTTTCTCGGCGGCGAGACGCGCCGCATCGACTCCGTGATTCCGCAGCAGGCGGTCTCGATCGTGCCCGCACCCGGTCCGAAGGCGAAGGCGCCCGCGGGCCCCGTGCGTCTCGCGCCGCTCGGCCGGGTGATCGGCGCGCGTTCGGGTGACAAGGGCGGCAACGCGAACCTCGGCGTCTTTGCGCGCAGCGACGAAGCCTTCGCGTGGCTCGACGCGTTTCTCGACGTCGAACGACTGCGCGCGCTGCTACCCGAGATCGCCCCGCTGCGCGTCGATCGACATCGCCTTCCGGCGCTGCGTTCGCTCAACTTCGTCGTGCACGGGCTGCTGGAAGAAGGCGTCGCCGCGGCCACCCGCCAGGACGCGCAGGCCAAGAGCCTCGGTGAGTGGCTGCGCGCTCGCGTCGTCGAGGTGCCGGAGGCACTGATCCGTTGACCGTGCGCGGGCGCGAGAGTGCGCGCCCGCGGCTCGCGGGTGTTCGCGCGCCGAAGCCGCTGCTCGCGCCGGAAGCCGAACGGCGACTCACCGAGCGACAGCGCGAGCTGCTCGACGCGCTCGAACGGCTGGTGGTGCGAGGGGGACTCGCCGAGCTGACGATGGCCGAGATCGCGGCCCGCGTGAACTGTTCGCTGCGCACGCTGTACGGCATCGCGCCGAGCAAAGACGAGCTGGTGCTCGCGATCGTCGACCGCCGGCTGCATCGCATCGGGCGCGGAGCGATGGGCGTGCTCGACGTCGAACTGCCGCCGCTCGAAGCCTTGCGCGGCTATCTCGCGGCGGTGAACGAGGCCGTGCGTCCGACGACGGCGGAGTTCGCGCGCGACTTCGCGGGCGTTCCGGGCGCGCGCCGACTCTTCGACGCGCACGAGGGCTACGTGATCGCGGTCGCGCGCAGTCTGCTCGATCGCGCGGTCGCCGAGCGCCAGATCGAGCCCGTCGATACGGCGGCCGTCGCACGCGTGCTCGGCAGCCTCGGGCGCGAGTTCTCGCGCCCCGAAGTGATGCCCGCAATCGCCGGGTCGCCGAAGGACACCGCGGATGCCCTCGCCGAAATCATTCTGCGCGGTCTCGCGGCGAAGTGAGCGGCGACGCGCGGCCCGCGGGCGATTCCGCCGATCAGGATCCAGTCGCGGCTCGAGGGGTTGCCGCCGATCCTCTCGGCCGCGCGGTCGTTCGGACGAATCACCCGCGTGTCGCCGGCGAGATCGAGGTTCGATGACTGGGCCCGGTCGTTCGCCGCACCGCGGATGCCCGCCTCGTTCGGCGCGGCACCGGGTTCGGCGGCCGATTCCAGTCGCTCCGCACGCCGCCGCGTCGCGGCCCGCGCGGGCTGATAGAATGCGCGGCCATGCGAATCGGCCGCGCCCTGCTCTGGATTCTCGTTGCCGCCCTCGGCGCGTTCGCCCTCGGCGAAATCGCTTTCGTGCGCGGCGAATCGCTGTCGAGCGCGTGGTTTCTCGTCGCCGCGCTCTGCGTTTACGCGCTCGGCTATCGCTTTTACTCTGCGTTTCTCGCCGCCCGGGTGCTCGCGCTCGACGATCGGCGCACGACGCCCGCGCATCGCCTGCGCGACGGCAAAGATTTCGTCCCCACCCATCGCTGGGTCGTCTTCGGCCACCACTTCGCCGCGATCGCCGGTCCGGGCCCGCTGGTCGGCCCGATCCTCGCCGCGCAGTTCGGTTACCTGCCGGGGACGCTCTACATCCTGATCGGTGTCGTGCTCGGTGGCGCCGTGCAGGACTTCACGATTCTCGTTGGTTCGATGCGACGCGACGGAAAGTCGCTGGGACAGATCGTGCGCGACGAAATCGGGCCGGTGGGCGGCGCGGCCGCGCTGGTCGGCGTGCTCGCGATCATGGTGATTTTGATCGGCGTGCTCGGCCTCGTGGTGGTGAACGCGATGTTCGGCAGCCCGTGGGGAACCTCGACCGTCGCCGCCACGGTTCCCATCGCGCTCGCAATGGGCATCTACATGGTGAAGATTCGCCCGGGGCGCGTGCTCGAAGCCAGCCTCGGCGGCGTCGCGCTCGTGCTGCTCGCGGTCTGGGGCGGAAGTCTGGTGCAGGAGAGCAGCGCGCTGCGTCCATTCTTCGATCTCGACAAGAAGACACTCGCGCTCGCGATCATCGTCTACGGCTTCATCGCGAGCGTGCTTCCGGTCTGGCTGCTTCTCGCGCCGCGCGACTACCTCTCGGCCTTCGTCAAGATCGGAACGGTTTGTCTGCTCGCCCTCGGACTTGCCGTCGTTCGGCCGCCCGTGCATCTGCCCGCACTCACGCGCTTCGTCGATGGCAGCGGGCCTGTCTTCGCCGGCACGCTCTTCCCCTTTTGCTTCATCACCATCGCCTGTGGCGCGATCTCCGGATTTCACGCGCTGATTTCGAGCGGCACCACGCCGAGATTGCTGAACGTCGAGAGCGACGCGCGGTTCATCGGCTACGGCGCGATGCTGATGGAGAGCTTCGTCGCGGTGATGGCTTTGCTGTCGGCCGCGGTGATGACACCCGGCGATTACTTCGCGATCAACTCGCCCGCCGCCGTGCTCGGCGGGACGCTCGACGACGCCGCGCGCACGATCGCGGGCTGGGGCTTCGCGTTCGATCCGCAGGCCTTTGCGCAGCTCACCAGGGACGTCGGCGAGAGCACGCTGCTCTCGCGGACGGGCGGCGCACCGAGTCTCGCGGTCGGCATGGCCGGGATCTTCGCGAGCGCACTCGGCGGCACCGCACTGAAGGGGCTCTGGTACCACTTCGCGATCATGTTCGAGGCGCTCTTCATCCTGACCACGCTCGACGCGGGAACGCGCGTCGGTCGCTTCATGATGCAGGACTTCCTCGGCAACCTCTTTCCGCCCCTCGGCCGCACGTCGTCGCTGCCGGCGAACGTTCTCGCCTCGGCGCTGATCGTGTCCGGCTGGGGATATTTTCTCTATCAGGGCGTGGTCGATCCGCTCGGCGGCATCAACTCGCTCTGGCCGCTCTTCGGGATCGCCAATCAACTGCTCGCCGCGACGGCGCTGACGGCGGCCACCACGATCCTGCTGAAGGGGCGGCATCCGCGGCATGCCGTGGTCACGCTGCTGCCGCTCGGCTGGCTGCTCGTCGTCACCTTCAGCGCCGGCATCGAAAAGATCGTTTCGGCGGATCGTCGCGTGGGATTTCTGGCGCAGGCCGAGTTTCTGCGCGCACAGCTCGCGAGCGGAGTGGTCGCCGCCGAGAAGCAGCGCGAACTGCAGACCGTGATCTTCAACAACCGGCTCGACGCTGCGATCACCGCGCTCTTTCTGGTGCTGGTGACGGTGATCGTGCTCGACGCGGCGCGCGTGTGGCGAGCCCGTTTGCGCGCGAGCGCCGCGACCGCAGTGGCCGAACCGCGGGATCGATCGTGAGCGCCGGCCACGCCGGCGCTCGCTCGGAGCGCCGCCTTCAGCGCGCGGGAGCGGCGTTGATCGACTTTCTACGCGGCTTCACCGGTATGCCGTCCGCGCGTCTCGCGGCGACGGGTGCGTGCGCTTCGGCGAACCCCGCCGTGACGGCCGAGCGCGGCGTCTGCGAGGATGCGGACGCCGCGAAACAGGCGCTCGCGACGAGAGCCGCGCATCGCCCCGGCTGCTGCTGATCGCGATCACGAGGTACGGAGGATTCCGGTCAGCGACGGATGCGCTGACTCGGTGCGGCCGCGGCACGCAGTTCGTCGCGAAACCGTGGATCGGCGATCGCGATCAACGCCTCCGCGCGCTCGGGCAGCGAGCGACCGCGCAGATCCGCCGCGCCGTGTTCGGTCACCACCCAGTGCACGTCGGCGCGCGACGTCACGACGCCCGCACCGGGCTCGAGCAGCGGCGCGATTCGAGAAATCACACCGCCCTTCGCGGTCGACGGCAGCGCAATCACCGAGACGCCGCCTGCGCTGCGTCGCGCGGCGCGCACGAAATCCACCTGACCGCCGACACCGGAATGGATGCGGCTGCCGATCGAATCGGCGCAGACCTGACCGGTCAGATCGATCGAGAGCGCGGAGTTGATCGAGGTGAGGCGGTGATTGCGGGCCGCGTCGACGGGATCGTTGGTGTGGTCGACGGGATGCGCCTCGATCGCCGCGTTCTCGTGCAGCCAGCGATAAAAGCGCTCGGAGCCGAGCGCGAAGGTCGTCACCACCTTTCGTCGGTGTTGCGTCTTGAAGCGGCCAGTCACGATGCCCGACTCGACCGCGTGCATGACGGCGTCGGAAATCAGCTCGGAGTGAATCCCGAGATCGTCGCGCTCGCCGAGAAGCGAGAGCACGGCGTTCGGAGCACCGCCGATCCCGAGCTGCAACGTGGCGCCCTCGGGAATCAGCCGCGCGACGTGCGCCGCGATCCGCCGTTCGATCTCACTCGCGGGTTCGGGCACGAGCTCGGGCAACGGCTCTTCGGCCTCGACGATCGCGGTCACCTCGCTGACGTGCAGGAACGAGTTGCCGTACACGCGGGGCATCTGCGGATTCACCTGCACGACGACGTGCGTCGCGACTTCGGCCGCGGCGAGCGACGCGAGCACTTCGACCCCGAGCGACAGAAATCCGTGCGCGTCGGGAGGCGAGGTCATCAGCAGCGCGGCGTCGATCGCGGGTCGCCGCGCGCGGATCAGTGAAGGGATGTCGGAGAGGTGGCAGGGCACGTAGCCCGCCGAGCCGCTGTTGACCGCTTCGCGATCCGCGGGCCCGACGAACCAGGAGAGATGCCGCAGTCGTCCGGCCGCCTTCTCGGCCGCAAACGGATCCTCTCCGAGCAGCAGCACGTGAGCGACTCGAAGGTCGGGCGCCTCGAGTGAGCGCCGGGCCAGCGCACGCGCGAGCACGCGGGGCGTCGCCGCGTTGCCGCCGCAGAAGACCGTGCTTCCGGGAGCAATCGCGGCCACCGCCGTTTCTGGCGAGACGATCTTCGCGCGGTAGGCATCGATCCAGGCGGGCATCGGCGAAAGATGACATGGCTGGTCGCGCGTGGCATGGCCGGCGCACACGGAAGCGAGGTGGGGGATCACGCGGCATCCTGCGGACGGAGGTGCGATGGCCCGCGACGCCGACGATTCCCCGTCCCACACCACGCAAACCTGGGATCCCGAGCGCTATGCGCGCAACGCGCGTTTCGTCGCCGATCTCGGCCAGGATCTCGTCGACCTGCTCGCACCGGCGCCCGGCGAGCGCGTTCTCGATCTCGGCTGTGGCGATGGCGCTCTCACCGAACGACTCGTCGCCGCGGGTGCGCGCGTGGTCGGGATCGACGGCAGCGCGCCGCAGGTGAACGCCGCCCGCGCACGCGGACTCGACGCGCGCGTCGGCGACGGAGAAGCGCTCGCGTTCGAGGCGGAGTTCGACGCCGTCTTCAGCAACGCGGCGCTGCACTGGATGAAGCGACCGGAGCGCGTGCTCGACGGCGTCTTTCGCGCGCTGGTGCCCGGCGGCCGCTTCGTCGGAGAGCTCGGCGGCGAAGGCTGCGTACACAAGATCGTGTCGGCGCTGGGTGATGCGCTGCGCGCTCGCGGCATCGATCCCGCACCGCATCATCCCTGGTACTTCCCGGGCGTCACCGAATACCGCGAGCGGCTCGAACGCGCGGGCTTTCAGGTCTCGACGATCCGGCTCTTCGATCGCCCGACGCCGCTGCCGGGCGACGTCACCGGCTGGTTCGAAACCTTCGCCGAAAGTTTTGCGCGACCGATCGCTCCAGCGGAGCGCAACGCGTTCCATGCCGAGGTGCGTGAGCGGCTGCGTCCGACGCTCTGCGACGCGGACGGCCGCTGGACCGCGGACTACGTGCGGCTTCGCTTTCGCGCCGAGAAGCCGGCGGAGTGAACGGCGCCGCGCGGCCCGCGGCGATCCCGCAGTCCGGCCGGCGCGATCGCGGTCGGCCCTGCAGCGCGGAAGGAATCGCGAGCATGGCGAGCGCGGTCACCAGGAAGCAGGCGGCCGCGATGATCAGCGTGTAGCCCATGATGTCGCCGAACCGCACGCGGGTCACCGCGAGAATCGGAATCGCGAAGAAGGGCTGGATCAGATTGGTCGTCGAATCGCCGTACGAATAGGCGAATAGCGTCGTCGTCACCGACACGCCGAGTTCGCGCGCCGCGGGCACGAGAAAGGGCGCTTCGATCAGCCACTTCGATCCGCCCGACGGCACGAAGAGATTCATCGACGCGGAATAGACGTAGACCAGCAGGGGGTAGGTCTCGCGGGTCGCGATCGCGAGGAATCCGTCGCCGATCCAGTGCCCGAGGCCCGTGCTCGTCATCAGACCGAAGATTCCCGCATAGAACGGAAACTGGAGCACGATGCCGAAGGCGTGATCGAGCCCGTCCCGGCAGGCGCGCACGAAGCCCATCGGATGACCGTGCAGCAGCAGCGCCGCCGCGAGAAAGACACCGTTGTAGGCATCGATCGTCCAGCTCGCCCCGACCCCGCGAGTCGCGAAGCGATGGCCGAGCGCGACGAGAATCAGCGCCGCGGCGAGCCACGTGAAGCCCGGCCAGCGATCGAGTCGTCCCGCGGGCGTCGATACGTCGTCGGGCACCCGCGGCGGTCGCGGCAGGAGGGCCGCCACCTCGGCTTCGCCGAGTGACACTCCGCCGTGTCGGGGATGCAGCAACACGCAGACGCCGAACGCGACGGCGGCGATCACGATCACATAGGCGACGTTGAACGGTGCGAAGATCGTCTCGCCGACGGGGATCAGCCGGTCGACGACCGGGCTCCCAGTCGCGGGCGACAGCAACGGGTTGCCGGGCGTGGCGAGAATCAGCGGTGCCGAGCCCGAGAGGCCTCCGTGCCAGACCGTGCCGAGACCGATCGTCGAGCTGGCGACGAGAACGCGAACGTCGACTCGCGGATTTCTGCGGCAGACGAACGGCACGAAGAGCGCGCAGGCGACCAGACAAAAGGCCCAGTTGAGCCAGGCCGTCACGAGGCTCACCCCGGCGGCGAGCGCGATCGCCTGCCGCGGTCGCGCGGGATCGGGAATCGAGGCCAGTCGGTCGAGCCAGCGGTGAACGCGCGGCGAGGCCACGCAGGCGTAGGCCGCGACCATCGCGATCGTGAACTGCATGGCGAGCGTGTGAAGGCCCCAGATCCCGTTGCCCCACGCGACCACGGCTTCGCTCCCCGGCGCGCCGGCCCCGACGACGCCCAGCACCAGCGCGAGCAACGTGAGCAACAGGCCAATCCCCCCCGAATCCGGAATCCAGCGCTCGGTGACGCGCGCCAGCGCCGCGCCGGCCGACGCCATCCGATCGGAGAGCGACTCGATCAGCGCCATCCCGCGAGCCTCGCCAGCGTGAGCGCGCCAAAGCCGCCATAGAACGCGACGCACGCCGCGAGCATTGCGATTCGCAGGGGCGAGGGACGAACGGGCGGCCGCAGGCTGCGCAGCGCGAGCACCAGCAGCAGCGCGGCATAGAGAAACATCACGCCGGCGTTGAGCGCGGACGAAAGTCGCAGCATCCGAAGGGGCTGCGTGAAACCGCCGAGCAGCACGAGCGCGCCAACGGCGACGAAGCCCCAGACCAGCGCGACGTAGAGGCGCGAGATCGTCCAGCGGGGATGCGCTTCGTAGCGCCAGCCGCGCAACACGTCGGCGGCGACGCGGGCCACCGCGTCGAGCAGCGCGAGCTCGGTCGAGAGCAGGACGGCAATCGCCGCCACGACGAATGCCGCACGCGCAGATCCGCCGAAACGGCTGGCGAGGACGTCGGCCTGCAGCGAGAGAAACGCGAGCTCCTCTCCCGGTGCCGCACCGGCCGGCACCAGTGCGCGCGCGATCAGACAGAGCAGCGCGAGCGAGCCGATGCAGAGCAGAAAGAACGTGACGAAGTGCTCGACGTTCGCGCGCCACCACCAGACGCGAAAATGAGAACGACTCGCGGCCGAATCGTCCATCACGGTTCCGATCTGGCTCTCGCTTTCTTCGCGACCGGTGAACGGGCTGACGAGGCGCCCGCCGATCGCGCCCATTCCGTAGCCCTTGTCCTTCACGTAGTTCGACTGGGCGAGATTCACTGATCCGCCGGCTCCGGCGAAGGCGAGCGCGCCGAGAAAGAGCGGCAGATCGATCGACGCCGGCACATGGCCGATGCGAAACGCGCCGCGGACGAGCGCCGCGACGTCTTCCGCGCGAACGACGAAGAGCGCGAGCGCTCCGAGCAACACGAAGATCGTCGCCACCAGCACGAGCTGCACGGCTTCGAGCGTGCGATAGACGACCGGACTCGTGGTCAGGACGACGGCACACGCAACGAGGCCGGCGATCGCCACACCGACGGTAGATCCACCGAGTTCACCGGTCACGAGCTGTGCGGCTCCGGTCGCCCAGCCGGGCCAGATCCAGGGCAGCGTGCCGCAGAGAAAGAAGACGGGGCCGAAAACGCGCGAGAGCCGCAGAAAGCCGACCACCGCACTCTCGCCCGTCAGCAGAGTCCAGCGTTCGATCTCGAGATTGAGAAAGAACTGGAGCGTGACGCCGCAACAGGCCGCCCAGAAGACGTCGAACCCGTGCTCGAGTACGAGCCGAGGCCAGAGAATCAACTCGCCGCTACCGATCGAAAGGCCAGCGAGAATCACGCTCGGGCCGATCATGCGTCGCAGCGGAATCGGCGCGGGCATGGGGCCCTGCGGCGGCTTCGGCAAGACCGAATCGGGAACCTCCACGATCGACATCCCGGCGCTCCCCGCGCGGTGGCCCGGCCCCGCGAACGGCGCGCATGGTACGCGGGCAGAGCGCGAAACGCCCCGGAAGGAGGGGATCCTTCCGGGGCGTTCGAGGATGGCCGTCGCGCGGAGAGCGTCCTGGCGGGCTCTCCGCGACAGCGCGATCAGGCGCGCTTGCGGCCCGCGAAGAGCAGACCGGTGAGGCCCGCGCCGAGCAGCATCGCCGTGCCCGGTTCCGGGACGGCCGTCATGCTGACGAACGAGTAGTCCGCATTGCGGTAGTCGGTCTGGCCGGTCACGTCGACGGGGTTCAGAATCAGCGTGTCGATCAGCAGATCGCCGAACGGATTCGCGATCGCGAACACACCCGCACCCGCTTCGGTCGCGATCGAGAGGTTCGTCACCGCGCCGCCGAGCGAGAACGACCACGCGCCGGTGAGCGCGTCGACGACCGAGAGCTGCCCGATGTAGATGGAGTCGCCGAAGATGCCGATCACTTCCGCGACTTCGTTCATCGAGTCTTCGTGATTGGGCGTCTCGAACAAGAAGCCGAGCTGCAACTCCGAGAGCACCAGCGGGGCATCGAACGAGAAGACGATCGACTCGCGTGCGTTGTCGATCTCGCCGCCGACGTAGCCGTCGCTGACGCCGACACCATCGACGCCCATCACGACTTTGTGCGCGAGATTTCCGCCGATCGCGGAGACGGTGCCGAGCGAAATCACTTCGGACGGCGAGCCGCCGACGATGTCGCCGGCGGTGAGCGTGACGGCCTGCGCGGGAGCGGCAGCAACAGCGAGCGCGAGACCCAGCGCGGGCATCATCCACCCGGCGAGCATCGAGAAGGAGCGCTTCATGGGAGATTCCTCATTGTGGCTCGCGCGGGCTCGTGACCTCGCGCGAGTCAGGTGGCCGGCCGGGGAATTCACGTCCCCGGCGCACGGTTCCGAACGCAAGAGCGGTGCCCGGGCGGGACATCACGCGCGAACGCGCGACGGTATTCGGGCGTCGGACGGAGGACTACGCGCCGATTCTGCGGTCGCGTGCTCTGGCATCCTGCCGGCAAGACGCGCCCCGTCGATCGCGCCGCGCAGCGGCTCGACGCACGTGAATTCCCCAAAATTTCCTGCTCTGAAGGGCGTTGCGCAGCGTCAGCGCCGACGGCGAAGACGGGATTGCGCGCAGCGCGGGCCGGCGGAACACCGGAGAGGGCTCGCCCCGCTGCGCGACTGGCTCAGAGCAACGCGAGAGGACCGGCTTCGCCGCGCAGCCAGGCCGCGCCGATGGCGGCTCCGAAATCGCCGGCACGAATGATCATCGCGCTGTCGATCGCGGCCGGTTGATCGTCCGCGCGGTGGTAGTTGCGCGGCACGCCGTTCGATTCGAGCGAGATCAACGACACCGACGGGAAGCCGTGCGCGGCGGGCACGTGGCCGTCCGTGCCGGCGAGCAGATCGGTCGGTGTCACGTCGCCGAAGCCGCCGCTCGCAGCGATCCGGCGGGCCAGTTCGACACCGGTCGCGGGATAGCCGGTGCGGCCGAGCGTGCCTTCACTGCGAACCCAGTGAAGGCGGCCTCCGCCCACACATTCGAAGTTGAGAAAGAGCGTCGCGTCGTGCGGCCAGGCCGTGTGCGTGTGCACGAACTCGTGCATGCCACGACAGCCGACCTCTTCGGCCCCGGTGCCGAGCATCCACAGCTCGGTGTCCGCCGGAAGCTGGGCTAGCAGTTGCTCGGCACAGGTCAGCATGCCCGCCACCGCCGACGCGTTGTCGTTCGCGCCGGGAGACGCTTTGGCAAGCGCCCATTCGAGCCCGAGGCCGACCGTGAGAAGCGCCGCGGCGGAGACGAGGACAGTCGCCGCCGTCATCCACACACCACTCGCCCCGAGCGCGCTCGCCGCGGCGATGCCGGCGCTCGCGACGAGCATCGCGTGGGGCAGCGCGAGCGGCCCGCGGCTCGCGGCCGCGGATCCGATCCGCGCCTGCGCGTGCCGTGCGAGCACGTCCGCGAACCGCTTCGAAAACAGCCAGCCCGCTTGCGCCGCATCGAGATGCGCAGACAGAACGATGCGTCGCGAGGGACGATCGGGGCCCACGCGACCGATCACGCTGCAGGCCGGCGGTGCGGGCAACAGCGCGGAGAGCACGCGCGCTCCGCCGGAGACCGCCGCTGCGAACGAAACGGCGGCAACCAGCGCGAGCGCCGCGCCGATGAAGCCCCCGAACCAGAGCCCGACGAGTGACACCGCGGCGTGTAGCGCGAGCACCGCGCCGGCGCGGGGCCGCGAGGGAACGGATCGCGTCTCGACGTCCGCAACCCCGAGCTCGCGCATCCACTGACCGACCTGCGCCGCGGCTTCACGTTCGGATTCCGAACCCGCGAGCCGCCCGGGCAACGCGGCCAGCGATTCGACCCAGCGCATGGCGCGTTGCGCGCGCACCGACGTCCGTGCTTCGACCAGAACCCCCCGCGCCATCGCCCCCCCTCCTCGTTCGTCGATCCCCGAGGCTCGCGACTCGTTCTATCGCATGCGCTTCACGATGCCACGGAATCTTCGGGATGCAGCGCCTCGAGTTCGCGCCCCCGCGTTTCCGGCAACGCGAGCATCGCCACGCCGGCCACTGCGACGGAGATCGAGAGCAGGCTGGCCATGTCGGCGAGATTTCCGGATTGCTGCGTCCCGAGACCGAACAGAAAGAGCCCGGTCGCGGCACCGAGCGTGCCGAGCACCTCGGCGAGCCCCATCGCGCTGCCTCGTAGCGCCGTCGGGAAGAGCTCGGTTGCAAACGCGCGCAGCATGGTCGCTTTGGCGCCAACGCAGAAGACAAAGCCGACCCACGCCAGCGGCAACACGCTGCCCGGCGACTGATAGAAAAGGGTGGCGAAGACGGGAAAACAAACGCCCGCGAGCGCGCCGATCCGCCGCCGGCCGAAGCGATCCCCGAGCCTTCCGGCGACGATGTTGCCGACGATGCCGAAGGCTCCGCCCACCACGGTCATCACCGCAAACTCCCACGGTTTCCAGCCGTGCACCTGCCGGACGAAGACGCTGGTGAACTGAAAAACCGAGACCGAGCCCACGGCGCCGAGGAACGATGCGGTCGATACCGCGAGCACGCGCCCGGGGTGCGCACGGACGAACCCGCCGAACTGTCGCAACCAGAGCACCGCAGCCGAGGTTCCTCGCCCTGTCACGCTCTCGCGGTGTCGCTCGAAGCGATGGGTCTCGCGAAGTCCGCGCGCGAAGAAAGGAAGCAGCAGGACGGGCACGATGCCGATCGCGTAGAGAGCGCGCCAGCGTCCGGGCAAGAGATCGATCGCTCCGAACAGCCCGGCGCCGAGCCCGATTCCGCAGGCGCCGAGCGCGCCCAGCATGCCGAGCCCCCAGCCGCGATGCTCGGCCGGAAACTCTTCGGTGATGATCACGAAGGCGAGCGACATCGCGGCCGTCATGAAGATGCGCGTCGTCATCTGCAGCGCCACGAAGGTGTCGGGCGTTCGGGCGAACGCGGTGAGCGCGGTTCCGATGCTGAGCGCCGCGATCGAAATGAGAAAGGCACGGCGGCGTCCGAAACGATCGGCGAGTGGAAGCAGCAAGAAGGCCGGCAGTGCGCCGAGCCGCACCAGCGAGAGCTTTGCGCCGAGATCGGATTCGGCCATCCCGAGTTCGGCCGCGATGTAGGGCAGCGCCGAGGTCAGCAGACCGAAGTCGTATTGATCGAAAAAGAGCGCGAGCGCGACCAGACCGAGCGTGCGCAACCGCTCGGATCCGACGTCGGGAACCGCACCCAAAAACGGCGGGATCCACCAGGGGCGATACGCAATCCCGGAAGCGGGTGCAGTTCTTTCGGACACCCGCGCAGTGTAGGAGCCCGCTTCGCGCGAGCCATCCCGATCGAATGGCCCGCGGGTTCCGACGTTCCTGCCGCGCTGCGTTGCGCCTTCGCGTTACTCCGGCAACACGGCGTAGCGGGCCCGTGCGGCATCCGGCGTGAGCTTCGCGGCAGCCGCGATCTTCGCGAGCAACGCGTCGTTCGCGAGATCGGCCCCCGTCACGCGATGCTGCAGGGCGCGCGCCGTGCGGAACGCGTCGGTGTCGACGTCGACCATCCGCACCTTCGTCCGCCCGCTCTTCGGATCCATCAAGTCGGCGAACGGAATCGGAACGATGCGCGCCTCGCGCCGCGTGACGAGCACGCTCGACGTGCCCGCGAGCAGCGTGCGCACGGCGCCTGCGCCGAGATCGCGGGTGTAGTCGCGGTCGAACGCGCTCGGCTGGCCACAGCGCAGCTCGTAGCCGACGTCCTTGTCGCCGATCGCCACCTTCACCCCGCGCGCGGCGAGCGCATCGGCCACCGCCGTCCGCAGCACGCGGCCGAGCGGCACTTCGGCGAGCCGCACGTGGCCGTGCTCGTCGCGCGGCGCGTCCTTCAATACTTCGAGTTCGTTCGGATCGAGTCGTTCGGCGATGCCTTCCGCGATCACCGCGACGCCGTCGGGCCGACCGAGCGCGAGACGCTTCACGATCGCGCCTTCCAGCAGCCGCACCACGTCATCGAGCCGGATCGTCTCGCCCGGAAACTCCTCCGGAATCAGCGTCACCGTCGCCCCCGCGCTCTTGCCCGCGCCGAGTGCGAGGTGGCCGGCCTTGCGTCCCATCACGACGACGAAGAACCATCGCCCCGTGGTACGCGTGTCCTCGAGGATGCGCTCGACGACGACCGCCGCGTGCTCGCGCGCGGTCTCGAAGCCGAAGGTGGGAACGTGGCCCGGCAGCGGGAGATCGTTGTCGATCGTCTTCGGTACGTGCGCGACGAGGATGCGGCCCTCGGCGGTGTCGGCGACGCGCTTGGCCGAGAACGCGGTGTCGTCGCCGCCGATCGTCACCAGATGCGTCACGCCGAGCCGGCCCAGCGATTCGACCACACGCACGAGGTCTTCGGGCTTTCGGGTCGGGTTCGCCCGCGAGGTGTGAAGGATCGAGCCGCCCTGCAAATGAATGCGAGAGACGTCTTCGGCGCGCAGCTCTTTCACCTGCGAGACGTCGCCCTTCATCAGATGGCTGAATCCATCCATCAGTCCGAGCACGCGCGCGCCGCTCGTCGTCGCGGTCAGCGCCGCCGCGCCGATCACGCCATTGATGCCCGGAGCGGGACCACCGCCCACCACGATGCCGAACGTCGCCATGCTGCCTCCCTCGTCAGGTCGTCGTGCGATTCCGGCGTCGACGACCGTCGAACTGTTCGGTCGAGACGCCTCGCGCGCGCAGAGTACGCCGGCCTTCGCGAGCCGCCAGAACGGTTCGGAGGGTTCGTGCGTTGCGGCGCTTTGCCCCGGCCGCGCGCATTGTCACCAGCCGCGCAGCCCTTTCAGAAATGCCCGCTTCCAGTCGAAGCCCGTCTCGCTCGTTTCGTCGTCGGGCGCATCCCGGTTCGGCTCGCGCCGCACTCGCTTCGCGCGGAGCGATTCGACGTTCGATGCGGGCTCGGCGCGGCCCGGCTGCGTTGCAGACTGCGCGGCCGGCGCGAGATCGAGCTCGGTGAGCACCTCTTCGGCGAGCGCGCGCATCTGGCGGTGCACGCTGGTGCCCTGCGCATGGTGAAGGATGGAGAGCGGCTCGCCGCTCGCCGAGTTCAGGGCTTCGACGCGCGGGCTGCGAGAGAGCCACGTCGCGAAGCGCGGGTGCCCGCGCCGGTCGAGCTCGTCCTCGAGGC
>CAZDHU010000291.1:0-2108 GCA_964505355.1 uncultured Myxococcaceae bacterium | reverse complement strand
AACCGTTCTCGCTCTCTGTGTTGTGGTTGTTGCAGCAACTCGGCAAGATTATTTCCAACTACGGCATCGTCATTATCATCTTCTCAATCTTGGTCAAGGTTGTGCTTTGGCCGTTGACGAGAAAATCGCAGATCGCAATGAAGAAGATGGCCGCGTTGAAACCCGAGATCGAAGCGCTGAAAGAGAAGCACGCGAAAAACCCGCAGGCCATGAACTCCGCGATGATGGCGCTCTACAAAGAGCGCGGCGCGAATCCGGCGGCGGGTTGTATTCCGATGCTGTTGCAGATGCCGATTCTCTACGGCCTGTTTATCATCTTCCGTTCGACGATTGAATTTAGACAGGCGCCGTTCTTCGGTTGGATTTCGGATTTGAGTCAGCCGGACTTCATGTTCCACCTGCCGTTCACTATTCCAATGTACGGCAGCGGCGTTGGCTTGCTTCCGATTGTGATGGGCGTTTCGCAGTTCTTCATGTCGAAGGCCACACTCACCGATCCGAATCAAAAGGCCATGCTCTACATCATGCCGGTGATGATGGTCTTACTGTTCAACAATTTCCCCAGCGGTCTGTCACTTTACTACACGCTGTTCAACGTTTGGGCCATCGTTGAGCAGAAGCTCATCAAGCTTCCCGAAGAGTTTCCCGCCGCCGTGGTGGTGGAAGACAAGCCGCGCAAGAAGAAATAAAAAAGCGGCACCCCCCAAACCGGATGCCGCTCAAAGAAGTCGCCAGACATTTGTTTTGCCCACCGGCATGGCCATGCTCCGGAGAGTTTATGGCCGTTCTGCCTGGCGTTTCAATGGTTACACGCGAAAATTGTTAGAAAGGTTCCGGGGCGCGGGTTCCGCCGCCTTTCTGTAGGGGCGGATGGCAATCCGCCCGCGTTAGGCGGGATCGAAAACGCCACGCGCATTGTCATCCCGTAGGGATCTATTCAAAGCACCGCACGGACGAAAAGCGTAAACCACAAACACATTGGAATTCATCGGTTTCATACTGGCGTTTGTCTCGTTTGGGTATGCGCTTTATCAACAAAAGCGTGCCGACAAAGCGAACGCCCTTCTCGCTGAACACATCACCAAAACTGGGGAAACAGTTGTTAATGATGTGCGGTCTATCTTTGATCGCATAAATAAAGATCAAATTGAGAACACGAATGAAGATGAAACATCGCACGGCAAGAATACACAACGATTCCAAGTAGACTATAAAGATGTAGATCACGACGGCAAGAACGAAATTATAGTTCAATATCCTGCCGGGGCACACGGTAATGCCGTACGAATCTTTGGTTGGCGAGACATGGAGTTGGAAGAAATAGGTTTTTTAGGTTCCGGTTGCCCCGTTCCAGCAGAATTCAAGGATATTGACAACGACGGCAAACTTGAAATTTTGATAGTGAATACAGATTGGTCGGTTGATCTGCCTTACTACAATGCACCTAGGCTTACAGATATTTATAAGTGGGATGGCAGAGAGTTTGTTGAAGTCGGCTCTTTCAAGAATTACACCGATGAAGAATTAGAAGAACGTCGAAGACATCAGGAGTGAAGCAAATGACAGAAAATTCCACGGTTGCAACTCGGCTAGTCACTATCATAAAGCGAGGTCGAGGGTATAATGCGCCTTATCGGCAGTTTATTGGAGATGTCTACAACATCAACCCAAACGATTTGGTTGCAGTTTCTCGCGGCGCAATTTCTATTCAAAGACTTCACGAGCAGACGACCAAAGCGGTCGAATCAATTGTGAATATCAATCATGAACTCTATTTACGACCGTTGGCAAAACTCAAATTTTTTAAGTCTCAATTCAACTTGGACAGAACGACAAATGACATATTTCACCCGATTGACGACAATGTAATGATGAGCCTTGAAATGATGGTTGATGTTGTTAATTCAAACTTACCATCAGAAATGTTGGAGCTTGAACAAGCGAAAGCGCTTAAAGTTGACACCGAGTTGCTTATCAAAGAAGTTGAAGAGGCTGAAATAAACCTGAAACTAAAAAAACGCCTACTCGATTCATTGTTAGACATATTGGGATCACTTAATTCTTACGCATTGAATGGCGCAGAAGCGCTCGACTCCGCTCTTGAAAGG
>CAZDHU010000290.1:0-13809 GCA_964505355.1 uncultured Myxococcaceae bacterium | reverse complement strand
GGTTCCGTGGAAGTTCTCGGACGGTCCGGGCGGCCTGACGATCGTGGGAATCAAACCGCCGCGGGCGAAGGAGTCGGACCCGGAGTCGGCGGCCGCGATCGAGCCCGAGACGCCGTAGCTCCACAAGACCCTCGCGGTTGTGTCGACACGAGGAGTCGCGCTGACGCGAGCGACGGCCCTCTGCAGCGCGACTTCATACCGCAAGGGAGGAGTATCTCCGTGTCATTGAAGAACTTGATCGCGTGGGAGAAGGAGCAGATCGCCAAGAGTCGCGGTCCGTTGAGCAGCGAGGAGATGGCACGACTGCTCTCGAAGACATCGGCGCCGTGGCGAATCGAGGAAGGCCCGGGCGGCCTGACGATCGCAGGGACCACGCCGCGGCCGGCAGAGAAGACGGAGCCACCGCGCAGCGAGGCCGGCGTCGGCGCCACCCCTGAGGCCCGGCGCGTGCGCACGTTTTTTCGCCGCGTGCTCGATCGCCTGCGCGGGCGCGGGAAGTGATCGTGCGCGGCTGAGCGCGTAAGCCCTGGGGATAGGGTCGCTCCCGAACGAACGCCGCTCCGCGTTCTTCCCCGGGGCCTCTTCGGAGCGCCGTGGTGGAGCACGCGGTGAGCAAACAACGAACGCCGAAGCGAGAGCGGAACACCCGGAAGCGCACGAAGGACTCGATGAGTGTCGAAGAGCGCGCAGACGCGATCCGCAATCGAGCGCTAACGAGCGCGCAGTTCGCGCCGCGCGCTCGCGAGATCGTCCGCATACTCGGCGAAACCGAGGATCTCAGGGGGTTCCCGCTCAACTCGTTCGACCGGGACGGCTACTTCATGCCGCCTCTCCACGGGCACGAAACGCTCGTGCCGCGGCTGCGCAACACACCTGCGATTGTTCCTCACCCCTGGATGCACGGTCCGTTGCGTGTCCTCGGAACGCACAGCATGAGGGATGCTGCGACAGGAGAAGAGTTCGGCACCATCACCTTCGGACCGTTCGGGGAGCTCGTGCTCACGACGGCCGAAGGCGATCGCTTGCTCCAGATCGAGGGACTGGTCGGGCGCGGCGCATGGGCGCCGCCGATGGTGGCTGATCTTCGGCAGCACCCCGACGACATCGGTGCACTAGCCCGGATGGCGCACAGAGAGATTCAGGAGGTGGATTCTGTGCGCAGCAAGCTCGGCACCGTGACGAAGCCGAGATACCGCGGGGACAAAGAGGCCGCCGAGGCGCTCGAGGTCTATGAGAGACTGCGCGCGAAACGTCGTAAAGCGGGACGCAAGCCGCCTGCAGTCGCAGACGTCGCGCGTGTCCTCAGGGTCCACGACGATACTGCTCGCAGCCGCCTGCAGCGTGCACGGGAGATCTTCGCGCCGTCTGATGAACAGATGACCCGGGAGGACGAGCTCGCTGCGTTGATCGCGGATCAGGCCCGGGACGCACGGCATGACCGCGTTAGATCGCGTCGCGGCGGAACTAGCCCCCCCGGCTAGTTCCCGGTTTCCGGGGGTAGGAACGCGCATCGGCGCGAGGAGACCTACTCCGTGGAACATGTACTGATCACGGTCGTTGAACTGGCCGAGGCTCTGCGAATCCGCCCGGGCACTGTCCGCGTGTGGATTCGTCAAGGGCGCGTACGGACACTCGGTGGCAGGGGGTGGCGCCGGATCCCCTCGACTGAGATCGAGCGGCTGTTGCGGCCGCAGATCCCTCGTGGGAGGGATCCGCAATGACCGGCCGGATCGATGCCGACGCACGGCGAGCAGCCCGATTGCTCGTCGCGATCGCAACCGGGGTCTCGGCCGGGGCAAGTGGCACCCCCGACGCGCTGGAGCAGCACCTCGCCGCCCAGTGCTCGTGTTGGCTCGAGGAGATCGTTTCTGCGCTCGATGAGCTGGCCGTGCTGGTAGACGCACAGCTCGTGCTTTCCGATGAGCGATGGCGCACGGCACGTGCCGCGTGCACGGACATCCACGGCGACACGACAGGTATCGTCTCTGCGCAGGCGGCGATCGAGCGAGCGTCCTGCGCGCTGCGACGCGCGCGGGATGCATCGTGACCGCGCACGCTGCGCCCTCCGACGACCGCTCGCGATTCCTCTCGGCGCTCTTCGACGCTGCGCCCGGTTTCATCGACGTGCGGGGCATCCCGCCTGATGGTGGCGGCGTCGTGCGCATGTATGCGGAGAGCGTGGGCGAGGCTCTCGCCATCGTCGACGGGCTCGCGCGCGCGAACAACGTGCACGTCGGCGTGTGCACGCGGCGCTCGGATGCGGAGCGGAGCACGCGCGAGAATCTCGCGGTGGCCGTCGCGGCTGCGGTCGACTTCGACGACCTCGACGCGGCCGACCCGATGACCGACATGGCGCGTCGGCTCGGGCGCCTGCCGCCCGATCTTCGCGCGCCGTCGATGCTGGTCGAGACGAGCCCCGCGCGCATGCATGTGTGGTGGCTCTTCGCCGAGCCGCTCGCGGTCGACACCGAAGGGGGCATCACTCATTTCGAGTCGATCCAGAAAGGTCTCGCTGCGACGCTGGGCGGGGATGCAAACGCCACCGATGCGGCCCGCGTGATGAGGGTGCCTGGAACGCAGAACCGCCCGAACGAGAAAAAGCGGATTCTCGGGCGCGGCACGTCACCGTGCACGCTGCTGGCACACGACGCGGCGCGACGTTTTGCGGTCGAGCTCTTCGCCCCTGTGCGAGTCGCGACGAAACCGCGCGTGCGGGATGCAGCGCCCGGCGAGGCGACGGCGCGGCTCCTGAACGGCTCCGCCCTGGCCGCGGTCTCGCCGCGTGTGCGGTCGATCCTCGACGCCAGCCCGGAGCTCGATCGAGTCTTCGCCCGCGAGGACCGCTCGCGAGGTGCGGGCTCCGCGTCGGATCTCGACTTCGCTCTCGCGTGCGCTCTCGCGCGGGGCGGCTGCACGCAAGGCGAGATCGTCGCAGCGATTGCCGAGAGCCGTTCACGCGACGAGCGAGACGAAGGAAAAAGCTCGAGGCGCGACTACCTCGAGCGGACCGTGCGGGCAGCGCTCGCGACGACCGGCGGCGCACAGGGGGGCGCGCTCGAGCGAGCCGCGAAGGTCGCGCGGATCGAGGCTTCGCTGCGCGGATTCAGTGCCGGCTCATGCTTCGCGGAGAGCGGGCAGCCGATCCCGGTCGACGCCCGCCGCTGGGCTCTGCCGGGCGTGCTTCCGCTCGGTGTTCACGGGCTGCTGGTCGCACCCGGAGGAGGTGGGAAGGGGCTCGTTTCGATCGCGATGGCCTCGCACATCGCTCTTGGACTGCCGATCGTCGGCGTCCGCCAGCGCGAGACCGCGGCGCCCGAGCCGGTGCGGATCGCATCGGGCGAGCGGCGCGGCGTGCTTCTGGTGCAGCGCGAGGACGACGAGCCCGAGATGCGCCGGCGCATTCTCGCCTTTCACGCACTACGGCAGGGGGCGGCGTTCGCCGACGGCATCCGACCCGACGAACGATCGGAGCTCGCCCGGCTCGTGCACGTGGCGGCCATCGGCGGCGAGGCGCGCGGCGCAGAGCTCGATCGAGAGTTTCTCGAAGGCCTCGTCACGCGTGCCGCCCGGGTGCCCGAGCTCGCTCTGGTCATCCTCGACCCGCTCGGCCGTTTTCTCGTACGCGACGACGAAGGAAGGGCGCTGCGCTTCATCGAAGGCGAGTGGGCAGCGGCCGTCTCGGAGTTCTCGGCCGAGCTGGCGACCCGCACGGGGGCGTGCGTCCTGCTGGTCCACCACGTCTCGAAGGCGAGCCGGGCGGCGGCGCGAGAGGGCGGCGACGCAGCGGCAGGCGCGCGGGGCGAGGGCTTCGGAAGCACGCTCCTCGGCGCGTTCGCGCGATTCAGCCTGAGCGTCGAGCGGATTCGGAAGGAGCAGGAGCTCACAGCACTCCGCCTCGCGCCCGACCTCTCGTGGCTTCGCATCGCACCGGGCAAGTCCAACTACGGCGACTCGGGCCTCGCCCTGATCGCCGAGCAAGTCGCCGGCGCCGTGCGGTTCGCGGACATGGGCGCGATGCCGCTCGAAGTCGCACACGAGGACACGCTGCCCGACCGAACGCCGGCCGAGCTCGGCCTCATGCCGGGTGAGACGGTCTCCGCATCCGAGATCGCGCGGAAGCTATGCGGGCAGAGCGGGAACCCGAGTGCGCGGCAGATCGGCCGTGCGCGGGAGACAGCACGCGCATGGGCCGCACGCTCCCTCGTGCGACCGATCGGAGGTAGCTGGAAGATCCTCTCGCCATCCTCGACCGAATCTCGCGGCGCCGGGGACGAGGTGGCGGCATGAGCCATTCGAAGCAGATCGACAGCTTCGACACCCTTCGACAGTCGTTCGACGTCGAAGCCCCTTCGACAGATCGACGCTTCGACACTCGCTTATATAAGCGAGTCGAAGTCGAAGTCGATTCGGCCGATCCAGAGGCGGACGGAAGGGGAGAGTTCGACGCAGGCGACAAAGGCCCGGCGGTGACTGTTCTCGGGGTCCATGCGGGTGGTCGCGGCGTGCTCCTCGGCATGGGGCCTGATCGTGAAGCATGGCTCGCGGTCGAGCCCTGTGCGGGCGCCGAGCTGGTCGCGCTCGAAGCGGCGCGTCCGTCCCCCCGCCCTGTGCTCGACCTGGCTGCGGCGCTCGAATGGGTGCGCGACTGGCACGACGCCCCCGCGTGCTCCTGGCTCGACCGATGAGCGCCGGTCGAAAGCCGCCTCGAGTGACTCCCCCGCCCACTGTGCCGGCCGCCCCGGCGTCGCCCGCCGCGACCGGCGAGGGCTTCTCGCCGAACGTCCACGCCTTCCTCGATGCCCTCGCCGAGTGCCTCGCCCTCGACATCCTGCGCCACATTCGAGCATCGTCGGCGCCGAACACCGGGAGGGAGGCCGTCCAGTGAGTCCGCCGACGCGTGCCGCGATCTACGCCCGCATGAGCACGGATAAGCAGTCTGCCGACTCGCCGGCAGACCAGATCGCCCGCTGCCGCGAGTTCGCAACCGCCCGCGGCTGGCAGGTCGTCGAGGATCTCGTCGTCACCGATGCGGGCGTTTCGGGCGCCTCGCGTCACAACCGGCCCCGGCTCCTCGCCCTCGTCGCACGCGTGACCGAGTTCGACGTGCTGCTGTGCTGGGAGTTCTCGCGCCTTGCTCGCGACTCCGAAGACCTCGGCTGGATTCGAAACCGGCTGCGCGCCGCGAAGAAGACGGCGCTCGAAGCCTCGACCGGGCTCGACGCCTTCAACGTGGGCTCGAAGGTCATGGGGATCATCGCCGAGGAGTACCTCGTCAAGCTGCGCGCGGACACGCATCGCGGCATGCGCGGGCGTGCAGAGCGCGGACTTGCGACCGGCAACGTGCCCTACGGCTTCCGCACCGCGCCGCTCGGGAGCGGCCGCTTCGATGCCCACGGCGCCGAGATCCCCGCCGGCTTCCGCATCGTCGTGCACGAAGCCGAAGCCGCGATCGTGCGCCGGATCTTCGAGCTCGCCGCGAGCGGCGACGGCCTGCGCCGCATCGCACGACGCCTCAACGACGAGGGCATTCCGTCTCCGCGCGGCCGGGGCTGGGCGCCGTCTGCTCTTCTCGCGCTGCTCAATAACCGCATGTACCTCGGCGAGCGCGTCTGGAACCGCAGCGAGTGGATCAAGGACCACGAGACGGGCCGCAGGAGGCGCTACGAGCGCCCCGAGAGCGAGTGGCTATGTCAGCACTCACCCGAGCTCACGATCGTCGACGAGCGTGCATTCTCCGCAGCCTCACGCGAACGCGCGGCCCGACGCGCCGAGATCGAACGCGGCGCCGGCGGACGCATCGTCGCGAGCCTCGGCCGCAACGGTCGCCGGCCGTACCTGCTCTCGGGTCTGCTCGAATGCGGCGCGTGCGGCGGCGGCTTCTATCGCAACCGCGGCACCGCGACCCTCGGCTGCGCCTTCGCGTTCGACCGCGGGCCCACCGTCTGCACGAGCCGGCTGCGCGTCGCGCAGAGCGAGATCGAATCTCGCATCGTGGCCGCCATCGACGCGCAGATCCTCACGCCCCGCGCCCTTCGGTACGTGATCGAACGAGCGCTCGGCATCGTCCGCGCACGCCTCGCCTCCGAACCGCCCGAGCAGCTTCGCGCTCGCCTCGCCGAGATCGAGCTCGAGATGAGCAACCTCGCGCGATTCGCCGCGAAGACGGGGCGCGTCGACGAAGCGACGACGCTCTACGCCGAGCTCGATCGCGAACGCCACGAGATCGAATCGCGCCTCGGCGAGCAGAACAGCGGCTTCGACCTCGAAGCGCTCTTCGCGGTCGCAAGCGAACGAGCCTCAGACCTGCGAGGGCTGCTCGAACGCGGCGGCGACGATGGCCGACGGGCCCTTCGGAGCCTGCTTGCCCCCCGCCGCATGCGCGTGTCGAGCGACCCGGTGCGCGGCTTCCGCGTAGAAGGGCTCATCGAGCTTCGAATCGAAACAGAAAACCCCGGCCGCGAGCGGACGCGCTCAACGGCCGGGGTACTGTGTGGTAGCGGGGGGGGGATTTGAACCCCCGACCTCCGGGTTATGAGCCCGACGAGCTACCAGGCTGCTCTACCCCGCAACAGGGAGCCGCAGCCTATCGGCGCGGCTTCGCAGCGTCAACCGCGCGCTCGGTGCGCAGAGACTGCCGGTGCGCCTCGCGTTGCCGGTGACACGTTTCGGCGAGCGCGGGCCACCCTCTCTGCGGAGGGCACGAACCCGAACGCCGTGATCATGCTGGAGGACCTGCGGATGCTGCGCTCTGACCGACTCGTCATCAAGATTGCTCTCGCCTCGACCCTCGCGCTCTCGTGGGGGACGACGGCGCTGGCCGCGGATCTGTTCCGCTGGCGGCAGGCCAACGGGAATCTCGCCTTCACCGACGACGAGAAGCGTGTCCCGGACCGTCATCGCGCGTCCGCCGAGAAGGTCTCGACCGGCGAGCTCGCCGAGTACGGTCGCTACACGCCGGCCGACGGCGCGGCCGTCGCGGCGTACGGCGAAGGGCTGAGCGCACGGGTCGAGCGACTGAAGGCGCTCAACGCGCGTCTCGATGCACTGCACGCGGCCCTCGACGAGGCCGGGGCTCTGGCGGCCGACGATCTGCGCGTCCGGTTCGACGAGCGGGGGGCCACCACGCTCGAAACCACGGCTCCGGGTGCCGGCCACGAGCCGGTCATCGTCGAAGAAGTGCGGCTGCGCGTCCCGGGGACCGAGGTGACCCGACACGACACGATCGTGCGGCGCGGGGATCGCGTGCTCACGATTCGGCGACCGCGTGCGCACGAGACGTACGTTCCCGGCGTGCTCGAATACGAAAGCGACGCGGCCACGCTGCGCTGACGCAGCCCGGTCGATGCTCGGCGACGCCGCCCGCGACGCGCCGGATCGAATCGTTCGCGCTGCGGCGCGTCGAGGTCGAACTAGCGCGTGGTCGCGTTTCCGGCGGTCTCGTCGACGTCGAGCCAGCTCGCCGGAACGTCGGCCGCGCGCGCTTCTTCGACCAGCGTGACGAGCGCTTCTTCGGCGGTCGCGAGTTCGGTCGTCGCATCGTCGAGGGCGTCGCGCAGTTTCGCGCGGGCCTCGCCGCGCGGATAGTTGCGCGTCCTCATCCGCTCCCAGTCCGCCTGCGCTTTCGCGAGTGCCGCGGTCGCCTTCGCGACGCGATCGTTCGCTTCCTGCGCGCGCGCCATCCAGCGAGCCCGCGAGGTTTCCGCTTCCTCGACCGCGCTCACGTACGGCGCCGACGACTCGGCTTCCGCTGCGAGCGCGGAACGCTCACCCGAAATGAACGCCGCGTAGAAGACCCATCCTGCGAGCAAGAATGCGTGCCGGCCGGATGACCGCGCGAACCGATCGCCCAAGCTCGATGACGAAGCGCCCTTGCAGGCGTGAACGATTCGAATGCGCGGACTCATGCGGCACTCCCGGTCGCCGACGCTGCCGCCGGCGCTTGCACGCGACGCTCGTGCACGAAGTCGTCGAGATCCCGCGCCGACTGGCCATCGAGCGCGATGAAACGCACGCCCGCGCCGGCCGGTCCATACGACGAGGCACGCGGGCGTGCCCACATCACGCGGGCCGTCGGCGCAAGGCGCGCCGCGCTGCCCGGTAGTGCGAACTCCATCGAGAGCTCGCTGTGCACGACGAGCGGAAGGTCGGCTTCGACGAACGCGCCGCCGCGCGAAACGTTTCGCACCCGTCCTTCCGCGAGCTGCGGGCCGCTGCGCAGCGCGACCGGGGCATCGATCTCGACGCGCGGCAGACCGGTCCCCGCTTCGGGGTGCAGAAACCTCCGGGCGCTCGAGACTAGAATCCGTCGCTGAATCGGCTTCGCCAGCACGTCGTCGGCGCCCGCGTCGACCGCGCGCGCGTGCTCGTCCGGCGCCTGGCTCGCGGCGAGCAGAATGACGGGAATCGTTTGCAGGCCGGCATCGGCCCGCAGCGCGCGGCAGAGGGCGAGGCCGTCCATCTTCGGCATCTCGAGATCGGCGACCACGAGATCGGGCCGATGGACGCGCGCGCGGGCGAGCGCCGCTTCACCATCGGCAACGGTCTCGACGTTCCCGAGCACGACGAGCGCGAGACGCGCGACCTCCCGGCTCATCGCCACGTCGTCCGCGACGAGGATCCGCGGTCGACGGGACACGGCGCTCAGCGCCTCGACCCGACCGCGGGTACCGCGGTCGCGTCCATCAGATCTTCGAGCCCCGAAAGGTCGGGCCGTACCGTCCAGGTGCTCGAGTCCTCTTCACGTTCCCAGACCTGCGTCTCGCGGCCCGAGAGCTCGACCAGCGACGCATGTGCATAGCCCAGGTAGGTGACGTCGATGGTCGCCCGACGCAGTTGCTCGTCGACGTCGAGCTTGCCGCGCGTGTAGTCGGTGAAGTGCACTTCGCGCAGTCGATCCGCCTTCGCGAGAAACTCGGCGCGCGCGTCCTCGGCGACGAACCGGCTCGCGCGGTCGATCTCGCCCCAGCGCAGCGACTGCGTGTACTGCCGCTGCGCGAGTTCGAGTCGCGATTCGTTGCCGAACACGTCGAGACGCTCGAGCGACGCGCAGCCACCGAGCGCGGCGGCGAGACCGGCGATCAGCAAGGGCCGCAGAATCGGGAATCGGCGAGGACATCGGGGCATCGGAAGCCTCCTTCGCTCGAACCACTGGATGCGCAGACCATGCGCAACGAGCGCTGTCGCCCTGCATCGGCAGACCGCGAGAAACCCTGAGACCGGCCGGGGCTGCCGGCAGAGCTGCGCGAAACCGGCGCGCGGATCGGGCGGGGGCGGGTAGGATCGACGACGACTCCACACGGGTTCGAGGTGGGCGCGATGAGGGCGGGCGAACCGCACGTACTCGGCATCGACATCGGCGGCACGAAGGTCGTGATCGCGCTGGGGGATTCGGCGGGAAACCCGTGCGCCGAGAAGCGCATTGCCTTCCCCGCGAGCGGCGATCCCGAACGCGACCTCGCGGTGATCGTGAACGCGGCGCGCGACGTCGCGGGCGCAGCCGGTCTTCGAACCGCCGAGCTCGCGGCGATCGGCGTCTGCGCGCCGGGCCCGCTCGATCCCGCGACCGGCTCTGCCTGCTGCCCGCCGAACCTTCCCGGCTGGGAGCGGGTGCCGCTGGTCGCGCGGCTCTCCGACGCCTTCGGGATGCGGGTTGCGCTCGAGAACGACGCCAACGCGGCGGCGCTCGCCGAAGCGCGGTTTGGCGCCGGCCGCGGCGCCCGCGACGTCGTCTTTCTGACCCTGTCGACCGGCGTCGGCGCGGGCCTCGTGCTCGACGGGAAGGTGCATCGGGGGCTCGCCTGGAGCGCGGGAGAAATCGGTCACGCGCCGGTCGAGTGGGACGGCTGGCCGTGCGTCTGCGGCCTGCGCGGTTGTCTCGAAGCCTATGTCGGGGGTGCGGCCTGGACCGCCCGGCTTCGCGCGAGTGCTCCGTCGGGCAGCCTCGTCGTCGCGCACGCGGGCGTGCGAGCGAACGTGACCCCCGAACACGTGATCTCCGCGGCGCGCGCGGGCGACTCGTTCGCGCTCGGCGAACTCGCGCGCTTCGTCGACTGGCTGGCCCGGGGCCTCGTCGTTCTCGCGTTCACGCTCGCGCCGGAGGTGATCGTGCTCGGCACGATTCCGACCGCTGCGGGCGAAGCGCTCTGTTTCGAGCCGCTTCGGCGTACGCTGCGCTCGCGACTCTGGCCCGCGCTGGCGCGCGACCTGCGCGTCGTTCCATCTGCGCTCGGCAGCTCTCTTCCCGCTCGCGCCGCGATCAGCGTCGCGCTCGACGCGCTCACTCCGCTCGCTGCGTCGTCGCCGCGCTGATCCGCTCGCGCAGCGCTTCGAATCGCCCTTCGGCGATCGCCGCGCGACTGTCCGCCATCAGCCGGTAGTAGAACCGAAGGTTGTGCAGTGCGGCGAGCCGCGCGCCGAGCGCCTCGCCACCGTGGATCAGATGTCGGAGATACGCACGGCTGTGTCGCGTGCAGGCCGGGCAATCACAGTCCTCTTCGATCGGACGCGCATCGTCGCGCAGTCGTGCGTTTCGCAGCGCGAGCACTCCGTGCGCGGTGAACACCAGGCCGTGTCGCCCGTTGCGCGTCGGCAGCACGCAGTCGAATAGATCGACGCCACGCGCGATCGCGTCGACGAGATCGACGGGCCGGCCAATGCCCATCAGGTAGCGGGGCAGGGCGGGCGGCAGAACTTCGTTGACCAGCGAGACGAGATCCGCGCGGAGAGCGGCCTCTTCACCGAGACCGAGGCCGCCGTGCGCGTGCCCGTCGAAACCGAGTGCCGAAGTCGCACGCGCACTGTCGAGCCGCAGCGCGGGCGAGAAACCGCCCTGCACGATGCCAAAGACGGCCTGGTCGTCGCGCCGGCGCGCCCGCATCGCGCGCTCGGCCCAGCGCAGCGTGCGCTGCATCGCGGAGCGCGCTCGCTCGCCAGGCGCAGTTGTCTCGTCCGCGCCGGCGCGGTCGGGGTGGCACTCGTCGAGCACCATCGCGATGTCGGTGCCGAGCGCTTCTTGAATCGCGATCGTGCTCTCGGGCGTGAGCAGGCGGCGGCGACCATCGAGCGTCGAGGCAAACGAGACGCCCTCCTCGGAGAGCGTCACCCGATCGCCGAGCGAGGTCACCTGAAAGCCGCCGCTGTCGGTCAGCCAGGGACCGCGCCAGCCCGTGAAGCCGTGCAGTCCGCCGAGCCGCGCGATCGTCTCTTCTCCCGGACGCTCATGCAGGTGGTAGGTGTTGGAAAGCAGGATCTCGGCACCGGCGGCCCGCAGCTCCGACGGGTCGATCCCGCGCACCGCGCCGAACGTCGCGACGGCCATGAAGGCGGGCGTCGCGACGACCCCGTGCGGCGTCTGCAGACGGCCGCAACGGGCGGCGCCGTCGCGGGCGTCGATCGAGAACGCGAAACCGCGCGCGTTCACAGCACGAGCATGCAATCGCCGTAGGAGAAGAACCGGTAGCCCTCGGCGATGGCTTCGTGATAGGCGGCGAGCACTCGCTCACGACCGGCGAAGGCGGCGACCAGCATCAGCAGACTCGAACGCGGGAGATGGAAGTTGGTGAGCAGAGCGTCGACCACGCGAAAAGTCGCGCCCGGTCGCAAGAAGAGATCCGTCTCGCCGCGCTCGGGCCGAACGCAGCGGCTCTCCGTCGCACACGACTCGAGGACGCGCGCCACCGTCGTCCCCACCGCGACCACGCGCCCGCCGCGAGCCCGGGTTCGCTCGATCGCGCGCGCCGTCTCCTCGGGCAGCACGAAGGGTTCTGGATGCAACCGGCCGGAACGGAGCGCCGACTCGCCGAGTGGACGGAAGGTGCCGGCGCCGACGTGCAGCACGAGTTCGGACCGCTCGACGCCGATCTCCAGCAACGCAGAGAGCAGGCCTTCGCTCAGATGAAGACTCGCGGTCGGCGCGGCGATCGAACCGGGGTCGCGCGCGAAGACCGCCTGATAGCGCTCTTCGTCGCGAACGTCGGGCGAGGCGCGGTGGATGTACGGCGGCAGCGGCGTTTCACCGAGATCGTAGGGCGAGACGCCGGGCTCGAAGGCGAGCGACACCGAACCGTCGTCGTGCAGCGCGACGATGCGGGCCGCGGCGGACTGCTCGCCGCGCGCGAAACGAAACGCCGCGCCCACACGCTGCCGGCCGCGTGCGCCGACCAGCGCGTGGTAGTGCGCGGGGACACCGGGCTCGGGTCCGAGCACGAGCGCCTCGGCGGCTCCGCCTGTCTCTTTGTGCCCGCGCAACTTCGCCCGCACGACACGCGTGGTGTTGACGATCATCAGATCGCCCGCGCGCAGCCAGCGAGCGAGCGCCTTCACTCCGTCGTGACGAACGGTGCCGGTCGCGCGATCGAGCACGAGCATGCGCGACGTGTCGCGCTCCGCGAGCGGTTGCTGCGCGATCCGATCCGGCGGCAGCACGAAATCGTACGCTGCGAGGTCGAGGGCGTCGTTCGTGGCGCGAGCCGCCGCCTCAGCGTTCATCGCGTGCCTCCGCCATCAGCGCGCTGCGCAGCGCCGGCGCATCCGCGATCGCATCCCACGAGAACAGCGCGACGCCGGCGAGCCCCGCGCCGCGCGCCGCTCTTCGCTGCGCGACCGCGCGCTCCGGCGTGTCGGCGAACAGCCAGCTACCGAGTCCTGCCCAGAGGCGCGCGGCGTCGATCCCGCGATACGCGCGGAGTTGAAAGTCGACGAAG
Source organism: uncultured Myxococcaceae bacterium (assembly GCA_964505355.1). GTDB lineage: Bacteria > Myxococcota_A > UBA9160 > UBA9160 > UBA9160 > CAZDHU01. The sequence goes on along the minus strand of CAZDHU010000290.1, from coordinate 1,108 downwards.
TGATCGTCGCGCGAGTAGAGCATCGGCACCGCGAAATCGAGTACGCCGCTGTCGAGCCAGCCCGGCCAGTCCTGAAGGAGCGAGAAGTAGGCGCGCTCGGGATGCGCCCAGACCGCCGCCGAAACCTGCAGGTTCGGCTTCGCCGCACGCGCCGCGCTCGCGATCGCGCGCACCAGCGCCGTCGTCTTCTCACGCCGCCAGGCGTCCCATTCCGACGGGTGTCCCTCGTTCTCGCCGAATGGTGCGTCGAGCCCCGTCTCGGCTCGAAACCGGGCACGGGATGGAGCCCCGTAGCCGAAGTCGAGGCCGACGCCGAAGCGCGAGCCGGGCGAGAACGGCAGCACGTCGGGATGGCGCGCGTAGTCGAGGTGAAGACCGTCGAGCTCGGGATAGCGGTTGATCAGTTCGGTCACCGTGGCCGCGAGCTGCTCGGCCACACCGGGCGCCGCAGGGTCGAGCCAGATGGCCGGCGTTCCCAGCCGCAGCCAGGTTCGGTCCGGCTCCGGGAGCTGGAGCTCCGGGTAATCGAGCATCGATCGTCCGCGACGATCGACCTGCACCGCATCGCGACCGAGCGCTTGCACGATCTGCGCGTCGCGGTTGCTCGCGAGCGAGAGCAGGTTGAACCAGGCGTGGACGCGCAGTCCCTTCGCGTGCGCCGCGAGCAGCAGTGAGCGCAACGGATCGCCACCTCCGGCGGCCTCGCGCATGCGCGCGAACGGACCGGCATCGATCGTGGTCGCCTCGTACCAGGCGCGCCCGCCGCGCTGCACTTGCACGAAGAGATCGGTCACGCCGAGAGCGACCGCTTGGTCCGGCAGCGCAGCCGCGCGCTCGGGGTGCTCGAGGACGCGCTGCGAGCCTTCACAGAGCACCCAGAGCGCGATCCGCGGGGGCGACTTCGGCGTCGTACCGATCGCCGGGGATCCGGCGACGGCCTCGCGGGGCGTCGACGCGACAGGAGGGGCGGTTCGCCCGGCCTCGCCCGGTGCCGTCGCATCGCATGCGAACAGGCAGAGAACCGCCGGTAGCGCACACGCGAGCTGCCGGATGGAGAAGCGCCTCCAGCGCCGCGTCACATTCGAGCCGGATTGCCCCCGCATCGGCG
>CAZDHU010000289.1:0-22359 GCA_964505355.1 uncultured Myxococcaceae bacterium | reverse complement strand
GGTTCGGATGTCGTACGACGAAAAATGAACCTGGAACCCGCTGACGCCGGCGAGGGTTCCGGCGGGGGCGCGGATCTCGGCCGGGAAGTCGGGAAACGTCGAAAGATCGTTGCCGGCGAGGGCCGTGGTCTCCGTGAACTTGGTTCCCGTCAGCTGCATGCCGTCGCCCGAATCGCCCGAGAACCGAATCGCGACCCGATCGATCTCCTCAACCCGCTTCTGCTCCACGCTTTCCTCGCTCGGACCCGGCGCCGGGCCCGTCCTTCCGGGGGAAACCACGCCCGATTCTATCGGCATGCGCGGTTCGCGACAGGCCGGCGTGAACGATCGCGAGAGCGCCGCTTGTCCCGCTCCCTGCGCGGTGCCTGCGGGCCTGCGGGCTCAAGGGAACACCCCGCACGACCGATGCCGGGCGCATGTTCTTCCAGCGCATGCCGATCGGGCTTTCTTCTGACGCACTGCGTGCACTGCATCCCTCTCTCAATACCCCCGCGGTCAGCATCGAGGACGAGCCCGCCGCACCGGCGCGGGCTGCACTCGCCGTCCTGCAGAACGACGAAGGCCGCGTATTCGTACGCGTCGCCATTCGGCGGCTCGAACAATCGTCGGCCACGGTCTTCGGACCGGACGAGGAAAGTGCGGCTTCCGAAACCCCCGCGTTGCTGATCGAATCCGCCCTCGCGTTTGCCGAAAGCATGGGGTTTCTGCTCGACGATGATCTGCTCGCCGAGGCAGAAACACGCGACGCGGCTGCGCGCGCCCGGGCCCTCGCGCTCTGGTCGGAACTGCTCGGTTCGGCCTTCGTCGAGCCGGCGAAACCCGAAGCGGAAGTCCGCGACGAGTCGTGGTCGATCGCCTCGCCGATCGAACTTCGCGGCGCCGACGCGCCGACCGCGATCTATCCCGCACCGTCCGATCCGCCGCAGCGCCGGCCGGTCGCGCTGACCAAGTTCCGCGTGACGCTACCGCCGAAGCGCGAGCCTTCCGTCGCCGTCGAGCTCGAGCAGACGGTGATCGTGGAGGCGGTTTCGGATTCCCCCGTTTCAGCGGTCGCGTCGGGCGACCCCGCCGTCGATGCGCGGGGGAGCGATCCGATCTCGATCGTTCCTTCCATCGAAGCGACTCCCGAGCCGATCGCTGCACCGGCGCGCCTCGGTCGGGTTCGTCTGCTGAGACGACGTTCGGCGAAGGCCGAGCTGCCTCGCCCGGGCTGGTTGCAGCGGCTGCTCAGCGCCTTTTGACTCGATCACCGTCCGAAAGGGAGATCCGTCCATGCGTTCGAATCGTCTCGCTTCGCGCCGTCTGCTCCGACTGGTCATGCTGGTCACCGTGCTCGGCGCGCCCATCGGCTGCGCGTCGACCCGGGGCGTCGACGAGGCCACGTCGAACGCGGCGCAGGCGCGCTCTCACTACGACCTCGGCCTCGACCATCTGCGCAATCAGCGGGTCGCACTGGCCGTGCGCGAGCTGCTGACCGCGAAGTCGCTCAATCCGCGCGACGCCTACGTCCATCTCGCCCTCGCGGAGGCCTATCGCCGCCGCGGCCTCGTCGATCAGGCGCGGCTCGAGTTGAACGAGTCGCTCGTGATCGACCCGTCGCTGCAATCCGCGCGTCTCAACCTCGCCGCAGTGCTGATTCAGATGGAGCGCTATCCCGAAGCGATCATCGAGGCGCGACGGCTGGTCGACGATCCAACGTTCCCCGCGCCCTGGCAGGCACTGCTCAACATCGGCTGGGCGCAGTACCGGATGGGTCAGCGCGCCGAGGCGCAGGCGAGCTTCGAACTCGCGCTCGAGTATCGGCCCGACTTCTGGCGGGCCATGCTCAACCTCGGCATTCTCGCGGCGGAAGGCGGCGATCGAGCGCGCGCGCTCGCGCACTTCCGAGACGTGCTCGCGCAGCGACCGGGTCGCTTCGCCGAGGCCGAGGTCAACTATCGGATCGCGGAGATCCACGTCGCGCAGGGCGAGCGCGAGCAGGCGCTTGAACACCTCGCGGCGGTGGTTTCGAACGGGCGGAGCGGAGAGTGGACGAAGCGCTCCGAGGAGATGCTCGCGCTGTTGCGGTAGAGCGCCGGGCGCGCTCGCGCGCCGATGCGGGCGAGCCGATCGGCGCATGGATCGCGCGACAGCGGGTGCTGCGTGGCCTTTCGATCGAAGAGCTCGAACGGCGGACGCGAATCCCGCGCCGCTCGCTCGAACGGCTCGAGGCCGGCGTGTTCGACGGCGATCGGGATGCCTTCGCGCGCGGTTTCGTGCGCACCGTCGCACTCGCGATCGGCCTCGACGCGGACGAGGCGGTCACGCGCATGCTGCCCGAATACGCGCTCGCGCCGGGTGGCCACTGGCGCCTGCGCCTGCGCCGGCTGGCCGTCCGCGCTGCGCTCACGGTGCTCGTCGTCGGCGGTGCAGCACTGATCGGTCTGGTCTGGCGCAGCGGCCTCGTCGCCTGGCCCTCCGCTGCGCGGACGGGCGGGATTCCGGCGCGGGAGATCGTGCATCGGCACGATGCCCTGCTCGAACTCGCGAACGACGTGCGATTCGCCACGAGGCGCCGCGAGGCACCGCTCCCGAACCTGCTCGCCGACCCCGGACCGATGACTCCCGTGCCCCCGCCCGCGTTCGACCGCGGCGTGCGCCCCGCCGCAGACTGATCGCGGGGCTACGCTGCGCGCGTGGCCCTCGTCGTGACCGATGCGCTCGTGCTGAGAACGACCGAGTTCGGAGAATCGGATCTCGTGGTGCATCTGCTCACACCCGAGACGGGGCGCTGGACGGCGATGGCGAAGGGCGCGCGCCGGAGCAAGAAGCGGTTTCCCGGCGCGCTCGATCTCTTTCATCTCGTTCGGCTGCATGCCGATCGTCGCCCCGGGCGAATGGCGCGGCTCGATGGCGCCGTGCTGCTCGATGCGCAGGCCGCGCTGCGCCGAGATCCCGTGCGCTTCGCGCTCGCCTGCGTCCTGCTCGAACGGATGGCGCGGCTCGCGCCCGAAGGTGCGGCACCGCCGGATGCGCGCCGTCTGTTTCGATTCGCGCTCGACGGTCTGCGCATGATTTCCGTCTCGACGCCCGATGCGCGACTTCGACTGTGGACCGAACTGCGCACGCTCGATGCGCTGGGACTACGGCCCGAACTTCGCCGCTGCGTGCGCTGCGGGCAGGCGCTGCACGGCGATCAGCCGATCCATTTTCTGATCGCCGAAGGCGGGCCGGTTTGCAGCGGCTGCCGCGGCGGCGCCGAAGGTCTGCTTCCCGTCCGTCTCGGGACGCTTCGCATGCTCGATCAGGGACTCCGCTTCGAGCTCGAGCGTCTGCCCCGGCTCGCGCTCGCACCCGCGATGCTCGACGAAGCGCGCACGCTGATCGAACGCCTGGCCCGCTTCCATCTCGGTGTCGAGCTGCGAAGTGAGCGATTTCTCGACGAAATCATGCGGGCGGGCGCACGCCCTGCAGCTTGACACGGAGCAGCGCGAGCGGGAATACTCGCGCGTTCTCACCCCGTTCGAGAGGAATCATGAGCGAGTCGTCCGCAGCGCAGCCCGCCTATCCGTGGCGCATGGACGACCTCGTGTCGCTCTGCGCGCGTCGCGGGATCATCTTCCCGTCGAGCGAGATCTATGGCGGCATCAACGGCTTCTGGGACTACGGCCCGCTCGGTGTCGAACTCAAGAACAACGTGAAGCAGCTCTGGTGGCAGCGCGTGGTGCGCGAGCGCGACGACGTCGAAGGGCTGGACAGCGCGATCATCTGCCATCCCCGCACCTGGGAAGCGTCCGGTCACGTCGAACACTTCAGCGATCCGATGGTCGACTGCCGGACCTGCAAGCGGCGCTTTCGCGCCGACCAGATTGCCGGCGAGCGTTGTCCCGAAGCGCCCGCGCAGCGCGCCGTTTGCGACTGCGACCTGACGCCCGCGCGCAACTTCAACCTGATGCTGAAGACCTTCATCGGCGCCTCCGAGGAAGAGGCGGCCGTCGCCTATCTCCGGGCCGAAACATGTCAGGCGATCTTCAACGACTTTCGGCGGGTGAAGGACGTGGCGCGGCAAAAGGTCCCGTTCGGCATCGCGCAGATCGGGAAGGCGTTCCGCAACGAAATCAATCCGCGCAACTTCACCTTTCGGTCGCGCGAGTTCGAGCAGGCCGAGCTCGAGTTCTTCATTCACCCGTCGACCCGCGCGCACTGGTTCGAACACTGGCTCGACGAGCGCCAGCGATTCCACCGCGATCTCGGGTTCGATCCGGCCCGGCTGCGGGTTCGCCCGCACGCCTCCGACGAACTCGCGCACTACGCGAACGCCGCCGCCGACATCGAGTTTCTCTTTCCCTTCGGCTGGCAGGAGATCGAAGGCGTGCACGATCGCGGCGACTGGGATCTGCGCCGTCACACCGAGTACAGCGGGAAGGATCTTTCGATCACCGACGAAGAGACCAAAGAGCGCTTCACGCCGATGGTCGTCGAGACGTCGGTCGGGGTCGATCGAACCTGTCTCGCCTTGCTCTGCAACGGCTACGCGGAAGAGGCGTTGCCCGACGGAGAGACGCGGTCGGTGTTGCGGCTGCATCCCGCGGTGGCGCCGATCAAGGTCGCCGTGCTGCCGCTTTCGAAAAAGCTCGGCGAGCCGGCACAGCGGCTCGCGGCCGGGCTGCGCCGGCGGTTCAACGTCTTCTACGACGACGCCGGCAACATCGGGCGTCGCTATCGCCGGCAGGACGAAGTCGGCACACCGTATTGTGTCACCTGGGATTTCGAGTCGGAGAACGACCGGCAGGTCACGGTGCGCGAACGCGACGCCATGACGCAGGTGCGGATTCCGCTCGATGGGGTGCAGTCCTGGCTCGAAGATCGATTGGAGGCCGTTCTGTGAAGGGACGAAGCGTGGCGACGGGGCGGGCGACGAAGGGAGCGCGAGCCGCGAAGACCGGAAGCGCGCGGCGCGTCTGGTCGTTCGGCGCGGGAAACGCGGACGGTCGCGCGGAGATGAAGGACCTCCTCGGCGGCAAGGGGGCGAATCTCGCGGAAATGAGTCGGCTCGGGTTGCCGGTGCCGCCCGGGTTCACCATCTGCACGGCCGAGTGTCACGAGTACACGAGGTCGGGCGGCAGGCTCTCGAAGGCGCTCTACGACGACGTGTTGAAGGCGCTGGCGAAGGTCGAACGCGCGATGCGCGCGGGGCGCTCGGCGCCGCGTTTCGGTGACGCGTCGAACCCGCTGCTGGTCTCGGTGCGCTCGGGCGCGCGGGCGTCGATGCCGGGCATGATGGACACGATCCTGAACCTCGGGCTCAACGAGAAGACCGTCGAGGGGCTCGCAGCACGGGCCAACCCGCGCTTCGCCTGGGACAGCTATCGGCGCTTCATTCAGATGTACGGCGACGTCGTGCTCGGCGTGCCGCACGAACGGTTCGAGTCGAGGCTCGAAGCGCTCAAGGAATCGCGCCACACCGAGAACGACACGGCGCTCGACGCCCGCGACTGGAAGCAACTGGTCGGCGAATACCTCGAGATCGTGCGCAGCGAGACCGGGCGGCCCTTTCCGCAGGATCCCCACGAGCAGCTTCGGGGCGCCATCGGTGCCGTGTTCAGCTCCTGGATGAACGAGCGCGCGATCCGCTATCGCCGGCTGAACGAGATCCCCGAACACTGGGGAACGGCCGTCAACGTGCAGGCCATGGTCTTCGGCAACATGGGAGACGACTGCGCGACCGGCGTGGCCTTCACCCGTGATCCCTCGACGGGCGAACGCGTCTTCTTCGGCGAGTATCTGAAGAACGCGCAGGGCGAAGACGTGGTGGCGGGCATCCGCACGCCGCAACCGATCAACGCTCGTGCGCGTCGCCCGGAGCAGGCGCATCTGCCGACGCTCGACGAAGAGATGCCGAAGCCGTACCGCGAACTCGTGCGGATCTATCAGAAGCTCGAGAAGCACTATCGCGACATGCAGGACATCGAGTTCACGATCCAGAACGGAAAGCTCTGGATGCTGCAAACGCGAAACGGCAAGCGAACGGTGCGTGCGGCAGTGCGCATCGCGGTCGACATGGCCCGCGAGCGGCTGATCTCGCGCGAGGATGCCGTGCGTCGCGTCGATCCCCGCGCCCTCGATCAGTTGCTGCATCCGACGCTCGATCCGCGAGCCGCGAAAGAGGTGATCGCCCGCGGTCTGCCGGCTTCTCCCGGCGCCGCGGTCGGCACGGTCGTCTTTTCGGCGGACGAGGCCGAGGCGCGCGCGAAGGCGGGCGAGAAGGTGATCCTGGTCCGGATCGAAACCTCCCCCGAAGACATTCACGGCATGAACGCGGCCGAGGGCATTCTGACCGCTCGCGGCGGCATGACGTCGCACGCCGCGGTGGTCGCCCGCGGCATGGGGAAGTGCTGCGTGGCGGGATGCGGGCAACTGCGAATCGACTACGCGCGCGGCGAAATGAACGTCGACGATCTGGTGATTCGCGCGGGCGACGTGATCACGATCGACGGCAGCAGCGGCGAGGTGATGCGCGGGCGCGTGCCGACGGTGACGCCCGAGCTCGGTGGCGAGTTCTCCGAGCTGATGCAGTGGGCCGACCGCGTGCGGCGCGTTTCGGTGCGGACCAACGCGGATTCGCCCAACGACGCGAAGATCGCCCGGCAGTTCGGGGCGGAGGGCATCGGGCTCTGCCGCACCGAGCACATGTTCTTCGAACCGAACCGCATCCTCGCCGTGCGCGAGATGATCCTTTCTTCCGACGGCGCGCAGCGCCAGCGCGCGCTCGACAAGCTGCTGCCGATGCAGCGCGGTGATTTCGCCGAGATCTTTCGGGCGATGGAAGGCCTGCCGGTCACGATCCGTTTGCTCGACCCGCCGCTACACGAGTTCTTGCCGCACGACGACGAAGGCGTGCGCGAGGTGGCGGCCGCGCTCGGTACCGACGCGGCGGAAGTGCGCGCGAAGATGGAAGCGCTGCGCGAGTTCAACCCGATGCTCGGCCATCGCGGTTGCCGGCTCGGCATCACGTTCCCCGAGATCTACCGGATGCAGGTGCGCGCGATCGTCGAAGCCGCCTGCGAGGTGGCGCAGAGCGGCGTGCGGGTGCAGCCCGAGATCATGATCCCGCTGGTGGCCCACGTCGGTGAACTCGAACGGCTGCGCCCGCTGGTCGAACAGGAGATGGCGCGCGTCCTCGGCGAACACGCGGGGGTTCGGATGCGGCCGGGCATCGGTACCATGATCGAGGTGCCGCGCGCGGCCCTGACGGCGGATCGAATCGCCGCCCACGCCGACTTCTTCTCCTTTGGCACCAACGACCTCACGCAAATGACCTACGCGCTCTCGCGCGACGATGCCGGAAAGTTCCTGCCCACCTATCAGGAGACCGGCATTCTCGAAGACGATCCGTTCGTCTCGATCGACGAAGAGGGCATCGGTGCGCTGATCGAGATCGCGGTCGCGAAGGGGCGCTCGACGCGCCGGGACTTGAAGGTCGGGATTTGCGGCGAACACGGAGGCGATCCGAAGAGCGTGAAGTTCTGCGCGCGCGCCGGTCTCGACTACGTCTCGTGTTCACCGTATCGCGTGCCGGTGGCGAGGCTGGCGGCGGCGCAGGCGGCACTCGAAGCGGGCGGAGGCTCGAAGCGGGCCAAACCGGCGAAGCCCGTGAGCCGGCGCGGCGCGCGCGCCACGACGAAGCGGAAGAGCCGGTGAGCGCGCGCCGACGTTCGCCTCGTTCGCGAGGGCGCGCAGCGCTCGCCGCGTTGCTCGGCGCGGCCGCTCGGTTCGGCGTCGCCGGGCTGCTCGCGGGCTGCGCCGGTGACGGACCGCAGCCCGATTTGCAGCGTGGCACCGCGCAGATCAACGATGCCGCGCTGATCGAGTTTCATCAGCGGGCAGACGCCTTCTACGCGCGGTTCGCCCAGCGCCGCGTCAACGTGCACGCGACCTACGCCGACCCCGCACTGCGCGATTACTTCCGCGACGAGAAAACGTTCGCCGACTACTACGCGATTCTCGCGCAGGCTCTCGCGGACGCGCACTTCGCGCGCAACCGACCCCTCGAAACCGAGCTCGAAGAGTTCGTGCTCGACGGTCCGGGGCGCGCGCGGGTTCGCTTCCGCTTGCGCGGCGACAATGGCCTGCCGCTTCGCTTCTGGAGCACGACGATCGAGCGCGAAGACGTCTGGCAGCGCGAAGACGGACGCTGGTGGATCGTTCCCGGCAAACTGTGACGACCGTGTCTTCTGCGCACCGACTGCAGCGCGCGGCGCGCCGGGTGCTGGCCGCGCTCGAAACCGGTTACGAGGACCGCAGCCGCCAGATCTTTCTGCGAACGCGCGATCTCTCGGAGAGCGGGGTCTACCTGCTCTCGCACGACCCGCCCGAGGTGGGATCGCAGGCCGAGATTCATCTCGAGCTGCCCGGCCGCCCCGCCATTCTTCGCCTGCGCGGAACCGTGATCCGCCGCGAGACCGGCGGCGTTTCGGGGTTCGCGCTGCTCTTCGACGAGGCGTCGAACGAGCTGGCCCTGCGCGAGCTTCGCGAGTACGTCGCCGAGGTGGCGAGCACCGGTCCGGACGGGGGCGATCCGGCCGGTCGTTGAGGGATTGCCCCCGGTACGCGGACACGAGCCGGCCTCTTTGCGGAAATTCTTTCCACACCCGGGGGTTCGTGACATTCTCGCAAGACTGCCGTGAACCATCGTTTCTTGTCGCAATTTCGATGGGTTTGTCACCCTCGCTGCCGCCTCTGTGCCGGGCGTGGCGAGCGGCACACGGCTTGCTTGACCCTCCGTCGGGACGCGAGTCCCCACCTTTGAGAAGCCCGACAGCCCGAGCACGGAAAGGAAGCCAGGGAAGCCCGTTCGATTGGATCGAAAGCGGCGGAGTCATCGTTCGAGCGCTGCGGTCGTTGTCCTCGCGTACAGGAGCGCGCGGGCCCGCCGGAGCGGAATCGGTGCATCCCCGTCACAACCGCGATCGATCCCGGCCCCCCGGCCTCCTTCACCGCTCAGCGGAGCAGGAGCCACCCCCTTTGGACGAACGAACGCAGCACGCGCAGACCGCTCGAAATTTGCAAACCGCAAACGCCGCGCCGCAGGCCGCCTGGTCGGATGACCACGCGCTGGTCGAACAGATCCTTGCCGGCAGCCGCGAGCACTTCGACCTGTTGTACGAGACCTACTTCCCGCGGGTCTTCCGGTTCGCGCTCAAGCGTCTCGGAGATCGCGGCGAGGCCGAAGACGTCACGCAGGAAGTCTTCGTCACGGTCTTTCGCTCGCTCGGATCGTGGGCCGGGAACTCGTCGCTGCTGGTCTGGATCTTCGGCATCACCCGCAACAAGGTGAACCGCCGCTTCCGCGGCGTTCGGCCGCGCTTCGAGACCCTCGATGACGGCGTTCGCGAGCTTGCCGGTGACGACACGCCGACGGATCGAACGGTCGATGCGCGCCGCATGCTCGGCCGCTGCGAGTTCGTGATCGAACACGATCTGACGGACTTGCAGCGACGGATCTTTCGGCTGAAGCACATCGGACGACAGCCGATCCGCGCCATCGCGGGCGTGCTCGGCAAGTCGGAGGACGCCGTCAAGGCGAACCTCTACCGCATGCGCCGCGCGCTCGAGGACGGCGTCCCGGGGCTCGAGGCGATGCTGCCTGGCTGAGCGATGGTGGCGATCGTCGTGCCACCAATCTCGCCGAGCGTCCACCTACCCGGTGAAGTGATGGTCCCGGCCCCGGCGGGGAGGGACGAGGAGCCCGCGTTGACCCAGGCCTCCGGCCGCGCACGCCGACTGGCAGCGTCTCTCGAATCGATCGAGGGAGTGGAGCCGGACGACCACGAACTCGTCGAGGCGCTTCGCCGGCTCGATTCGCGAAGTTTCGACCGCCTGTACGAACGGTATTTCCACCGGATCTACAACTTCGTCTACGCGCGGATTCGAAATCACGCCGACGCCGAAGAGATCGTGCAGGAGACGTTCACGGCGGTCTTTCGCTCGATCGACGCCTTTCGATCCCAGTCGACGCTGCTCTCCTGGATCTACGGCATCGCAAAGAACACGGTGAACAACCATCTGCGGCGCGCCCGCCTGCGCGAGCAGTGGATCGAGCTGGCCGAACTCGAATCGCTGGTGCCGATCACGGCCCCGGGGGATTCGCCCGAGGACGAAGTCTCGCTGCGCCGCTATGCGCGCCGGATCGAGCAGCGCCTCGGTTCACTGGCGAGCTGGCAGGCCGAAGTGTTCGTGCTGCGTCACGTCGACAATCTCCCGATTCGAGAAATCGCGCGCAGAACGGACCGATCGAGTGACGCCATTCGTTCGAGTCTCTATCGCGTGAAGCGGTTACTGGTCGAAGCGAACGAGGGTGATGTTCAGCCCGCCGCATCGTGAATCGAAGTTCGCGGAAAGGGATCGCGTGAAGGAATTCCTTCAGGGGCGGAAAGGGACCGGTTCCGGCGGCGGGCCGGAAGCGGGTGCGCTGTCGGGCAGCGAGGGCGTGGACGCCATCGAACGAGAGTTCACGCTCGCCGAACTCGAAGAGTTCCTCGCCTTCGACCACGCCGGCGTGGAAGCCGATCCCGAGTTCAAAGAGCGGCTTCGGCGCTCGCTCTGGGACATGCTGCAAAAGGCGCACGGCGAGCGGCGCTGACGACGCGGGCCGTTCGTGCGCGACGCAGTGTCCGCCACGCGTCGAACGCATCTCTCGCATTGCCGCCGGTGGGGCCGCCTTCTACTCTGCGCGCCCGATGAGACCGTCGCGCAAGAAGAGCCTCGCGCCGCGCATGTTCCCGCTCTATGGACTCTCGCTCGCACTGCTCTGGCTCTCGCGCCCGACCGCGACGGGGATCGCGATCGGCGGGATGCTGGTGCTGCTCGGCGAAAGTCTTCGGATCTGGGCGGCCGGCCATCTGGTGAAAAACGATCGGCTCACGGTCTCCGGTCCATACGCATACCTGCGCCACCCGCTCTACCTCGGTTCGTTCCTCGTCGGCAGCGGTCTGCTGGTGATGGGGGGGCGTCGGGCCGCACTCTGGCTCCTGCCCGTCGGTCTCGCGTTCTTTTTCGCCTACTACTTCCCGTACAAGGATCGGATCGAGAGCGCGCGTCTCGAACGTCGATACGGAGCGCCGTATCGCGCCTACCTGAACAGCGTGTCCGCGCTCTGGCCGCGCTGGCGCGCCTGGCGGGCCGAAGCCTCGCCGGGTGCGCTCAACCCGGCCGATCGCTGGCGTGCGGATCGCATGCGCGCCAACGACGAACACGGCACCGCGCTCGCCCTCGCAGCGGGCGCGGCCGTGCTCGCGCTCCGTCCGCTGATTCCCCTGTGAGCGACTCGCCGGACGCGCTTCCGCTGTCGCGCGCGACCCTGCTCGCGCACCGCGTCGAGGTGCTGGAAGCGGGCAGCGGCCGAGATCCCGTGGTTTCGCTGGTGCGCGACGGGGATCGGTTGCTGGTCTTGAAGGACTACGCGTCGCGTGCGTGGTGGGTGCGCGAACTGGTCGGCCGCGTGCTGAACGCGCGCGAGGTGCGGGCCTACCGCGCGCTGGCCGGACACCCCGCGGTGCCGCAGCTCTGCGGCGTGATCGATGCGTTCGCCTTCGTCGTCGAATACCGGCCGGGCGTGCGCATGTCGCGACGGCTCGCGGCGACGCTGCCGGCGGGTTTCGTTCCGTCGCTCGACGCGGCCGTGCGCGAGATGCATCGTCGCGGAGTGGCGCACCTCGATCTGCGGCATCGCACGAACATTCTGATGGACGACGCCGGCCGGCCGGTGCTGATCGACTTCGCCTCGGCCGTCTGCTTTCGACCCGGCGGCGCCGGCGCCCGCTGGCTGCTCCCACTCTTCGCCCTGGTCGACCGGCGCGCCGTTCGGAAATGGGTGGAGCGCCTGCGGCCCGCGGCCGGCTGAACCTCAGCGCAGGGTCTCGCGCGGTTCTCGTTCGCGCGGCGCGAGCCGGCCGAGAAAATGACGAAAGGCATCGAGCGAGAGCCGCGCGTCCTCGAGTGCGCGATGCGGAACCGCACCGTCGATCAGGCCGGCCACCGTCGCTGCCTGCCGCAGCGAGAGCGTTCCCGGCAGTTCACCGGAAAGGAGAGACCAGGCGTAGAAGAGCGTGACGAGATCGATCACGTGGTAGTCGAAGGGCCAGTGCAGTCCGCAGCGACGGAATCCGCGCTCCAAAAACTGGACGTCCATGCGCACGTTCTGGCCCGCCGGCAGCACCGTGTGACCGGCCGGCAAGAGGGCGCCGAGCTCCGCCAGCGCGCGTGAGAGCGGGACGGCGTCGCTCCACCCCTCCGCGTTCCAGCCCGAGATGGCGGCGGCTTCGGCCGTGATTCGTTCCGGCCGAGCCCGCACCTTCCACGCTTTCGCCGATTGCTCGACCAGTCGCTCGTCGGTCAGGATGACCGCGATCTCCGTGATGTCGTGACGATCGGGATCGAGCCCGCCGAACTCGCAATCGATGAAGGCCAGAGCAAAGGGCAGGGCGACCTCGGTACGCGTGCCGCCGCACCGCGAGGTGCGCGAGCCCGAGCGCGGTGGACGGTGGTGCTCCCAACGGGACTCGAACCCGTGTTTCGGCCTTGAGAGGGCCACGTCCTGGACCACTAGACGATGGGAGCGGGGTCGGGAAAGCGGCCGCAACGTACCGGCCGGCGCGCGGCGCTGTCAACGCCCGGCGCATCGCCCCTCGCAGGACGAGTCGGCCGCAGCGCAGCGTTCTCGCGGTGACGGTTCTCGTCGCTGGCGCGCCGTGAATCGTCACTTCGCCGGTCGCGTGAGGCGACGCGCAGTGCGCCGGCAGCACGCCCGGCGGCCCGCGTCGATTCTCAGGTTCCCGGATTGCCTGCCGATCCATGGGCGTGCAGCCCCGCGATGGCACGAGCGTTGCTCTAACGCCCCGTCGAACGGTCGGGTGCGTGCGGATCGAACGGGCCGAGGCCCTCCATCGGTCGCGCACGGCGGAACGACGCGGGGCACGGGGCTTCGCACGGTTTCGGCGAGCGCTCGGCGAGAAGGAGAACGAGTCCATGACCAAGATCGACAACCGCCGCGGCGGCTTCACGCTGATCGAACTCATGATCGTGGTGGCGATCATCGGCATTCTGGCCGCGATCGCCATCCCGAACTTCCTGCGCTTCCAGTTGCGCTCGAAGACGGGCGAGGCGAAGACCAACCTCGCCGCGATCCGCACCGCAGAGGAAGGCTACTTCGCCGAATACGGCGTGTTCGTGGCCGCGGCGGCCAACCCGGCCGGTGCGCCGTCGGCTGCGAAGCAGGTGTGGGGCGCGGCGCCGGCCGGCTTCGACACGGTGGGCTGGTCGCCCGAAGGCGACGTCTACTACCAGTACCAGGTCGACGTGGCGGGCAGCGCGTTCAACCTGATGGCGCTGGGCGACCTCGACGGCGCCCTGCCGTCGTCCGATTTCGGTTACGTCCATCCCGACCCGGCGGGCGCGACGGCGGCCTTCCCGATGACCGCCTGCGTGGTCACCGGTGTCTACAACGCCGCGACCGCCGCGCAGGACCTGCTCAACACGGTCGGTGCCTGCGAGCAGCTCGACGGTCAGGCGGAGTTCTAGTCCGCGGTCTTGCCCGGAGGGCCGGGTCAGAGCGGCCCGGCCCTCCCTGCCTTGTCTCTTCTGTTCGAGCCCCTCTGGAGAGTGCGATGCGAGCCCGCCAGCAGAACCACGGTTTCACGTTGATCGAGCTGATGATCACGGTGGCCATCATCGGGATCCTCGCCGCGATCGCGATTCCCAGCTTCACGCTCTATCAGTCACGTTCGCGCCGCACCGAAGCGGTGACGAATCTCTCGGCGATCGGCCGCACGCAGGACGCCTTTTACGCCGAGTTCGGCACGTTCCGCACGACGACGAACTCCTGGCCGGGGGGCCTTGCCGGCGCGGCGAAGCGGCAGTGGACGGTCGCCGCCGAGGCCGAGTTCGGCTCGATTGGCTGGAGGCCCGAAGGCGGCGTCATGTACGACTACTCCGTCAACGACGGATCGGTGGGCCCGGCCTGCGGCTGCGCGGCGGGCAACTGCTTCACGGCCGCCGCCTACGGCGACGTCGATGGCGACGGAACGGTCGCGCTCATCCTGCTCGCCCGGCCCGATACGACCGGTGCGGATTGCCCGGAACTCTTCGGCGTGGCGCCGGTCGACGGTGGCGGCGCGCCCGTGCACGACCGGCCCTTCACCTGGCCGGAGCTGGTGGCGAGCGCGAAGTACTGAAGCGACGCGCGCCCTCGCGCGCGCGAACGCGGACCGGGACGGAGGGGCGTCTTGATCCGGGCTACGAAAATCGCGAGCGCACTCGTCGCTGCGGCCATCACGGCCGCAGCGCAGGCGCATTTGCGCCTTCCGGCGCCGGGCGAACGCGATGCGCGCTTCGTGCCCTCGCCGGCTCTCGCCCGCGGCGCCGCGTTTGGTTTCGACGCCGTGGTGGCCGACGCCTACTGGCTGCAGGCCGTGCAGGTGGTCGGTGCGAGCCGCGGCGATCCGAGTGCGGAAGCGCCGCTGCTCGCGCGCCTGATCGACGTCGTGACTTCGCTCGATCCCTTCGTCGATCACCCCTATCGCTTCGCGGCGGTCTGGTTGACCGACTCGGTCGCAAGCGTGAAGCAGGCGAACGCGCTGCTCGAGCGCGGTATCGCGTTTCATCCGACCGAATGGCGCAACCGCTTCTACCTCGCGTTCAACCAGTTCTTCTTTCTCGCCGAAGACGCGCAGGCCGCGCAAACGCTCGATGCGGCGATCAGTCTGCCCGGCGCGCCGCGCTATCTCGGCCGCCTTGCGGCGCGCCTTCGCTCCGCGGGCGATGGCCTCGAACCGGCCGCCGCATTTCTGCAGCAGCTCGTCGCAGAGGCGCCCGACGGGTACGCACGCGCGGAGTACGAACGGGCGCTCGACGAGATCGAGGCGGAGCGACGGGCTCGCCTGCTCGATCGTGCGCGCGAAGAGTTCCGGCGGCGCACGGGACGCGACATCGAACGCGTCGAGGATCTCGCTCGCGGGCCTTCGCCGGTTCTGCGCGCGCTGCCGCCGGAGCCGAACGGCTGGGAATGGGTGCTCTCGCCGGAGGGGAAGATCGTGTCGAGCTATTACGAACATCGCTACGAGCCGCAGATCCATCCGATCTGGAAGATCGCGCGCGACGCCCGCGGGCTCGGGTCGGTGCCGGCCACGCGTGCGAACGCCGCCGAGGCGGCGAAATGACGGACGTGGTCGTGGTCGATGGGCTGGTGAAAGAGTTTCGCGTCGGACTCGCGGCGCGCCGCCATCGCGCGCTCGACGGCATCTCGTTTCGTGTGCGCACGGGAGAGATCTTCGGCTTCGTGGGCCCGAACGGCGCCGGCAAGACGACGACGCTGAAGGTGCTGATGGGGCTGATCCGCGCGACGCGAGGCCGCGCGACGATTCTCGGTCACGACGTCGGCGAGAGTGCGTACCGGCGCGAGATCGGCTTCCTGCCCGAGAATCCCTACTTCTACGAGTTTCTGACCGGGCGCGAGATTCTGCGGTTTTATGCGCGGCTCTCGGGCGTGCCCGCGGCGAAGATCGAATCGCGCGTCGCGCTGCTGCTCGACTGGGTCGGCCTCGCCCACGCCGCCGACGAACGCCTGCGCACCTACTCGAAGGGCATGCTGCAGCGCACGGGCATCGCACAGGCACTGGTCCACGATCCGCGCGTCGTCTTTCTCGACGAGCCGATGAGCGGCCTCGACCCGATCGGTCGCAAGGAGATCCGCGATCTCGTGCTGCGTCTGCGCGAGGAAGGCAAGACCGTGTTCATGAACACCCACATCCTGTCGGACGTGGAGCTGGTCTGCGATCGGGTCGCGATCATCGTTCGCGGCCGCATCCGCTACGAAGGCGATACGCACGCCTTCGACGCTGGCGGCGAGCGCGAGACCGACGTCGTCCTCGCGAACGTCGCGCCCGCACTGGCGGCCCGGCTGGAGGAGTCCGGGCTCGCGCTGCACGGCCTCGGTGATCACGTCGAACTTCGGGTCGCCGAGAAGCGCGCGGGCGACGTGCTCGCGGCCTCGCTCGCCGCCGGTGCGAACGTGGTCTCGGTGACTCCGCACCGCCGCTCGCTGGAAGAGATCTTTCTCTCGGCCGTCTCGAACGAGAAGGGGGCGTGATGGGCGTGCTGCAGCGGATTTGGACGATCGGCGTCAACACCGTGCGCGAAGCCGTGCGCAGCCGCGTGCTCTACACGCTGCTCTTCTTTGCGCTGCTTCTGATCGGCACCGGCGTCATCCTCTCGACGCTTTCCTACGTCGAGCACGAGCGGATTCTGCAGAACGTCGGCTTCGCGGCGATTCGGCTCTTCGGGGTGGCGATCGCGATTTTCGTCGGGATCGGGCTCGTCCACCGCGAAGTCGACCGGCGAACGATTTACACGATCCTCTCGAAGCCGCTCTCGCGCACCGAGTTTCTGGTCGGAAAGTTCGTCGGGCTCGTGCTCACGGTCTGGCTGCTGCTCGGTGTGATGAGTCTCTGCTTCGGGCTGGTCAGCGTGCTCGCGGGGGCCCCGATCACGGCGGGGCATCTCGCGGCACTGGCGCTCGCCGGCGTCGAGCTGGTGGTGGTGGTGGCGGTGGCGACGCTTTTTTCCTCGTTCACCACGCCCATGCTGGGTTCGCTGTTCGCGACCGGCATCTATCTGGTCGGCCACCTTTCGCGCGATCTGCGCGAGCTCGGCGCGCAATCTGGAAGCACGGCGATTCGGCTCGTCACGGCAGGATTGCAGCGCGTGCTGCCCGATCTCTCGGCCTTCGATCTCACCGGTCAGGCGGTGCACGGTCTGCCGATCACGCCGTCCGACGTCGGCCTGCCGCTGATTTACGGGATCGGGTACGCGACGCTGCTGCTGCTGCTCGCGTCGACCGTTTTCGAGCGGCGGGACTTCCGCTGAGCGAGATCCGCGACGGCCTCGGCTACGGTTCGCGCCGATGAACGACGCGGCCCTTCCGCTCGTCTGGTTCCCGGCCATCGCCGCGCTCTTCGGGTTGATGATCGGCTCGTTCCTCAACGTCGTGATCCACCGGATGCCGCGCGGAGAATCGGTGGTCTGGCCGGGCTCGCGCTGTCCGTCCTGCGCGCGCGCGATTCGGCCGCAGGAGAACGTGCCGGTGCTTTCCTGGTTGTGGCTGCGCGGTCGTTGTCGAGGTTGCGGATCCGCCATCGCATGGCGCTATCCCGCGGTCGAACTCGCGACGGCCGTGCTCTTCTTCGCGATCGCGTGGCGATTCGGTCCGCGGGCGGCGACTCCGCTCTACCTGATCTTTGGTGCGGGGCTGCTCGCGGCGTCGGTGATCGACGCCGAACATCGCATCATTCCCGACGAGATCTCGCTCGGCGGGCTCGTCCTCGGCCTGTGCGCGCTTCCGCTGCTGCAATGGGTCGACGGCGAGTCTCTCGCGCGTTCGCTGCGGCACTCGCTCGCGGGAGCACTGCTCGGTGGCGGCCTGCTCTGGACGGTGGGGTTCGTGCACGCGCGCCTCTCGGTCGCGCTCGGCCGGCGTTTCGAACACTGGCCGGGCGACGGCGCATCCCTGCCGCGACCGGGCGAGCTCGACTACTGGGTCTGGTTCCCGGGCCTCGGGTTCGGTGACGTCAAGCTGCTCGCGATGATCGGGGCGTTTCTCGGTCCGGCCGGCGTGCTGGAGACGATCTTCGCGGCGTCGCTGATCGGGCTCGCGCTCGGCCTCGCCATCGCGCTGGTCACGCGGCGCTTCGCCACCCCCTTCGGCTTCGGTCCTGCGCTCGCTGCGGGTGCGCTCGCGGTGGCGTTGATTCCGCATCCCGCGCTGGTGCCGCTGTGACGCGATTGCGGCTCGAGTTCGGACTCGCGGCTTTGCTGCTCGTCGTGGGTTGCGACGCGCGAGAAGTGACGCGCTCGATCGTCGCGCCGCCCTCCGCCCGCGCGATGCCCGCCGGCCCCAGCGTGTTGCTGGTGACGATCGACACACTGCGCGCCGATCACGTCGGTGCCTACGGCGCGGAGTTCGCGGCGACGCCGGCGCTCGATGCACTGGCACGCGAGGGAGTTCGTTTCGAGACGGCGATTTCGCCCGCGCCACTCACGCTGCCGGCGCACGCTTCGATGCTCACCGGCCTTCTGCCGTCGCGACACGGGGTCCGACACAATGGTGTGTATCGCCTGCCGGACGAAATCGAGACCATGGCGGAACGATTCCGCGCCGGCGGCCATTCGACGGCGGCCGTGGTCGGGTCGATCGTGCTCGCCCGCCGCTACGGCCTCGATCGCGGCTTCGACGTCTACGACGAAGAGATGGAAGGCCGGCACGCGTCGGCGACCGGATACCCCGAGCGCAGCGCACAGGCCGTGACGAAGCGCGCGCTCGACTGGCTGGATGCGACGCCGCGCCCGTTCTTGCTCTGGGTGCACTACTACGATCCGCACGCCAGCTACGACCCGCCCGAGCCGTTTGCCTCGCGCTTTCGAGATCGCCCGTACGACGGCGAGATTGCGAGCGTCGATGCCGCGCTCGGCGTGCTGATCGAACGGCTGCGGACTCAGGGGCGGCTCGATCGAACGCTCGTCGTGGTGACCGCCGATCACGGAGAAAGTCTCGGCGAGCACGGCGAACGAACGCACGGATACGGGCTCTACGACGCGACGCTGCGGGTGCCGCTGATCCTGCGCGGGCCCGGGGTGCCGGCGGGCGTGCGCGTTCCCGGCGTGGTGAGCACGACCTCGATCGCACCGACGCTGCTCGCGGCCGCCGGCCTGCCCGCCTTCGCGCAGAGCGATGGGATCGATCTCGCGACGGTGATGGCCGGTGCCGAGGCCTCCGGAGTCGCCTATGCGGAAACGCTCGCGACGCGTATCGATCACGGTTTCGCGCCGCTGTTCGCGGTTCGAAGCCGCGACGCCCACTTCGTCCGAGCACCGCGGCCCGAGCTCTACGACCTCGCGAACGATCGCGCCCAGCAAACGAACCTGCTGGAGAGCGGGGGAGATCCGGCCGCGAACGCGCGGGCCGCCGAGTTCGATCGCAACCTCGATCGCGTGCTGGCGCACGACCGCGAGAGCGCGCAAATCGCGCTCGATGCGAGCACGCGCGCGCAGCTCGAAAGTCTCGGCTACGCGCTGCCGGCGGGCACGCGCGCGCAGAGCGGGATCGATCCGAAGGACGGGCTGCCGCTGCTCGACGTCTTCGAGCGGGCGCGGGTGGCCTTTGCTCGCGGCGACGTCGCGAGTTCGAAGGCGCTCGCCGTTTCGCTGCTGGAACCCGCGGGCGGCGCGACGTCTGCGCCGCTCGCGACGAGCCCGGAGCTGCACGAACTGTTGTCTCGCATCGCGTTCACCGCGCGGGATGCTGCGGCCGCGCGGCGGCATGCGGAGACTGCCGCGCAGCTCGCGCCGGAAAATCCGCGCGTTCAGCTCCTGCTGGCCGACGCGGCGTTCGAGCTGGGCGACGTGCCGGCCGCGCTCGCCGCATGGCACCGCGCCGACGCGCTCGACGGAACACTCGCGGCCGCGAAAGCGGGCCTCGTGCTGGAGGCCGCGAGTCGCGGCGAGCTCGCCGAAGCCGAACGTCTCGCCGCGGCGGCACGCGCGCTCGAGCCGGCGAGCGCGTCGCTCGAAGAGCGGCTGGCGACGCTCTGGGATCGCGCGGGGGATGCGGAACGTGCACTCGCCTGTGCGCGCGAATCGTTGCGTCTCGATCGCGACCGGCCGCAGATGCACATGCTCGCGGCCATTCAGCACGCGCGGCTCGGAGACGCGGAGGCGGCAGACGCCGAGCGGCGCGCGGCCGGCGCGCTCGGAGATCTTCCGCCGAGTGTCAACCGGCTCGCCATCGCGTTTGCGGGTGCCGGCGACGCGGCGCGCGCGGAATCGATCCTGCGCGCGCTGGTTGCGGCGCATCCCGAGCATGCGCCCTCGAGACTCAACCTCGCGCGTCTCGTGCGCCGTCTCGGGCGGATTGCCGAAGCCGATGCGATCGAAGCGGCCGCCCCGCGCGCAGGCGGCTGACAGGGTCACCCGAAGTGTGATCCACGAGATGCGGAGCCGGCGCCGGCAAGGGCCACGCTGCTCCGTGGCTCGCCGCGGCCTCTCGGCCGCGGCAGCGCGTGACTTCCGCTCCGCGTGGCCCTTGCCGCCGCTGCGTCTCGTTGTTTTCGACAACCCTGTGAGGGATCGCGGCTCACCGCGCTCGCGCCGGCGTGAGCCGGTGTCTTCGGGCCGCGAGACGAACGCTCATTCGCGTTTCGAACGTCTCATCGCGACGCCGATTCGGTCGGATTCCGCCGTGCGCGTGTCCCCGGCGCGGGATGGCCTCGCGTGACTCGCTCGCATAGCCTCGCGACGCACCGTCGAAACCAAATGCCTGTCGTCGGGGAGGGCGTGATGACGAGTTCGGGAGATGCCGCGGCGCCGAACGCCGAACAGATCCGCTACTGGAACGAACACTCGGGCCCGACCTGGGTAGCCGCCCAGTCGGTCCTCGATGCGCTGATCGGGCCGATCGGAGAACAGGCGCTCGCGATGGCGAGCCCGGCCGCGGGTGAGTCGGTGCTCGACGTCGGCTGCGGCTGCGGCACGACCTCGATCGAACTCGCGCGGCGCGTCGGCGCGGCCGGACGTGTCGTTGGTCTCGACATCTCGGTTCCGATGCTCGTACGGGCGCGCGAACGCGCGGCCGAGGCGGGCCTCGCGCAGCTCGCGTTTCGGGAAGGCGATGCTCAGATCGAGTCACTCGCGCCGGCGAGTGTCGATCTGATCTTTTCGCGCTTCGGCGTGATGTTCTTCGCCGATCCGGTCGCGGCCTTTCACAACCTGCACGGCGCGCTGCGTTCGGCCGGCCGTCTCGTCTTCGTCTGCTGGCAGGCGATTCAGAACAACCCGTGGATGCTGATTCCGATGACCGCCGCCGCGCAGCATCTCGCCCTGCCCACGCCTGCCAGTCCGCACGCTCCGGGGCCCTTTGCGTTCGCGGATGCGACGCGGTTGCGCGGCATCCTCGAGGCGGCCGGCTTTCATTCGATCGAGATCTCCGATCGGCCGACGGTGCTGCGTCTCGGGACGGGAGATCTCGAAAGCGCCACCCAGTTCGCCATGCTGGTGGGGCCCACCGCGGCTGCGCTGCGCGACGCAAAGGCCGACGACGCGATGCGAGAGCGCGT
The DNA here is from genome assembly GCA_964505355.1 of uncultured Myxococcaceae bacterium. Taxonomy (GTDB): domain Bacteria; phylum Myxococcota_A; class UBA9160; order UBA9160; family UBA9160; genus CAZDHU01. The sequence continues at coordinate 1,219 of CAZDHU010000289.1, read as the reverse complement.
GACCGGCGCGGTGCGCGAAGCGCTGCGCCCGCATCTCACGCCGGACGGTGTCCGGCTCGGCGGGTCGACCTGGATCGTCACGGCCCGCGCGTGAGCGGCGAGGTGACGATCGGCCGGGGCGCCGGAAGTGGCGCGCTGGTTCCCCGGGATGGATTCGAACCACCATAAACAGGTTCAGAGCCTGCTGTCCTGCCGTTAGACGACCGGGGAACGCGGCGCCCTCTCGATACCGGACTCCCCCGCCTTCTTCAACCGCCGCTGCGCAGCGAAGTCGGGGCGCACCCGGTCAGTGCTTCGTTCGCAGTTCGTGCACGGCATCGGCCAGTCGGGCCACCGTGCGCGTCTTGCCGAGCACGGCGAGCGTGTCGAAGATCGGCGGTGAGACCTCGCCGCCGGTGACGGCGACGCGGACGGGTTGAGCGATCTTGCCGAGCGCGATCCCGCCGTGTTGCTCGCGCACCTGCGCAAAGACGGCCTCGATCGCGTCCGGACTCCACTGCGCGAGCGCGACCAGTTGATCGTGCAGGGCGGCGAGCAGCGGACGCGTTTCGGGGCGCAGATGCTTCGCCGCCGCTTTCTCTTCCCAGGCGATCTCTTCCACCACCAGAAAGCGCGCGAGATGCGCCATTTCGGCGAGGTCGTGGCTGCGCTCGCGCAGCAGCTCGACCAGTTGTTCGAGCGCCACCGTGCGCGGCACCGAGTGTCCGGCCGCGGCTTCGAGAAAGGGCAGGAGCTGCGCGATCAGCGCGTCGCGCGAGAGGGTCTTGATCCACTGCTGGTTCAGCCACGCGAGCTTGGTCGCATCCGCCTGCGCGGCAGAGCGATGCACGGCATCGAGATCGAAGAGCGTCGCGATTTCGTCGCGTGTGAACAGTTCCTGATCGCCGTGGGCCCAGCCCATCCTCGCCAGCCAGTTGCGCATCGCATCGGGCAGTACGCCGTCCGCGCGAAAGCCCTGCAACGAAACGGGATCGCGACGCTTGCTCAGCTTCTTGCCATCCCGGCCGACGATCAGCGGGACGTGCGCGAAGCGCGGCGGCGCGGTGTCGAGCGCGCGGTAGATCGCGATTTGCAGCGGTGTGTTGCTGTGATGATCGGCGCCGCGGATCACGTGCGAGATCCGCATGTCGATGTCGTCGACCACCACCGCCAGGTTGTAGAGCGGTCCGCCGTCGGTGCGGCGCACGATCATGTCGCCGATTTCCGAGGCGTCCTGACC
>CAZDHU010000288.1:0-4941 GCA_964505355.1 uncultured Myxococcaceae bacterium | reverse complement strand
CATCGGCGGCAGCCTACCCGGCGCGACGCGGATCCGCGCGCGCCCGAGCGAAGCGTGCCGGGCGCGCTTCCGCCGATCGTTGAACGTGCCGGCGGGAACTCGCACACTCGGGCGATGCGAAGCAGGCGGCGGCGGGCGAATTCGAGGGACGCGCACCCGTCCGCTCGCTGCCGGTTCGCGACGCGCGTGCTGCTGTTTGCACTCGTCACCTGGAGCGCGACGCCGATCGCCCTCGCGGCCGAACCGGTTTCGCACGAGGGCGAGTCCGGCGGCGAGACCAATTCGGTGGAGGCGATCGCGCGCGGACTCCGCGCTGCGCTCGAACGGCTCGAAGCCGGTGCGAGCGACGCCGACGCCGGGCTTGCCGAGATTGCGGCGGCGAATCCGCTGCTCGCAGACCAAATCGATGCGCTTCGCCTCGCCGCGCGTGTGAAGTCGCGCGATCCCGCGGCCAGCGTGGGGTTCGCCCGCGAACGGATCGCCCTGCATGCGGGCTCGCCGCTGCTCGACGAACTCGAAGAACTCGCCGGCGATCTGTTCGAGCGCGCAGGGGAATCCTCGCTGGCACGCGAGGCGCGTGAGCGCGCACTCACCCTCACGCAGAACCGGGAGCGCGCTGCGAAACTGCGCCTTGCCCTCGGCCGCGACGCCGAAGCGCGCGGAGATCCGGCGCGAGCGAGCCAGTACTACCTCGCACTCTGGCGCGATCGGCCCGCCTCGCCCGCAGCGATCGAAGCCGGCCGCCGGCTCGAGTTGTTGGAAGCCGCGGACGGAGTCCCTCGACGCGGTGCCGCCGACTGGCGTAAACGCGGCCTCCGCCTCGGCCGCAGCGGAGCCAACGAAGAGGCGCTGCACGCACTCGATACCGCGCTCGCGCTCGGACTCGGCGAGGCGGGACTGCAGGAGACGCGTCTCGCCCGCGCACACACCCTGTTTCGCCTGCGGCGCTACACCGACGCCGAGGCCGCCTTCGCCGCACTTCCGATCGACGAGGCGCGACTTCAGCACGCCCGGTCGATCGCTCGACAGGGAGAAATCGATCGCGCGGTCATGGCGTTGCTGGCGCTCGCGGAGGCTGCGGATGAGGGTCGGCCGGAGACGGCCGCCGAGGCGCGCTGGCTGGCCGCCACGCTGCTCGACGACGAAGAGGATGGTCGGCCGCGAGCGCGGACGCTCTTCCGGCGCGTCGCCGAGTCGGGCGCCGCGCCCGCGCGGATCGTCCCCTCTCTCTGGTGGCTGGGCTGGTCCGCGTATCGCGATCAGCGACCGGACGACGCCCGCGCTGCGTTCGCTCGCATGGCCGCGGCCGCCACCGATCCGATCGATCGGCTGCAGGCTCAGTACTGGAGCGCGCGAGCGGCCGGTCGGGGCGGGGACGAGGCCCGCGAGCGCGAAGATCTGGCGACGATCGCACGCGAACAGCCGCTGACCTACTACGGCTGGCGAGCGGCGACGCGGCTCGCACCGGGCCGCGTCGAGCCGCGACGCGCTCGCGCACCGGAGGAGCCCCGCCGGCTGCCTGCCGATGCGCTATTGCGCGCGCGGGTTCTACTCGGTGCCGGCCTTCACGGGCGCGCGCGAGACGAGGTTCACCGGCTTACGCGCCGGGGCGCAGCGAGCGCCAGCGATCGGCTGGCGCTCGCTGCCTTGCTCGCGGAGGCAGGCGAACCCCACGCGGCACAGCGACTCGCACTGGTCGCGTTCGGAAGCTCGCCGACGGCGCTTCCTGAGCCGTCCGAAGCGGCCTGCTGGCGCCTTCTCTGGCCAAGAGCCTTCGAGTCCGCCGTGACGGAACGCGCAAACCCCGCGGGCGGCGTCCCGCCCTCGTTGATCTGGGCGATCATGCGCGAAGAAAGCGGCTATCGACCCGACGTGGTGTCGCCCTCGGGCGCGCGCGGCCTGCTTCAGTTGATGCCCGAAACCGGAGCCCGCCTCGCCCGCGAAGCTCAACTCGAACCGTTTGATCCACAGGCGCTCTTCGAGCCGCCTCTCAACATTCGGCTCGGAGCCCTCTATCTCGGCTCGCTGATGCGCCGATTCGACGGGCGGGCGTCGGCTGCCGTGGGCAGCTACAACGCCGGGCCGGAGGCGGTGGCCCGCTGGCTCGCGCGCCGCGGCAACTGGCCCGACGACGAATGGGTCGAGGCGATCCCGTACGAACAGACGAGGGGTTACGTGAAGCGAGTTCTCCGAAGCCTTCATGCCTACGAGATTCTTCCGTGAATCACGAAGCGGCTCTCTGGGCCGGGCGGTCGGCCGGAATGGCGCGCGTCGACGTCGTCGGGATCGGCCAGAGCTCGCTCGACCACGTCTGCATCGTCGATGGCCTGCCTGCGTTTGCCGGCAAGGCCGCGATCGAGCGCTACGAGCGAATGCCCGGCGGCCAGGTGGCCACCGCGATTCTCGCCTGCGCGCGCCTCGGGCTGCGCACGCGCTTTGTCGGCACGGTCGGGGACGACGAAGCAGGACCGTTCGTCCTCGAGCCGCTGGTCCGTGCGGGAGTCGACGTCACGCGGGTCCAGCGAGTGCCCGGTCGACCGACCCAGCTCGCATTCATCCTCGTCGACCGCGCGAGCGGCGAACGTACGGTGCTCTGGTACCGAGACCCCGGGCTCGCGCCGGCGATCGGGGATCTGCGCCGCGAAGACGTCGTCGACGCCCGGCTGCTGCACCTCGACGGAGGCGATCCAGAGGTTGCGATCTGGGCTGCAAAGATCGCGCGAGAGGAGGGGATTCCCGTGCTGATCGATCTCGACACCGCGGGTCCGGGGCTATCGGAGCTGCTGGCCCTCGTCGACTTCCCGATCGTCTCACGAGGATTCGCGGAAGCCTACGCGGGAACCAGTGACCCTGCCGATGCACTCGCGGCATTGATCGCCGCGGGTGCGCGGATGGCGGTGGTCACGCTGGGCGACGCGGGCGCGACGGCGCGCATCGGTGATCGAATCATCCGCAGCCCGGCGATCCGGGTGGCCGTGCGCGATTCGACCGGCGCTGGCGACGCCTTTCACGCCGCATTTGGCTTCTCCGTGCTGTCCGGGCACGGCCCGCTGCGCGCCTTGCAGAACGCGAACGCGGCGGCAGCGATGAACTGCAGGGCCCTCGGCGCGCAGGGAGGACTGCCCACGCGCGACGAGCTCGAGCGGTTCATCGAAGGCTCGACGCGCCTCTCGCGGCCCAGCGCAGCCTGATCGGCGCACACGACCGACGCCCGACGGCGTCAGCCTTCGTCGCTGTCGTCTTCGGCGGCCTCGGGCGTGTCGCCGTCGTCCTCGAAGAGATTGTCGGCGCCCGGTTCGAGCTCGGAGATGTCGAGGTCCATGTCGTCGCCGAACGGCACGACCTCTTCCTCTTCTTCGAGCAGCGCAGCCGGCATCGGGCGCGGAGTCGCCTTCCGCACGGGGGGCGGCGCCGGCGCAACTCCGTCGGCGTCTTTCGGGCGCTGGCGCTGATCGGCGCCGCACTTCGGGCAGAGCGGCTCGGGCCGGTTCATGTCGTAAAAGCGCGTCTTGCAGGAGAAGCAGAGGTACTTCGCCCCGAGGCGCGCGCGGCGATCCTCCGTCGCGACATCCGCCTTCTTCTTCTGGGGCGCGCCGGGCTTCGACTTCGGCCGGGTCTTCTTCTTCGTAGCGGTGCTCATGCGTGGGCTCCGATGGCGACGCGAATTGCATCACCGGCATCGCCGATGTGACGAATGCCGTTCGCGTTCAGGTCGTCGGGTCCGTCGAAACGAGCGTGATCGAACTCGATCCGCGCGCCGGGAGGAGGTGCTTCGACACCGGCCTCCGACAGCCACCGACGGTACAACGAATCAAGCGCGGCGCGAGCACTCTCGGGTGACTCGGAACCGCGCGCATTCTTGACCGGCTCGTATTCCTCGTCGCGCCGCGTTTCGACCACCAGGGCCGCGCGTGCGGCGGGCAGGGCGTCGAACACGAAGCGCTCGAACTTGATCCCGTTCGGAAGCTCCGGCTCGACCCGGTGTCCCGACGCATCGAGGAACGGAATCTTCTTTTCGGACGCATGCCAGGGCATCAGCCGTTCGACGTCCGCTGCACAGCGGCGGAGAAACGCGACATCAAAGAGATGGATCGCGATGCTCCCCGCCCAGTAGACGAGTTCTCCAGAAGCCGTGCGAGCCTCTCGATCCTGCTTCGAAATTTCCGTGTATTCGACGACACCCGGCCGGCCGTCGACCTCCGCCACGTGCCCGACCCGGTCGAGCGGATCGCGCTTCGCGATCACCTTGCACGACATCTCGGCGCCGGCTCCGAGATGAAGGCCGAGGTACGTGGGATCGGCGATTCGCACCAGCGGGTTGTCGACCTGGTAGTAGAACACCTGCGAGATCCCGCGACGGTCCATCTCGTCGAGTGCACCGGACTCGTCGAGGGCGGAGACCACGCCCCCATGCCCGCACGGGCTTTCGACGATTCGATCGCGCGCGTCGAGCATCAGGTGGCCTTCCGCGTCGAGCGACGGAACTTCACGCTGCACGAAAAAGATCACGTCGCCGGCGTCCAGTCCGAAGCAGCGGTGCCGCGCGAAAAACTCGCGCGTCGCCAGATCGGTGGCGGGACTCGTCATCACGAACCAGGGAAGAGGGCGGCCGTAGCGCCGGGCGAGGGCGAGGAGCTTCTGCGCCTGCAGTTCGAAGAGCGACCGCTCGCTGACGGGCCCGATCGGAAACGAACCCTTCGGTCCCGAAAAACCAAGTCGGGTTCCCTGACCGCCCGCGACCACGAGAACGCCGACGCGGCCGGCCTGCAGACACGCCTCGCCGCGGCTGCGGGCGGAAGAGAGATCGTCCGTCGGCCCACCATGCTCGGGCAGGCGGCGAATCGGCAGCGGAAGGAGCCGTCGCGCGCCCGGACGCTTCAGCGCCTCGGTCGCGAGGCGCATTGCACCGAGCCCATCGAGATCGATCCGACGTGCCTGTTC
>CAZDHU010000287.1:0-14315 GCA_964505355.1 uncultured Myxococcaceae bacterium | reverse complement strand
CAACTCGGCCTGCTCGGCGTAGACGGTCTCGCCGACGTCGGGAACCCAGAGCAGCACGCCTCTGAGCCGTCGTCCCCCGGGATCGACTTCTCGCGCCTCGAGGCGCCGGGTGCCGAAGTCGCGGGCCACGCCCGCTCGCAGCGCAGCTCCCGGCGTCTCCAGAACGATTTCGCGAAGTTCGGCGTGCACGCGGCGCACCAGACCGGGCACCAGCCCGATTTGCAGCGTCGCCGCGAACCCGGCGAGCAGCAGACCGGCTAACAGAATCGGTCCTGCCAGCCGATGAGGCGGCAATCCGGCGGCCTCGAGGGCCAGAATTTCACGGTCGTCGCGAAGTCGGCCGAGAGCGATCAGGATTCCGAGCAGCGTGGCGAAGGGAAGCAGTTGAACGAGCACCGGCACGAGCTGCAGAAGGGCGAGTCGCGCGATGCGCCCTGCGCCGAGCCCGCGGTTGACGATCAGATCCGAATAGCCGAGAAGGCTCTTCGTCCAGACGACGACCGCGAGGCCGGCGAGCGCGAGCAGTGTGGGAGACAGCAGTTCCCGGATCAGCGCCCGATAGAGAACCGGGCCGGGACGGGGCGTGGCGGTCAGTCTGCGCTCCTCGCGTTCGTCCGACGGCGAGTGGGCGCTCCGCGTCGGGGGCCGCTCACGGACTCGCTCGCGAGCCGAAATCTCGACGAAAACGGCACCATGCCGTCACGAACGACCGGTCGTTATGCTAGGGCTGCGCGGGGCGCGCGGGCAACCGCTGTGCTCGAGGGGGGTGGATGAAGGCAATCATTCTCAGCGCCGGTCAGGGCCGGCGCCTGATGCCGCTGACGAAGTCGGCTCCGAAGTGTCTGCTTCCGGTCGACGGCGACCAGCCGGTTCTCGATTTGCAGCTTCGCGCGCTCGCGACCGCCGGCGTTCGGCGCGCGATCGTGATGGTCGGCTTCGGAGCCGAACAGGTCGAGCAGCACCTCGCCGAGACACGGATTCCCGGCATCGAGGTCGAGACGCGATTCAACCCGTTCTTTGCCAGCTCCGACAACCTCGTCACCTGCTGGCTCGCCCGCCCGGACATGGACGGCGATTTCTTGCTGATCAACGGCGACACGCTGTTCGACGCCAGCGTCCCGCAACGGCTGATCGCGGCGCCGATAGCGCCGATCACCGTCACCATCGATCGCAAGGCGCGCTACGACGACGACGACATGAAGGTCTGTCTCTCCCGCGGCCGGCGGCTTCAGGCGATCGGCAAGAAGCTCGATCCGAAGCTCCACATCGACGGCGAAGCGATCGGCATGATCCGTTTTCTCGGGCCGGGCACGCGCGAGTTTCGCGACGCACTCGATCAGTCGGTGCGCAGCGTGAAGTCGCACGGCGCCTGGTATCTCTCGGTCGTGAACGAGATCGCGCAGCGTTCGCGCGTGGAAACCTGCTCGATCGAAGGCGCCTGGTGGGCCGAGATCGATTCCCCGGAAGATCTCGCTTCCGCTCGCGCGGCATACGGCGAAGGCCGGCAGCCGGTGCGCCGCGTCGCCGCAGGCTCGACGCGCCGCTGAGCGGCCCCGCGAATCTCTCGCGCGTTCAGGTCAGCCCCGAGCTGCCTCGTGTCCGTCACGCGCGGGCGGGATCCGATTTCCCAGTCGCTTTCGAACCTCGGCAGCGACGCTGGCCGCTTCGTCGAGCGGCGAGACGCGTTCGCCAGCCGTCGCCTCGCTCGCGGTCGAGAACCGTCGCGCGATTCCGCGCGAGATCAGCGCATCGTGCAGTCGCGAGAGATCGCGCGGAGGCAGCACGAGTCCGTTCGTCACCAGCGCCTGCGCGAACCGATCGCGTAGCCGCCCCTGCCCGGCTTCGTTGCGGGCGACGGCGAGCGCAAACGCGTCGCGAAAGCGGCGCCGCCGTCCAGGCGCGCGGATCGGCAGCGGCGCCAGCAAGACGGGGCGTCCGGTCGAAGCGGCTTCGGCCAGCATCGATTCACTTTCCTCGGTCACGATCAACACGTCGGCGCCGCCGAGCAGAGCCGCATAGGGATTGTCGTCTCCCGCAGCCCGAAAGCGGTGCAATTCGCGAAGACAGGGATCGCGTCCGAGCCTGCGAACCAGCGCTTCGGTGGCCTCGTCGCCCGTCCGCCGGCTCGTGGTCACGAAGAGCGATCCACCGCTTCTCCGCGCGAGAGCGAGCGAGTGTTCGGCGAGCTCGATCGCGTCGGCCGCCCCGAATCGGTGACGACCGGCGGAGCCGCCCACGATCAGCGCGATGCGTGGACGCGGCGCGCCCGCAAACGGCGCATGCGACGCGGCTGCCCGATCGAGCGCAGACCGGCGCAGGCGATGCAGCGGCGCATCGGTTTCGATGCGGCGAGGATCGAGCGGCAGGCGCGCGGTGCGCGGCGCGATCGCGAGATCGACACCGGTCGTGCAGAGCGCCGCCTTGCGGCCGAGCACGATCACGGTCGTCGCGCCGTTCGAGCGCGCGCGAATCCAGCGCGCGATCGGCGCGCAGCGTCCGCCGGCCGCGAGGATCAGCCGCGGCCACGGAGGCATCAGCGGGTCGGAGTTTGCGCTGTCGAGACCGATGCGCGTCGGCCAGCCGAACGCGCCCGACCAGAGCGCACTCGTGACCGGCACCTGCCAGCCGGCGCAGCGACGAAACGCGAGGCGCCTGTTCACGAACGGCAGCCCGAGCGCTTCGGCCAGCCCGAGGGCCTGCGTGACGTTGCCGGGCCGATCGTCGCAGAGCAGCCAGACGTCGGCCGCAGACGCCGGCACGACACTCACACGAAGGGCGCCCCGGCGGCCGGCGCTGCGTTCTCGTCGGCGAGTACGTTCCAGCATTGCGCGAGACGCACGAGGTGGAACGCGAACGAGATCACCTGCCACGCGACGACCGCGACCAGCGCTTCGACGCCGTAGCCACAGGCGAGTCCGACGGTGAAGAGCGGAAGGTTGATGTTGCGACGAGAAATGATCGTTCGCATGCGAACGTCGATCGGGGCATAGGCGTGGATCGAGCGGCGCGTGCGGCGCGTGAAGATGCGCACGAGGATTCGATCGAGGAAATAGACGCCCGCCATCCAGACCGAGGCCTGAAAGAGCGCGGAACCCGGATTTCCGCCCGAGAGCGCCCACGCCCACGCGAAGTACCAGAACGGTGGATGGATCAAATCGAGCCCGTGATCGAGCCGGTGCCCGAGTTCCGAGGAACGGAACGTCAAACGAGCGAGCTTGCCATCGACCGAATCGAGCACGCTCATGCCGAAGGCGCAGAGAAATCCGCTGACCCACCAGCCCGACGCCCAGAGCGGCACCGCGGCCAGCGTGATCACCACGTTGAAGAGCGTGACCACGTTCGGATGAACGCGGTGGCGCGCGAGCGGCGGCAGGGCGCGCCAGACGAAGAACGGATAGACGTAGCGCGTGAAGAAGTCGGTCGATCCCTTGTAGTTGGACCAGAAGAGAAAGCGTGACGCCGCTTCCCGCTCCGCCGCATCGCGCACGGCGAAGACGTAGGGAACGAGCGTGCGGCGCAACCGCTTCACGTACCCGTCGACGTCCGTCACGTCGAACGCCTTCACGTCACCACAGGCGACCGCGCTCGCGGCGAGCGTCGCGACGCGATCGCCCGTGGCGCGGGTGCCGAGTGGCGCGTCGAGCAGCAGAACGGCCGACGGCCCCCCGCAATCCGGGGAATCGCTGCGAACGGCGAGCGGCGCGCTGGTCCCGGCGAGATGAGTGAACAACCGGGCATCGATGATCGTGTCCGCATCGAAGGCAATCACCGGGTCTCCGGCTGCGTCGCGAAGCATGGTGTCGAGCCGCTCGCGCACCGACGACGCTCCGCCGGAAAACCGAATCGCGAGCCGTGACATCAGATCGGGCGCCAGCGAGATCGGCTCACCCGCCACCTCGATGCGCACCTCGGCCGGCGCGAGCCCCTGCTGCAACATCCCGCGCAGATGTCGCTCGAGCAGCGACAGACCGAACACCTCGAGCCCGCTTTGCGGGCGCGTCGCGTCGATCCAGACGCGAATCCGGCCGAGGCGTTCCTGCGCGGAGAGTTCTTCCGACACCCGATCCTCACACTCTCTCGGCCCCGCACCCGGTCGGTTCGCGACAGGTGCGAACGCTCCGGGCAGGCGAGATCGGCGGCGGCATGGTAACGGGTTTCCGTCCGGCGGCTGCCGGTTGCAGGCGAGGAAGTTTCGTGATCGTGAACCGCGAATCGATCGATGCCTGGGTGCTCGCCGGACGTCGCGGGCCGGCCGATGCCGTCGCGTCTTCGGCGGGCGTGTCGCATCGCGCGCTGGTGCCGATCGACGGTGTCCCGATGCTGCTGCGTGTGGTGCGCACGCTGCGCGCGACGGCGAAGTTCGATCGCATCGTCGTCAGCATCGACGACCCCGCGCGGCTCGACACCGTGGCCGAGCTCGCCGAGGGGATCCGCGCGGGCTGGCTGCATACGCATCGGAGTCTCGAATCCCCGAGTGCGAGCGTCGGCGATCTGCTCGCGCGGTTCGGCACGGCGCATGGAACGCTGGTGACGACCGGTGATCATCCGCTGCTGACACCCGCCATCGTCGAGCGTTTCGTCGCCGACGCGTCCGCGCGCCGCGCGGCCGACGTCGTGGTCGGGATGGTGCCGGCGCGCGTGGTGCGCGCGGCACACCCCGATGCGCTGCGCACTTTTCTTCCCCTTCGCGGCGAGTCGTTCAGCGGAGCCAATCTCTACTGGATGCGTGCGCCGGGCGCGCGCCGCGTGACCGAGTTCTGGCACCACGCGGAGCGCCATCGCAAACAGCCGTGGAAACTCGTGCGCCGCTTCGGCCTCTTCACGCTGCTGCTCTTTCTCACCCGCCGCCTCGACCTTCGTGCCGCGATGGCGCGCGCGTCGAGAATCCTCGGCGCCAGCGTCGAGGCGATCGAACTCGACGAAGCGGAAGCCGCGATCGACGTCGACAAGCCCGCGGATCTCGCGCTCGCAACGCGCATCCTCGCGCAGCGTTCCGCGCGCTGATCGAGTCGAGGTGAAGCGCCGATCGGTGCGGTCCTGGATTGGGTCCCGGCTGCCGGGCCGCACGGCCGGCGAAGCGCGTTCGGAACGCGTCAGTCTCCGGTGAGCACGCGCTCGCCCGCCGCGACGAATCGATCGGCGGCGGCATCGTAGGCCCGTTCGATCATCGTGATTCGCCAGCGTGCGAGCCCGTCGCCCGTGCGCTCGATGCGATAGCGGTGATAAATCGCTCGTCGATGTTCGTGACTTCGGCCCCGGGCCGAACTCGAGCGCGCACCGACCACCGGAATCGCACCCGCGGGCCCCGGCACGGAAGCGAAGCCGCTGCGATGCGTGTGCCCGTGCAGCACGAGCTCCGCTCCGACCCGGGCGAGCACGTCGCGCAGCGCGGCCGCGTCGCGCAGCCGCCGCCGCACACTTTGCCCGGCCGCGACCGGCGGGTGATGAACGAGCACCACGCGGCAAAGTCCCTCGCTCGCGAGAGACTCCAGCCGCTCGGCCAGAGTGACGAGTTGCGACTCGCCGACCCGGCCGTGGGCTTCGAACAACGACGTTGGAAGCGCCGAGCAGAGGCCGACGATTGCGAGCGGCCCGCGCCGGCGGACGATCGGAAAGGAATCTCGAAGCGCGGCGCTCAGCCTTCCCGTGGAAGTTGCCGATGCGTCGGAGGCCATCCAGGGAGCCCAGCGTTCCCAGCCCTCGCGCTCCCCCGCCGGAGGCCAGACGTAAGCGTCGTGATTGCCGGGGATCAGTGTCAGATCGGCCGCGTCGCCGATGCCTTCCAGCCAGCGCGTCGCGGCGTCGATCTCGGAGCGAGTCCCGAGATTCGTGAGGTCGCCGGTGATCACGACGTGGTCGGGCGGGTGTGCACGCAGGTCGTCGAGCGCGCGAGAGACGATTTCCGCCCGATGTTCGTCTCTTCGCCGCTGCCGCCAGGACAACCAGGCGAGCGCGCGCTTGGCCGAGAGCTCGCCGGGCCCGAAGCGGGGAACCGTCGTGTGCAAATCGGTCAGCTGGGCGAGCTCGATCGTGTTCGTTGCAGATTCGCTCATGGCTTTCGTTCACGAGTGCTTCATGTCTTCGCGGCCGGCGATGGGTACCAGACCCGAGCCGGGATGCTAGGTTGCGCGCGTCATCCGATCCCCTCGGAAGCGAGCGAGTGAGCAGCTCGAAGGACAATCTTCCCAACCGCGCATGGATTCTTCGCAGCGTGCCCCACGCGGGCCCGCGTGTCTGGGGTCTCACGTCCGCGGAACGAACCGGCCGCGCGCTGCGCGCCGCAGGCGTGATGCGGATCACAGAAGTGAGTGACGAGATCGACACCGCGATCGACGGATCCCAGTTGCTCTTCCGCGACGACATCGTCGCGAACGAACACCTGGTCGCCGCGCTCGCGCACTCGCCGGACACGATCCTGATGGACCCCGATCGCGGCGTTCCCGTGGCCGCGCACGTGCCGGCCGCGCGTGCCAGCGAGGCCGCGCGCTGGCTGCGAGCCGCCGCGGCCCTCCCCCGCGCAGAGCTCGCCGGCCTTCGAGCCGTCGAACCGTCTCGCTTCGGCGAAACGTGGCTGCCCAACCTGCGGCGCAGCGCGACGCCACGGCTGCACTCGCTCGCCGGAGCCGATGCCGCGCGCATCGCCTCGATCGAACGGGATCTCTTCGGCGCGTCGTACAAGGTCGTGACCGATCTGGTGACGAAGTGGGTCTGGCCGCTTCCGGCGCGCGTCGTGGTCCGCTGGCTCGCGAACGCGCGCGTTCACCCCAACCAGGTGACGCTCGCGAGCTGGGTGCTCGCCGTACTCGCCGCGCTGCTCTTCGCCTCGGGCCACTTCGCGTCGGGTTTGCTGCTGGCCTGGCTGATGACCTTTCTCGACACCGTCGACGGCAAGCTCGCGCGGGTCACGCTGCAATCGTCGAACTTCGGGCACATCTTCGATCACGCGCTCGATCTCTTGCATCCGCCGTTCTGGTACGCGGCGTGGGCAGTCGGTCTCACCGCGAACGGATACCCGGCCGGCGTGCTCGTCACCGGCTCGATGTGGATCGTGATCGCGGGCTACGTCGCGGGGCGGCTCCTCGAAGGGCTCTTTCTGCTGGCCTTCAAGATCGAGATCCACAGCTGGACACCGCTCGATTCGGCGTTCCGCACCATCACGGCGCGACGCAACCCGAACCTGATCCTGCTGACCGGCGGATTGCTGGCCGGCCGGGCCGATCTCGCGCTGGCCGCGGTGGCGGCGTGGACGCTCGTCTCGATCGCCTTCCACGTCGCGCGCCTCGTTCGTGCCTTCGGCGAGCAGCGACAGGGCCGGGAGATCGCGGCCTGGAACGCGGTCTCGTCGGCGACCGTCGTCGCGTTGATCGTGGCCGCATGGATCTCCGCCGTCCCCGTCGCGCAGGCGCAGGACGAAACCACGCTCTCGAAGCCCGGCCCGTCGGACGTTTCTCTGGCGCCGACGCACGGGCTTCGGCGAGGCGACCCGGCCTCGCGCCTTTCGCGCGGCGAGCTCGCGATCGAAACCTGGGATTTCACCGCGCGCTTCGATTCGGGACACGTGCTGGTGCTTCAATTCCTGCACACCAACATCGGCCTCGGCGATGGCAACGTGGCGATGACCGGGCAACTCGTGATGCCGGAAGGTCGCACGGTCGCCTTCGACACCGGCGACCGCGCGGGAGACTGGAAGCTCTCACCCGATGGCATGCGGCTCGAACTCAAGCACGGGTTGCTCGATCACAGCGCCCGCGACGTGGTGCTGCGATTCGCGAAGAAGGACGTCGCGATCGACCTCCGGCTGACGAACACGGGGCCCGCCGGCTGGCCCACCACGCTCTCGCGTCTCGGCTACGCCGTCGATCTGCTCGAGAGCGCGGCGCCGATCGCCGGCACGATTCGGGTCGACGGAATGACGGCGCCGCTCGCCGTGTCGGGCCGGGCGTCGTCGACGCATCGCTGGTTCGACGACCTCGAAGCGCGACTCGTGCAGCGGCGGATCGAGTTCGCGTCGGCGAGCGGAGACACCTCGGTCTGGCTGATCGACGCCCTCACACCGGACGGGCGGAACGTCGGCTGGCTGCGCATCGCGCGTGGCGGCGGCGTGCTGCGCGAGGTCGAGGTGCGCACGACCACTCTCGGAACCGCGACCGGCGTGGATGGTGCGGCGGCGCATCCCGGCTACGACGTTCCGGCACGCGTTCGCGTCGAAGGCGACGGCGTGAGCGGCATTCTCACCTTCGATCACGAACTCGTTCGATACGACCCGCTGATCGACCTCCCGCTGCCGATTCGGGCGGTGGTTTCGGTCGCGACGCGGCCGCAGCGAATTTGGAGCCAGTCGACCTTCGATCTCGAACTCACCGACCCTGCGCGCAGCGAGCCCGAGCACGTTCGCGGCAGCGGCATCGGTGAAGTCACCTATCTCAATCCGATGGCTGCGCGTTCCGTCCACGTGGACGTCCCCCGAGCGAGCGCCTGCAAGGAGGATGGATGCGCATCGGCGTTCTGAGCAATCTGCGGGCGGGCCGCAGTCGAAAACAGGTGTCGCGAATTCTGTCCTTCCTGGACGCGCATCGCGGCATCGCACACATCGAAACGCCGCGCGGCGACGTCGTGCCGGATGCGCTCTCGCGCTTTTCGGACGAAGGGGTCGACGTGCTCGTGGTGCAGGGCGGAGACGGCACGCTCGCGCGCGTCCTGACCGAAGTGCTCGAGTACGGTGCGTTTCGGAAACAGCCGTTGATCGCGCCGCTTCGCGGCGGCCGGACCAACATGACCGCGCTCGACATCGGCACACAAAGCGACCCGGTGAAGGCGCTGGCGACGCTGGTCGATGCCGTCCGTCACGGCACACTGGAACGGCGAATCGAGAAGCGCGCGATCGTGCGACTCGAGCTGCCGCGCGAAAACGCGGTGCACTGCGGAATGTTTTTCGGCGTCGGCGTGATCCATCGCGCGATCCAGCTCGTGCATCGCATTTTCCCGGACGGCAGCCAGGGCGTCTTCGGTGCGGGCATCGTGACCAGCATGCTCGTGGCGCGCGCCGCTCTGGGCGCAGGCGAAGGCATTCTCGACCCCGACAAGATGCAGCTTCGTCTCGATCAGGCGGAGTACCGCACCGGGAACCACCGCATGTTGATCGCGAGCACGCTGACGCGATTGTTCCTCGGAATGCGCCCCTTCTGGGGAACCGAAGAAGCACCGCTGCGGCTGACCACCGTCGATGCCGAAGCGCGAGACCTGCGCCGCGCCGCGCCGGGCATCTTGCGCGGGCGACCGCCGGCCTTCGTCGGCCCCGCCGCGGGCTACGAAAGCCGGAACGTCCACAGTGCCGATCTATTGCTCGACTGCGGGATGACCATCGACGGTGAACTCTGGGCGCCCGAACCCGGGCGACACGCGAAGCTGAGCGCCGACCGAACGGTGGGATTCGTCCGATTGTGAGCGCGCCTTCCGCCACGCTGCTCGAAGCGGACGCGGTCTCGGAGCGCCCGGGCGAAGGCTCGGGCGTTGCCGTGCTCGAACGCCTGGTGGCCGCCGAACTGCGACGACCGGTGCCCGACGACGTGGCGGCGCTCGCCGCGGCGATTCGCGAGCGCCACGGAGACGCGTCCGCCGGCGTGCTCTACTACGGATCGCTGCTGCGCGCGCGAGATCACGACGGCGTGCACGATTTTTATCTGCTGGTCGATGGCTATCGACACGGATACCGGCGGCGTCCCGATCGCCGCGGGCGGCCGCGCGGCGCGCTGCGCAGCACGCTGCTCGCCGCGGCCAACCACGCCCTTCCGCCGAACGTCTTCTATCTCGAGCTGAAGCATGGCGCGCGCACGCTGCGCACGAAGTACGCGGTGATCTCGCTCGCGGATTTCCGGCGCGCCACGTCGCCGCAGTATCGACACACGATGATCTGGGCGCGCTTCAGCCAGCCGTTCGTGCTGATCGGTGCCCGCGACGAATCGGTGCAGCGCGCGGTGAACGAGGGCGCGACGCGTTCGATCCTCGCGCTGGTGAAGCGCATCGTTCCGCTCCTGCCGGCGGTCGCCCGCGGTCGATCGTTCATGCCCGGTGAGTTCTGGTGCCGCGCCTACCGCGAGACCTATCGCGCCGAACTCCGCACCGAAACGGGCGATCGCGCCATCACGCTCTACGAGAGTGCGCGCGGTCGCTACGACCGCGCGCTGCTGGCCGCGTTGCGCGTGCTCGACGCGCGCGGGCAGTTGCGGGTGGCGCTCGAGGGAAATCGGCTGCGCGTTTCGATGCGCCGGCGCCGTCGCTGGCGGGCACGGGCGAGCTGGTCGCTGCGCCGCCGCGTGGGCAAGGCGATGGCGATCGGAGGCCTGCTCAAGTCGTCGCTCACCTTCGGCGACTGGCTTCCCTACGTGCTCTGGAAGCTGCAGCGACACACGGGAATCCAGATCGAGCCGACGCCGCGCCAGCGAAAACATCCGCTGATCTTCGGCTGGCCGGTGATCCTCGGACTGCTCGCGCGGCGCGAACTGCGATAGCGCGCAGGCCTTCAGTACCGCTCGCGCACGTGGATGCGCGAATCGTTTCCGCGGTAGACACCGAAGGTGGCGGTCGCCGTCGGATCGTCGTCGAAGCCGCCATCTCCGTCCCAGTCGAAGCGCAGGAACTCGAGGTCGGCGCCGGTCGCCGAGAGATCGAGCTGAAGGCCCACGCTGCCGGTTTGTCCCGCCCCGGGTGCGCTCAGCACGAGCCCGGCTTCGCCGGCGAGCAGCGGACTGTTCGCGATCGACGGCGTCGTCGGCAGACCCGCTGGCACCTTCGTCATTCCGAGATTCGCCGTCGTGAACGACGTACAGACGTCGTCCGCGTTGGGGGCAAAGCGTGAACCGTCGAAGACCTCGGCGCGCAGCGGCACGGAGAGCGCGCGGAGTTCGGAACCGTACGCATTCTGAAACGCCAGTCGGCCGAATCGAATCTCGTTACCGTCCTGGAACGCGATGCCCAGCCCGGCCAGCGGCTGGCCGATCGCGAGCGGATTTCCCGTGTACGCAACGGCGTCTTCGTCGAGCAGCGTGACGGAAAGGCCGATTTCGGCGTCGAACGGCGCCATCGGCGTGTCGTGGGCGAACGCGAGTCGAGGCCCCTGATCGAACGAAATGCGCCCGACACCCGCGCCGAGATCTTCGACGCGCGGATCGTTCGGAGCTGCGGAATCGAGCGTTCCCGTCGCCGCCGACCACGAGCGCGTCGCGAGCGTCGCCGCCGTCACCCGGAAGAACGTGCCCGCGTAGTTCTCGGTCGCTCCGCCAGCCGCATTCCTCGCTTCGAGTGTGATCTCGGGGTGGAGCCCGGGCGCGAAGTCGAACGACTGGCCGGCATAGGTGAAGCGACCCGCGGTGCACCCCGTCGCGAACGCCACCGGTGCGACCGTCGCATCGAAGTGGTGCGGCGTGAATCGGCCGACCGATGCCGACGTCGTGCCCGTGACGTCGCCTTCCCCGAGATAGCTCGCGTCCGCGACGTGTGCGTAGAGCTGGATCGCACCGACTTCGTCGAAGTAGACCGATCGATTCTCGAACGTGCCGGCGGGGGCCTGCGCGAGAAACGCGCTCGCATCCCCGAGCGTTCCGTCGTTCGCGCTGCCGTTTCGTCCGGCGGGCGGCGCGACCAGCGCCGCCGAACGCACCTCGATGCCCTCGGGCGAGGACTCCGTTCCGTAACTCGGCGTTCGATCGCCGTCGGCGTCTCGCGCTTCGACGGTGACCGAAAACGCATCGCCCGCGGCGACGAAGACGGTGCCCGCCGGCGTCGTCGCGCCGGGATTCGGCGTCCCGTCGAGTCGTTCGACGCCGGTGACCACGAACGTGGCCGGCCGCACGACGAAGGAATCACTGGCGCCGAGAACTCCCCCCGGCGGATCGCTCACCGTGGCATCGCGGAAGGACAGGCCGATTCGTCCGACGTCGTCGTAGCGCACGCTGACGGAAGCCTGACCGAGCGTGAACGTGACGGGCAGCGACGTCGCCGTGCCGGACGAGGTGCCGACGCTCGTTCCGTTCACTGCGACCGCCTGCAGCGGCGTCGTGGGATCGAGGTGCGACGACCAGGTGCGGATCGTCTTCGATCCCGTGTAGGTCTCGATCACGCCGCATTCCGGATCGGTCGCCGTTTGCCCGTAGGCCGCGAGGTGGAGCGGAAACGACACCGCGGCCGTTTGTGCGGGGACCGTCGTGTCGATCGAAAGCGGTGGTGGATTGGACAGTGCGCTGGCGGTGACGACGAAGCCGCTCGGACCGAACGCGAGCGTTCCTTCGCTGTCGTCGTCGCGCACGGTGGGCGATGCGGTCTCGTAGGCCTCGATGTCGATCGGCGTGGCACCGGCGAGATAATTCAGCCAGAAGCGCACGGTGCCGAGATCGCCGGCGGCGAAGGTGTAGGTGGCGACGCCGTCGTCCGCCGTACCGTCCGAAAACGTGCCCGCGTTCGATGCGTCGCTTTGCCAGGTACCGCGTCCGCTGCCGGTGTCGAGCGTGACACTGCCGGTGTAGTCCGTCACCGTGGCGAGCGCCGCGTCGCGCGCTTCGAGATCGACGGATTCGGCCACGCAATGGATGCCCGTCCCGTCGTGCTGAATCAAGAACGAGTCGATCGCGACGCAGGCGCGCGTTTGCAAGTAGTCGCGCTGAATCACCGTCGCCGATCCCTCGTACGAATAGATGCGAACTTCGTCGATCCCGCCGCTGGCCGAGGGCGCGATCTGTCCGGGGGGACCGACGTCAGGATGAGAATCACCGATCCAGATCGTCGCGAGCGTGGCGGTCGAGATCGCCGCACCCGTGCGCGTGGCCACCGACACTCCATCGCGATAGACCGTCATTCGTCCAGCCGGGTGATTCCACGTGATCGCGATGTGATGCCACGATCCGGAGGCGTAGGTGTACGCAGCCGAGCGCGCGGTGAGCGTCGCGCCGGCACTGTCGTTTTCGGTGAAGTCGATCCGACCGCTGCCGTCTTTGACCACGCGAAACGCGCGATCACCCGGCACGGCGCCATTGTCCTTGCCGGCGTCGATCAATGCGCGCGCCGTTCCGTCGTTCCACGTCGCGTCGATCCGCGCCCAGAACGTGATCGTTCCTGCGCTCGCGACGGGAACACCCGTTTCCACCGCTGCGATCGTGTTGCCCGAGGAGTTGTACGGAAAGAGCCCGCCGCGGCAGAGCTTGCCCGACGCCGTCGACGCGGAGCTGCCGAGATTCGTTCCGTGCCGCGCGTTGCCGCTGCTGTCGAGCACTTCCGAAGCCGCGCCGGTCCACGTCCGTTCGTCCATCCGATAGTCGGCGACCGGCGCCGGCGGCGAGAAGCGGTACGCCTGGCCGGCCAGCGCGGTGATGCTGGTGAACGTGAGCGTTGCGTAGTCGGTGGTGTCGATCTCCCAGCCGATCTGCGCTTTTCCTCCCGACGGGTTCACGCTGGTTCCGTATCGAAAGACGAAGGATCCGTCTTCCCGCAACACCGCCTGCAGCCGGAACGAACTGCCGGCGCGGCTCCACTCCGGCACGTCGTACCAGGTGACGACGAACTCGCGGTTCGGTGTGGTGCCGATCGCGGCATAGCGCACCGTTCCGCCGGCCGAGGGATCGAGGTCGGCGCCGTAGATGCGAACCGTTCGCACGATCGACGCGTCGGGATACGGAAAGGGATAGGTCGGCGGTGTGCCGGTCGTCTGCGTGCCGTGTCCGCAATACGTGTTGCCGAACTGGAGGCGTCCGTTCGACATGATTCGCACCTGCGTGTAGGCCGTGCCCGCGTAGGGGAACGAGAACCCGATCGAGAGCAGCTCCGAGATGTCGTCGTCGATCGCCGCCGACGAACCCGAACACGCGGCCGCCGGCCCGCCGGGCGCCCCGGTCCAAACCACGTCGGTGTGCGTCGACGAATCGGTCCAGGCCCACGTGTCGGCGGCCGACGAATAGGTGACGGCCGACGCCGTGTTCGCCGCGCCGAGCGACAGCACGAGCACGAGAAGCATTCGGAGGCGGACGAACGTTTCACGGCGCATCGGTCACCGTTCCCGCGACCCGGCGACGCACGTAGCCGGGCGAACCGAAACTGCCGCGCTCCGCCGTGCTCGCGATCTGGTAGACCGTTTCGGGTGTGGCTCCATCCGTGTGCTGCGAACTCGTGCACGAGACGGCGACGCGAAATCCGGCCAGTCCGCCTTCGGCGAGCGTCAGCGTCGTCGCCGGCGGGCAGGCGCCATCGATCAGCGCATGCGAACCCGCCCATTCGATCCCACTCTGCGCTGCCTGATAGGCCCGTGCGACTTCGAGCGAGAGCACGACCGT
>CAZDHU010000286.1:0-16660 GCA_964505355.1 uncultured Myxococcaceae bacterium | reverse complement strand
GACCTTGAGCAGGGCGAAATAGCGCTCGCCATCTTTCGGCGGGCGGATCTGACCGGACACCGTGTCGCCTGTCCGCAGATTGAAACGACGCACCTGGGAAGGAGACACGTAGACGTCGTCCGGCCCGGCGAGGTAGTTCTGATCCGGCGCACGCAGGAAGCCGAAGCTGTCGGGCAGAATCTCCAGCACGCCTTCCGCGTAGATTTTTCCTTCGTTGGCGGTGATCGCGTTCAGGATCGCGAAAATCAGATCCTGCTTCCGCATGCCCGCGGCATTCTCGATCTGCAGGTCTTCGGCGGTCGCCGTCAGCTCCTGCATCGTCTTCTGCTTCAGTTGCTTGACGTAGACCCGCTCGCCCGCCGGCGTCTCGTCGGCCGACTCTTCGAGCAGCTCGTCGTCCGACGGCGCATCGTCGAAGCCGGTGAAGTCGCGCATGCCGGGCAGGCCACCCGGGCGCATCAGATTTCCATTGCGATCGCCGCCGGATCGAGGCCGGCGCCCCTTGCCCCGGCGCGAACGCCCTCCGCCCGACTGATTTCCGTCGTTACCGCGTTGATTCACTGGTTCTTCTCTCGTGCTCGATGGGTTGCAGAATGAACTCTCGCCAGGGTGTTGGGCACCGTCCTCAGGACGACTTCGCAGGACGGCTCGGCCCGATCGGCACACCATCGGTGCCAGGGACCTGAAACATCGGCTCGCCATCCGCCGCGAAGCGGTGCCTCATGGACGGGCAGGAGCGAGGGGGAAGGCGCGTTACCGCTTCAACCTTTCGATCGGAACGCCAGCTCTAGAAGTTGAGCTGTGCCCGTTGTTTCGAACCAGTCTCACGAAACCCGGTCGTGTGACTCGAAACCGTCAGCGTGTGGCCGGGCTCGACCCGAACCGCCCGCGAACACCGGATCCATCGCGAGGCCCCCGTTCGACGATCCATCGATCTCGATCGGCGGGACGAAGGGACGGAAACGACACCGTGATACGCAGCGGACCGGCGATCCCCGCTTCGGGTGCCCGCGCTGTCAGGCGGCGCGCCGGGCACGAGAAGCGTTGCAACAACAACCGGGAAGGACCCGGAGGCCGAAGCCGCAGGCAAGCTAGGGCGATGGATGGGGGGTGTCAACCCGACGCGCCGCGATGTGGTGCAGCAACCGGCCCGCAGCGGGGCCGTCGCGTCGCCACGAGTGAAAGCGCACCGCGTCGCAACGGGTGCACGCCTCCGGAATCGTACCCAGCGCGTCATCGGCGACGCCGGCCTCGTGCAACGCGTGACGCGCGAGCGCGAGCAAGTCGAGTCGGTGACGTCCGAGGCGCGTCGGAATCAGCGCGCGATCGAGCACGGATCGAAAGCGTACGGCGAGCGCCGCCAGCACCGGCTCATCGACCTCGTAACAACAGACTCCGATGCAGGGACCGATCACCGCGACCAGCGGCTCGGCCCCCGCCTTCTCTCGCAGCGCAGTCATTCCTGCTTCGATCACGCCCTGTGCGAGACCACGCCACCCCGCATGAATCGCCGCCACCACGGTTCCCGATCGGCTCGCCCCGAGGATCGGCACACAATCGGCGGTGACCACGCCGACCGCGACACCGGGGCGTGTCGAAACGATCGCGTCCGCCTCGGCGACCGACGGTGTGAGCGCATCGGTGAGCAGGGCCACCGCGGAACCATGAACCTGCCGCGCGCGAACGAGCCGCGGCGGTTCCGGCGAGCTTCGCAGTCCGAAGCCATGCGCGGCGGAGCATGCGGAGAGCAGCGGATGACGCAGCGAAAAGGCATCGGCCGTCACGCGGAGAGCTCGCGTGTCTCGAGGCGTTCGACGAGCGCACGAAGATCTGCGGGCAGCGGACTCTCGAAGCACATCCGCTCGTGGCGGATCGGATGATCGAAGCCCAGCACCGCCGCGTGCAGTGCCGGACGATCGAGACCTTCTCTCTCGGCCTGCCCTCCGTACACCGGGTCGCCGAGAATGGGCATGCCCGCCGCGGCGAGATGAACCCGGATTTGATGCGTTCGGCCGGTCTCCGGTCGGATCTCGAGCTCGCTGACGCCACTTCGCGCAAACCGCCGGAGCACGCGCCAGGCGGTGTGTGCCTCGCGACCTCGCGCGGTTCGCACGCTCATCCGCTTGCGGTCGGTCGGATGTCGACCGATCGCTCGATCCATGCGTCCACTCGCCGCGCCGGGCAGCGCGCGCACGAACGCTCGATACACGCGTTCGATCGAGTGATCTCGAAACTGCGCGGAGAGCCGCGCATGGGCGAGATCGTTCTTTGCCACCACCAGCGCGCCCGACGTCCCGCGGTCGAGTCGGTGCACGATTCCCGGGCGAAGGACGCCGCCAATGCCCGCGAGATCCGTGCAGTGATGGAGCAGCGCGTGCACCAGCGTTCCCGTCGCGTGCCCGGGCGCGGGATGCACGACGAGCCCGGCTGGCTTGTCGATCACGATCAGTTCAGCGTCCTCGAACAGAATGGAGAGCGGGATCGGTTCCGGCTGCGCGACGGTGGGATCGGGCGCCTCGGGCGGAGTCGCGTCGAACAGATCGCCGGCTCGAACACGCTGCGATGCGCGACAGGGACGACCGGCGAGTCGAACCCGTCCGTCGTCGATCCAGCGCCGTGCGCGCGCGCGCGGAATCCCGGCCGCCACCGCGAGCGCGACATCCGCACGCGCTCCCGCGACCGATTCCGGCACGGCGAAGCTCGCCATGGTTCAGACGCGTCCGGCGACGCGTCCCTTCGGTTGTGACGAGCGACCGGCTTCGTAACGAGCCATGTAAGCGGGAACCGGAATCGCGGGGTCGACTCCGCAGCAGCGCAGATACGCGTTCAGAAAACCGCGCACGTAGACCGGCGCCGGCAGGTCTTCGAACCTCTCTTCTTCGAGGAACTGCAGATAGGTGGGGTTGATCTTGGTCACGTTCGCGATCTCCGAGAGATCGAGCCCGCGCCGAATTCGGGCGCGTCGCAATGAAGCGCCACCGAGCGAGTCGCCGTCTTCCGGATCGCACTCGAACGGTTCGAGCACGGTCACCGGCAACGGTCTCGGCGCGACGGCGAGCGCCGGCGCGGGCCGCGGCGAAATCGCGTACGGTGAAATTCCGGCGTCCTGTTCGCGGTATTCGTCGAAGGGCGCAAACGCGGCGCCGGCATTCGGCTGACCGCCTCCCGCCGACAGCTCGCGATCGTAGTTGCGCCTCGCTTCGACGTCCGACAACACCGACCACGCGAGTTCGATTCGATCGCGCAGCGCCGAGGCGTCCTCGCCGCCGAAGACCGAATAGAGGGCGACGGAGTCGTCGGCATAGGTGGCCTGTGCCACTCGATACGCGCGCTCGACCTCTTCCGGCGACGCTCCGTACTCGATCTCGAGGATTTCGTAGTGGTCCTGATCGGACAGCGGCTTCACGCGGATGGCCCCCCGGACGACGCGACGCCCGAACCGACGAGCTTGCGCGCGATTCGATCGACGTACACCGCGGCGTCGTTGGCCGGTGCGAGCGAGACCAGCGGGCGTCGCGCCATCACGGACTTCCGAACCGCGTCGTCGTGATTGACGTAGCCGAGATAGTCGACGTCGATGCCGAAATATTTGTGACAGACGCTCTTGACCGAAAATCCGAGCTTGATTTCGTCGACGCTTCGTACGCCATTGACCACCAGTTTCGGTCGGAAGGCGTGCATCGCAGTCACGAAGCGACGTCCTTCCACCGGATCCACCGCCTGCACTTCGCGAAGCAGATCGAGCGGCGTGCGGATTCCGCGCTCGTTGTGCTGATCCATCGCCTCGGCGATCACGCGCCGCGCGAGCGGTCCTTCGAGCGCGGCACCCATGCGGTGATAGAAGGCCGCACGCAAGAACCCGTACGCGTTTTCCACCGCGGTGGGCTCGGCAGTCATCACCACGAGACCGTCGTCCGCACCGAGGAAGTAATCGATCAGCGCAGGCGCGATGCCGGCGCCGAGATCGACGACGACCCACTGCGCGGGCAGGCGCGACAGCTCGTCGATCAATCGTTCGCGTCTTCGGTGCGAGGGCTGCGCGGAGGCGAGGTGGGGCTCGGTGGCGGCGATCAGCCGCAGACCCGGAATCGGGGTGTCGCACAGCAACTTGGCGAGATCGTCTTCCCGGCCCGAGACGTAGTCGGCGAGGCTCGCACGCGGCGGCGCGACGCCAAGACACGTGTGCAGATTCGCGCCTTCGAGATCCGCGTCGACGACGATCGTGACAAAGCCAGCCCTCGCCAGCGACGCAGCGAGATTCGCCGTGAGAAACGTCTTGCCCACGCCGCCCTTGCCGCCGCCAACGGCGAGGATGCGAGGCCGCGCCGACCGCCCGGGGCGAGGAGGTTGCGCGGAGCCGCCCGACGGCGGAAAAAACCCGCGCGGTTCGCTCACCTTCGCTCCCCCTCACCGAGGCGCGTCATTCCGCGAGCTCGGTGTTCCAGTAGGACGCATCGACGACGTTCAAGAACGGACGCCACTCGTTGTAGCGCACGCTGGAGAACATCAGGTTGACGAGCGGGGTCCAGCGCGGGCGCACGGGTGGCCGGCGAAGCAGCAGGCCGGCCTGTGCCGGCGTCCGTCCCCCTTTGCGCCGATTGCACTCGACGCAGCTGCAGACCACGTTTTCCCACGTGCTGCGCCCGCCGAGCGATCGCGGAACCACGTGATCGAGGTTCAGATCGCTTTTCGGATGCCGGATCCCGCAGTACTGGCAGGTGAAGCCATCGCGGGCGTAAATGTTGATTCGGCTGAACCGCACGTGGCGCTTCGGGACCCGGTCGAACGCAACGAGCAAGATCACGCGCGGAACCTGGACCGGGCCGCTGGCGGTCCCCACCACGTCCGCGTCACGGGCCATCGCGAGCTGGCACCAGCTATCGAAGTCGAAGGTCTGGTAGTTCTCGCTCACCGCGCGAGCCACGCCCTGATAGAGCAGGGTGAACGCCCGCCGCGCCGACGTCACATGGATCGGCAGATAGGACCGATTCAGGACGAGCACGCTGGTGTTGAGCATCGTCGTGCGCCCAACGTATCGGAACCGCCGCAGTCCATCAACGCGTCAAACCGGCACAACGATCGGTGCGGGGCGCGCTTGACCGCGGCAGCCGCATGGACGATGGTGCGGGCAGTTTCGAGCGATTTGGCAGGGCTTCCGGGAGCGACCGGACGGCGGATCGACGCCAGGGTTCGCTGAATGGAAGCACGGACGCAAAGAGCGACGAAGGATCAGGCGGGTCGGCGGCGGGGTGCTGCAGGAGCCCGGATTCAGCGTCGAGGTCGTGGTCGGCGAACGAAGCCCCTCGAGGGCTCGCCGGTGGTCCGCCGGGAGTGGGTTGCTCCCGGGCCTGACGATCGCTGCAGGGTTCGGGTGCGGCACCTCGACCGGAGACCGCGCCTCGAGCCAAAGCGGATTTGGTAGTCGAACTCAGCGAACCGGGGGCAGGATCCTCTGTTGGATCTTCGAATCGGGAAAACGACTCTGCGACCCTGCTGACGCGCGCCCGAGGGCGCGACTCGGCCGTCTCCTTTCAACGCCCCGCCGCCAGCCGCTCCGAGGAGCGGTTGCAGCCGTGCGCGCGACCTTTTCCGGCCGCGTCGCCCCGTCCGGATCGCTGTCTCGCGAGCCGCGCCGCCGTGGCCCACCGCCCGGGCAACGCGAGCGTGGCAGGGGCAGGGACATGCAAAACGAGATTTTGATCAATGCCACCGCAGGCGAGACCCGCGTGGCGATCGTCGAACGCGACCAGTTCGTCGAGATGCACCTCGAACGCCGCGACGAGCGCAGCGTGGTCGGCAGCGTGATCAAGGGACGCGTGACCCGAGTGCTGCCGGGAATGCAGGCCGCCTTCGTGGACATCGGACTCGAAAAGGCCGCGTTCCTCTACGTCGGGGACTACCGCGAAGAGTCGCTGCTCGACGACGACGACCTCGATGAGGCGCCCCGTCAGCGACATGGCCGCCGCAACGGCGCCAGCCGCCAGCCGCCCAAGATCGAAAGCCTGCTGCGCGAAGGCCAGGAGATCGTGGTGCAGGTGGCGAAGGAGCCGATCGGGACCAAGGGAGCACGGATCACGTCGCACGTCTCGGTGGCAGGCCGCCACGTCGTACTCACGCCGTGGTCCCGGCGGGTCGGCGTCTCGCGACGGATCGATTCCGACCGTGAACGCCGGCGCCTGCGCGAGATCGTCGAGCGAACTCGCCCCCGAGATCTCGGGTTCATCATCCGGACCGCCGGAGAAGGCGCTCGCGAAGCGGATCTCGAAGCCGACGTGAAGTACCTGACGGCCGTCTGGGACGAGATCCAGCAGAAACAGGACGAGGTGCGCGCGCCGGCCGTTCTCCATTCCGAGCTCTCGCTGCCGATCCGCGTCATCCGCGACTTCGCCACGCAGGAAACCCGGCGCATCGTCGTCGACTCCGCGGCGGTCTACGAGCAGATGCAGCAGTTCGTCGAACGCTTCGTGGCGGATCCGAAGCCGCGGATCGAGCACTACCGGGGCCAGCTTCCGATCTTCGACGACTTCGGGATCGAAGCGCAGATCGATGCGAACCTCGGGCGCAAGGTCTGGCTGAAGTCCGGCGGCTACCTGATCGTCGACCAGAGCGAGGCGCTGACCGCGATCGACGTCAACACCGGACGTTACGTGGGCAAGCGCGAACTCGAGGACACGGTGCTGCGCACCAACCTCGAGGCGGTTCGCGAAATCGTCCACCAGTTGCGGTTCCGCAACATCGGCGGCCTGATCATCCTCGATCTGATCGACATGGAGAGTTCCGAGAATCGCGAGAAGGTCTATCGAGCCCTGCAGGAAGCGCTGCGGCAGGACAAGGCCAAGACCAACATTCTGAAGATTTCCGAGCTCGGCCTGGTCGAGATGACGCGCAAACGAACGCGCGAGAACCTGGTGCAGCAACTCTGTGAGCCGTGCTCGTACTGCGAGGGACGCGGCTACGTGCTCTCGCGCCAGAGCGTCGCCTACAAGGTGCTGCGAGAGATTCGGAAGGATTTGCCTCGATTCCGGGGGCGGCGGATCGCCCTTGCCGTTCACCCCCGCGTCGCCGAGCAACTGCTGGGCGCGGAGCGCGGTTCGCTGGCCGACCTCGAACAGGAGCTGGCCCGCGAACTCGAGATCCGAGCGCGACCGGATCTGCATCAGGAGCAGTTCGAGGTGCTGGCCCTCGACGAAGGCCCGCCGGTGGCGTTCGCCATCCCGTGGCTGACGGGTTCGGTTGCGGCAACGGAAGAGGCGGAAGCAACCTCGCCGTCGGGCGCGACCGACGACGAGCCGGCGCTCGCGGGCCGCCAGCACGTATCGGACGAAGACGAGATGGAAGGGTTCTCGTTCCTGCGCTCGGAACCGGAGCAGGTTGCGACGGCGAGTCCCGATTCCGACGGCGAGACTCGAGGCGGAGCTGCGGCCGATCTGCCGCTCGCCTCCCGGCCCGAGGCACCGGAGCCGTCCGAACCGGTAGCGGCGCACGCGGGGCAGACGACGGTGACCGATGCGGATCCTGCAGCTCCGCGCGGTTGACGGACGAACGATTTCCCGGATACTCGGCGGCTCGCAGCGACAGGAGGCGGCATGTACGCGGTGATTCGCACCGGAGGCAAGCAGGTTCGCGTGTCCCCCGGCCAGTCCGTTCGCGTGGAGAAACTCGCGGGCGGTGTCGGTGAGACGGTGAACCTCGGCGATGTGCTGATGGTCGGCGGCGGCGATCTCGCTCCGCGAATCGGCGCTCCGGTCGTCTCCGGCGTCTCCGTCGTCGGGACCATCGTCGCCCAGGACAGAGGCCCCAAGGTCATGCTCTTCAAGATGAAGCGCCGCAAGGGATATCGCCGGCGGCAGGGTCATCGGCAGTCCTACACCGAACTCCGCATCGATCGGATCGAAGGGTAACCGGCCATGGCGCATAAGAAGGGACAGGGCAGTTCGCGCAACGGGCGCGACAGCAACGGTCAACGCCGCGGAACCAAGGTGTTCGGTGGTCAGGAAGTGACCGCCGGCAGCATTCTCGTCCGCCAGGTCGGAAGCAAGATCGTCCCCGGGCGCAACGTCGGCCTCGGGCGCGACTTCACGCTGTTCGCGCTCTGCGACGGAGTCGTTCAGTACCGCGAATCTCGCGGCCGCAAGATGGCGCTGGTCGAACCGCGAGCGAGCTGAACCCCGGGACCGCGGCTTCCGGTTCCGGCGGCGTGCCCGCGGAGAGTCCACGTCGGTCCGGCCGCAGAGGCCGGACCCCGGGCTGCAGCTCAGACCCGGCGATCCGCCGGGGGCCGTCTTGAAATCGAGCGACTCGTTCATCGATGAAGCGCGTGTGCATGTGACCGGCGGGGCCGGAGGGGACGGCTGCGTCGGGTTTCGGCGCGAGAAGTTCACGCCGCGCGGCGGCCCGGACGGTGGCAACGGTGGCCGCGGCGGCAGCGTTGCGTTCGTCGCAGACCGGAACCTCGCAACCCTGCTCGACCTTCGGCTGCGCCCGGAACTGCGCGCTGGCCGGGGCGCCAACGGGGAAGGCGGACGGCGCGACGGAAAGGACGGCGAATCGATCGACGTCCGCGTCCCGGTCGGAACCCTGGTGTACGACTTCGAAGCAGGGCCGCAGGCAGCGCCGATCGCGGACCTGACCGAGCCCGGACAGCGGATCGTGGTGGCGCGCGGAGGACGCGGAGGTCTCGGCAACTCCAACTTCGCCACCCCCACCCGCCAGACTCCCGAGTTCGCGACCCCCGGACGGCCAGGGGAAGAACGCCAGCTGCGTCTGTCGCTCAAGCTGATTGCAGACGTCGGCCTGATCGGTTTTCCGAACGCGGGCAAGTCGACACTGCTGCGCCGGATCAGCGCCGCGCGACCTCGCGTCGCCGCTTACCCGTTCACCACGCTCGTGCCGCACCTCGGGGTCGCCGAGGTCGGCGAGCGACGCTTCGTGGTCGCCGACATTCCGGGATTGATCGAAGGCGCCAGCGAAGGGGCCGGTCTCGGCGATCGTTTTCTGCGTCACGTCGAGCGCACACGCGTCCTGATTCATCTGGTCGACGTGGGAGCCGTCGTGCTGGAAGGACGCGATCCGATCGCCGACTACGACGCGATCCGGCACGAGCTATCGGCCTACGACCCGGAGCTGCTCGATCGTGCCGAGATCGTCGCGCTCTCGAAGATCGATCTGGTGGCGGATCGCGCGTCGCTCGACGACGTCGAAGACGTGCTGCGCGCACGAGGCCTGTCCGTCGTTCGATTTTCGGCGGCGACCGGTGAAGGGGTCGCTGCATTGATGCAGGCGGCCGCCGCTTTGCTCGACGCCTCGGATCGAGCCGCCTCCCATGCGCAGGCCGCCGCAGGGAATGCGTCATGAGCCCCCGCGATCCGAACCGAATCCTCGCGCGGCGCGCGAAGCGCATCGTCGTCAAGGTCGGTAGCAGCACGCTGACCGACGCCGGACAGGTTCGGCCGCGAGTCTTCGCGCAGCTCTCCCGACAAATCGCGCGACTGTGCGCGGACGGTCGCGAGATCGTGGTCGTTTCGTCGGGCGCAATCGCGATCGGAAGTCGCGTGCTCGGCTGGACCCACCCCGGTCGCTCGATGCCCGAGAAACAGGCGGCCGCGGCCGTCGGGCAGATCGGACTCGTCGAACTCTGGCAGCGTCGCTTCCGGCGCCACGGACGCGAAATCGCCCAGATCCTCGTCACGCGAACGGAGCTCGAGAACCGCGAGCGCTTCCTCAACGCGCGACGCACGCTGCTTCAACTGCTGGCGCTCGGCGTGGTTCCGATCGTCAACGAGAACGACACCGTCGCCACCGAAGAGATTCGTTTCGGTGACAACGACAACCTGTCGGCGACGATCCTGAACCTCGTCGAGGGCGACCTGCTGGTCTTGCTGACCGACGTCGATGGCCTGTTTCGTCGCGCACCCGTTCCCGGCGAACCGTTGCCGGAGCTGATCGACGTCGTCGAGCGGGTCACGCCCGAGATCACGCGCGCCGCATCCGGGTCCGCGAGCGCGTTCGGTCGCGGCGGAATGACGACCAAGCTCGAAGCGGCTCGAAGCGCCGCGCGTTCCGGTGCGACGACGATCATCTGCCACAGCGGACTTCGGGATGGACTGCTGCGCGTCGCCGCGGGGGAACGGGTCGGAACGATCTTCTTGCCCGGCGACCGGCTCGCCAGTCGCAAGCACTGGCTCGCGTTCACGACTCGCCCGCGCGGCACGCTGACGCTCGACGAAGGAGCCGTCCGCGCCGTGCGAGACGGCGGGCGAAGTCTGCTGGCGGCGGGGATCGTCGAAGTACGCGGCAGCTTCGGCATCGGCGACACCGTTTCGTGCGTCGATCCGTCGGGAAACGAAATCGCGCGCGGACTCACTTCCTATGCCTCGGACGACATCGCTCGACTGCGCGGCCGTTCGGCGAAGGAGATTCGTGCGGTGCTAGGGTATTCGCACGGCGACGCCGTGGTGCACCGCGACGATCTCGTCGTGGTCTCGTGAGGCGGCCGGCGGCAACGCCGTGCGCGAGAGAGAGTGCATGACACAGTCCAGCTCCCCGACGGCCCTCGAGACGGAGATCCACCGCATCGCCACGGCCGCGCGCGAAGCATCCCGTCGAACGGCAGAACTCGACACGCGAGTGAAGAACGCCTGGCTGCTCCGCGTCGCCGAGCGACTCGAGGCAGCGCGCGAAGAGATCCTGCGCGCCAACGAGGCGGACATCGAAGCGGCGCGCGCGGGCGGTCTCGAAGAACCCATGCTGAAGCGACTGGCGCTGGCCGGCGGGAAATGGCGAGACATGATCTCCGGCCTGCACGACGTCGCGACGCTGCCCGATCCGGTGGGCGAGATCACGCAGTCGCGGCTGCGTCCCAACGGGCTTCGCGTCGGTCGGATGCGGATTCCGCTCGGAGTGATCGCGATCGTCTACGAGTCGCGACCGAACGTCACCGTCGATGCCGCGGCGCTCTGCGTGAAATCGGGTAACGCCGTCATTCTGCGCGGCGGCTCCGAAGCGATTCGCGCCAACCTCGCGCTCGGCGAGCAGCTTCGGGCGGCGGCGCGCGACGTCGGCATTCCCGAAGACGCGGTGTCGATCGTTCCCGTCACCGACCGCGCGGCGATCGACTGCTTGCTGCGCTGCGAACGAGAGATCGATCTCGTGATACCGCGCGGCGGTCCCGGCCTGATCCGCCGGGTCACCGAGTCGTCCCGAATTCCGGTGATCAAGCACGACGCAGGGGTCTGCCACGTCTTTCTCGACGAATCCGCCGAGGAAGCGATGTCGGTTTCGATCGTGATCGATTCGAAGGTGCGGCAGATGGCGGTGTGCAACGGACTCGAAACGCTGCTGGTGCACGCGGGCAGTGCGGCCCGGCTGCTGCCGCCGGTGGGAAAGGCACTTCGCGAACAGAGCATCGAGATCCGCGGCTGCGAGCGCACGCGCAGGCTGCTGCCCGATGCCGTGCCGGCACGCGAGGCCGATTGGGCCGAAGAATTTTTGGGCCCCGTGCTGGCGGTGTGCGTCGTCGACGATCTCGAGGCCGCGATCGCACACATCCGAAGCCACGGTTCGAATCACACCGAGGTGATCGTGACGCGAGACCATCGCGCGGCGCAGGAGTTCGTGCGCCGCGTCGATTCTTCGACCGTCGGCGTCAACTGCTCGACCGCGTTCGCGGACGGTCAGCGGCTCGGGCTCGGTGCGGAGATCGGAATCTCCACCTCGAAGCTCCACGCCTATGGACCGATGGGCCTCGAAGAGCTGACCACGCGCAAGTTCGTGCTCTTCGGCGACGGGCAGCTGCGCGAATGAGCACTGCGCCGCAGGGCGCTGCGATCGGTCTCTTCGGTGGCACGTTCGACCCCATCCACATCGGTCATCTGCGCGCCGCCGAGGAAGTCGCCGAAGCGCTCGGACTCGAACGCGTCTACTTCGTGCCGAGCGCACAACCGCCCCACAAGCAGTCGAGCGATCGCGGGCCGGTCGCGCCGGCGCAGCAGCGTCTCGACTGGGTTCGCGCGGCGATCGCGGAAAATCCTCGATTCGCGCTCGATGCACAGGAGCTGGAACGCGACGGGCCGTCGTTCACCGTCGACACGCTTCGCGTCTGGTGCGAACGACTCTCACCGGCACGGCCGACCTTCGTGATCGGCCAGGATGCGTTCGCCGAGATCGCGACCTGGCGCAGTCCCGAGCTCGTGCTTCAGATGGCCGATCTCGCCGTCATCACGCGACCTGCGGCGGCTGCCGGCTCGCTCGCGCGCTGGCTTCCGCCGGCTCTTGCCGGGGAGATCGAGTTCGCGGCGGACGGTGGCAGCGGCCGCCATCGGCGATCGGGCAGCCGGATTCGCTCGCTCGAGATCACGGCGCTCGAGATCTCTTCCTCCGATCTTCGTTCGCGGCTGCGCGCCGCGCGGTCCGTGCGCTATCTCCTGCCCGAGGCCATCCACGATGCCGTCGTGCGGAGCGGCATCTACGGTCCGCGCGATTCATCGCGCTGAGGATCCCGGCGCTACGGGCACGCTTTGCGGGCTCCCGCCCGGGCGAGCCGAATCCTTCGAACGAGATCGCGGGTCTCGTCGCCGCCACGAAAGGCAGGAATGGATCGTCTGGCGAAGCTGCGGCTCGTGCTCGAGGCCGCGATCGACAAAAAGGCCGAAGACGTGCTCGCGCTCGACGTCCGTTCGCTCGCTTCCTTCGCCGACACGTTCGTGCTGGCAACGGGCACCTCGGATCGTCACGTGCGCTCGATCGTCGATGGCATCGACGAGGCGCTCACACGCGCGGGCGAGCCACCGATCAGCACCGAAGGCAGCGAAGAGGGCCGCTGGGCGCTGATCGACGGCAACGACACGATCATCCACGTCTTTCAGCGTGAAGCGCGCGAAGCCTATGCGCTCGAACGGCTCTGGAGTGACGCGCCGGTGATCACGCACGAAACGCTCGATGCCGCTCGCGAGGCCACCTCTTGAGCGGTCCGCTGGTGCTCGTCGTGCTCGACGGCTTCGGACTCGGCGACGGGGGGCCGAGCGATGCGACCGCGGCCGCGCACGCACCGTTCTTCGCCCGGGCGCGGCGCGAGTTCGTCCACGCCCGGCTCGAGACGTCCGGTGAAGCCGTCGGACTGCCGCCGGGGCAGATGGGAAACTCGGAAGTCGGACACATGACGATGGGCGCGGGGCGCGTGGTCGATCAGGACATCACGCGCATCTCGCGGGCACTTCGTTCCGGAGCGCTCGAGCGGAGTCCGATCGTGCAGGACGCGCTCGCCGCGCTGAGCCGAAGCGGCGGTCGGCTTCACCTGCTCGGGCTGGTTTCGGATGGCGGCGTCCACAGCCACGTCGAACATCTCGAACTGCTGCTCGCGTTCTTCGGACGCCATGGCGTGGCTCCGGTGCTGCACGCGTTTCTCGACGGCCGGGACACGGCGCCGGATTCGGGACTCGCCACCATGCGCGCGCTGCTGCCGAAGCTCGAAGCGGTGGGCGGTGTGGTCGCGACGGTGATCGGTCGCTACTTCGCGATGGACCGCGACAATCGCTGGGATCGCGTTTCGAAAGCGTACGCCGCGATCGTCTGTGGACAGGGAATGCGCGCGAACCACGCGCTGGCGGCGATCGAAGCCTCCTACGCGCGACGTGAGACCGACGAGTTCGTGCAGCCGACGGTGATCGACGGTGCACCGTCGATCGACGACGGCGACGTCGTGCTCTGTTTCAACTTTCGTTCCGATCGCGCGCGCGAGATCACGAACGCGCTGACTGGTGCGCTGCCCTCCCGATTCGGGCCGGACCTCGTCCGCGAACGGTGCCCCGCACTGGCACGGTACGTCTGCTTCACCGAATACGACGCGGCGTTTGGCCTGCCCGTCGTGTTTCCGAACGAAACCCCGCGACGAATTCTCGGCGAGCTGCTGGCCGAGCGCGATTTGCCGCAGCTTCGAATTGCGGAGACCGAGAAGTACGCGCACGTCACCTTCTTCTTCAACTGCGGAGTCGAGACGCCGTTTCCGGGAGAAGATCGGGTGCTCGTTCCGTCGCCGCGCGACGTCGCCACCTACGACCACAAACCGGAGATGAGTGCGCTGCAGGTGACCGACCAGCTGCTGCTTCGTCTCGCCGAACGGCACTACGCGTTCATCCTCGTGAACTTCGCGAACCCCGACATGGTCGGACACACGGGCGTGCTGCCGGCGGCGGTGAAAGCGGTCGAAACGATCGATCAGTGTCTCGAGCGCGTGACGGAGGCGGTTCTCGCGCAGGGCGGACAACTGCTGGTGACGGCCGACCACGGGAACTGCGAACAGATGATCGATCCCTCGACGGGCGGCCCGCACACCGCACACACGACCAATCCCGTGCCCGTCTTCTGGATCACGCCCGGGCGCCCGGGCAGAACGTTGCGCGACGGAACACTCGCGGATCTCGCGCCGACCGTGCTCGAGCTGCTCGGGATCGCGCAGCCCGCGGAGATGACGGGACGCTCGCTGCTCGTCTGAGTTGATCGGTCCGGTTCCGGCGGTTCTCTCCCGCGCTCGCTTCGGTCCCGAAGGAGCGTTGCCGTGTTGCGCGATCTCGTTCACGCGCTGCTCGATCTCGTCCTGCCGTCGCACTGCGTCGGTTGCCGGAGGTCTCTCGCCTCGCGCTCGTTTCTCTGCGACGCGTGCGCGCGCCGGCTCGGAGCCGAACCGGCCGCGCGCAGTTGCCTGCGCTGCGGAGAAGCGACCTCCGCGCGCGAACCGACTCGCTGCGCGCGCTGTGCGCGACGCCGCTCGCCGCTGTACGCCGTGATTGCGGCCGGTTCGTTCGAGCGCGAACTCGCGCAATGGATCCATCGATTCAAATATCCGGCGACGGGATTGCGCGGGCTCGATCCCGCCGCCGATGCGCTCTCGATCGCGCTGGTTCACGCCAGCTCGTCTCGTCTTCGGACGCTTCGCGTCGACCGCGTCTGCGCGGTGCCGCCGGATCCCGTTCGACTGCGTGCCCGCGGATTTCACCCCGCCGGCCGGCTCGCGGCCGAAGTGGCCGGGGTGATCGGTGTTCCGTGCCTCGATCACGCGCTGCGCGTCACCCGACACACGGTCAGCCAGACCGCCCTCGATCGGGCGGCGCGGCGGCGAAACGTGCGCGGGGCAATCGGTCCGGGCCGGGATGCGGCCGCGACGGTGCGCATGCACGTCCTCGTGGTGGACGACGTCACCACCACGACGGCCACGCTCGAAGAATGCGCGCGGGCGTTGCGACGCGCCGGTGCGAGCCGCGTGTCGGGATTCGTGCTGGCGCGAACTCCGCGAGATCGATGAACCCGGTGGCGGCGAGCATGCTCGGGCTCGCGCGCGAATCGCGCCGGAACGGTGCCGTTTCAGTCGCCGGTTCGGCGGCCGACGGTCTCGACGATCACTTCGCGCAGGCGGCGAGGATCGACGGGCTTCTTGAAGATCACGCCCTGCAGCCCCTCCATCCGGCTGCGCTTGATGATGTGGTCCTTGTCGTAGTGGAAGGCGGTCATCATCAGCACCGGAAGGTTCGGGAATCGTTCCTTCAACACGCAGTAGAGCTCGTACCCGTCCATGTTCGGCATCACGACGTCGGTCAGCACGACGTCGAAGGGACGTGACTCGATCAGCGCGAGCGCGTCCCGCCCGTCCTGCGCGGTTTCGACCGTGCATCCTTCGGCACGCAGCAACTCGCCGAGCGAATGTCGGATGCCCATGTCGTCGTCGGCGACCAGCACGCGCAGGTGCGAAAGAGTCGGATCCGGCTGCGCGGCACGCGTGTGTCCCCGCAGATCGATCATGCGCGCAGGGCCGACGTAACCGATCGTTTCATAGCGCTCGTCACGAACCATCTCGCCGAGCCGTGCGACGACTTCGTCGATTCGCGCGATCTCGCGGCGAATCGCGTCGAGACGCTCGTACTCGACGCTGGTGTCGGCGTCGCCGGCGAGGCGCTCGATGTCCCGTTCGAGCAACTCGACCTGATTCACCACCACGGCGAGCGGGTTGTTGATCTCGTGGGCGAGACCGATCGCGACCTCGCCCAGCGTCGCCAGTTGATCTCGGCGCAGGATTTCTCTCAGATCCTTGGCGAATCCGATCGTCCCGTCTTCGGAGCCCTTCTCGTCGCGCAGAATCGTGCCCGAGATCGCGACCGGGATATGCTCGCCCGACTTCGAGACGAAGACGGTGCGGAAGGTGTCGACGATGTCGGTGCGGTCCCGGCCATTCGCCTCGCGCATGGCCGCCATCACGCGCTTGGCTTCCGCGAGATCGGGATAGAGTTTGCTGACGAAGGTGTCGAGCACCTCTTCCTGCGAATAGCCGAGGATGCGCGACGCGCCATCGTTGTAGTAACAGACGATGCCGCGCCGATCGGTCGCAACGACGATGTCGCTGGAGCGAGCGATCAGCTGTTCGAGCCGCTCGCGAGTGATCTCCACGACCTTCGTCGCCTCCGCTACTCGATGCCCTGCACGGCCAGCCAGCGCTCGGCGTCGATCGCCGCCATGCATCCGCTGCCCGCGGCGGTGATTGCCTGCCGATAGGTCGGGTCCATCGCGTCCCCGCAGGCGAACACGCCGTCGACCGCGGTGCGCGACGTACCGGACTCGACCTTCAGGTAGCCGACGGAATCGAGCCCGAGCTGGCCGGCCACGAGGCTCGTGTTCG
>CAZDHU010000285.1:0-13049 GCA_964505355.1 uncultured Myxococcaceae bacterium | reverse complement strand
CAGTTCGCTGCGGGGCGCTTCGCGGTCGTCAGTCGTCAGGCCATCGAGGAGCTGAAGATGGGTTTCGATCGTGCTGCGCACCGCGCTCGCGATCCGGGTGCGGACCACCTTCATCTCACGGATGTCCTCCGCGAGGCGTGCCGCGCGGCGGTGTGCGGCGTCGAGAATCTTCTCGGCGCGCACCTCGGCCTGACCGATCAACACTTCCGATTCTTTCACGGCGGTTCGTTTCAGATCATCCGCCAGCGCCTGCGCGGTGAGCAGCGTCTCGCGCAGCGCACGCTCCTGCGCCTCCATTTCCGCCACGCGGCTTTCGAGCGTCACGACCCGCGAACGGAACGCCTCGTTCTCGATCGCGAGCGCTTCCACGTCGTCGGCGACGAGACGGAGAAACGTCGTCACCTCCTCGGGGTCGACGCCGCGCAGGCGGCTCGCAAAGCGGTGGTTCTGGATATCGAGCGGGGTCATGCGCATCGCGGGTTCTCCTCGACGAGGTCCGTCGAACCCATCGGCCCTCTCCGGCGATCCCTTGAGCGATTTTCTCGGGGGTCGAGGTCGCGTTCGGGATCGCTCGCCCCCTCAGTCGCGACCGAGTTCGCGAGAGCGGGCCGTCGCGGCGGCGACGGCTTCGTAGACGGCTGCGCGCAGTCCGCCAGCTTCGAGGCGTTCGAGGCCGGCGATCGTGGTGCCGCCAGGCGAGGTCACCTGATCCTTCAGCAACGCGGGATGGCGACCGGTTTCCTGGGCCAGTCGGGCCGCGCCGGCGACCGTCTGGATGGCGAGTGCGGAGGCGGCGTCCCGCGGAAGTCCGACGCGCACCCCGGCATCCGCGAGCGCTTCGAGAAAGACGAAGACGTAGGCCGGGCCGCTTCCCGAAAGGCCCGTGACGGCGTCGAGCAGCGCTTCGGAAGGCGCTTCCCACGCAACGCCGACGGTCTCGAAGAGCGCCTTCGCGAGCGCGAGATCTTCGCGGTCCGTCGCCGCGCCGCCGCAAAACGCGGTGGCCCCGGCGCGCACCAGCGCCGGCGTGTTGGGCATCGCGCGGACGACTCGCGTCTGCGGAGGCAAGGCCGCGGCGATGCGCGCGAGCGACACGCCCGCCGCGATCGAGATCCAGAGCGGTCGCGACAGCGTGTGCGATCCGTCGTCGACCAGCGGTCGCAGCACGTCGGCCACGAGGCCCGGTTTGACGGCGAGCACGACGACGTCGCTCGCGTCGATCAGCGCTGCGTTCGACGTTTCGACGGCGATGCCGAAGCGCGCAGCGAGGTGCTGGCGTCGCGTCGAATCGGGATCGGCCGCGCGTAGCTGGCCCGCGGGATGACCCGCGGCGAGCAGTCCGCCGATCAGCGCCTCGGCCATCGCGCCGCCGCCGAGCAATCCGATTCGGGATTCCGAGAGTTTCATCGCTGCCTCCCGCCCGCGCGCCGGGCGCGGCCGACTCGCACGGTACGCCGGGGCCCGCGCTCTGGCATCGGCCACGCGAGCGGCGCGTTCGCGGGCGTCAGCGCGCCGCCGGCAGCGGGCGGTCGCCGAAGAGCGCGGTACCGACACGCAGGTGTGTCGCGCCTTCCTCGACGGCGATTTCGAAGTCCGACGACATGCCCATCGACAGCGCGGTCAGTTCGCCCGGCCCGCAGCCCGCGCGCAGCCGGTCGCGGAGTTCGCGCAGCCGCACGAAGACCGGACGCGACGCCTCGGGATCGTCGCTCTCGCGCGGGATCGTCATCAGCCCGCGCAGATCGAGGCCCGCGAGGTTCCGGCAGTGCGCGAGTAGATCGGCCGCCGCCTCCGGTGCCGCGCCTCCCTTTTGCGCTTCCCGGCAGAGATTGATTTGCAGAAAAACGGGAATCCGCCGGCTCCGTGCGCACGCGTGTCGATCGAGTTCGTCCGCCAGTTCGGGGCGATCGAGCGAGTGGATGCAGTCGAAGAGCTCGACGGCCCGCTTTGCCTTGTTGCGTTGCAGCGCGCCGATCAGATGCCAGCGCGGTGCGGGCAGCGCCTGCGATTCACGCGCCGTCTGCGCCTCGATCAGTGCGCCCACGTCGCGCACCTTCTCGATCGCCTCCTGCACGTAGTTCTCGCCCAGATCGGGCAGGCCGGCGCGCAGTGCGTCGAGCACGCGCGTGGCCGGCATTCGTTTGCTGACACCGATCAGTGTCAGCCCGGCGGGATCGCGTCCGACCCGTCGGGCCGCGGCTTCGATTCGCCCCCGCACGGCGGCGAGTCGTTCTCCGAACTCCGATGCGCTCATTGCGGATCGTCCGGCCGAACACCGGCACGCGCGAGTCGCGGAAGCGTCTGCTCCATCGGCAGGCCGATCACGTTGCTCCTGCTGCCCTCGATGCGCGCGACCAGCCGGCCTCCCTCACCCTGCGCGGCGTAGGCGCCCGCTTTGTCGAGCGGCTCTCCGGTCGCGACGTAGGCGCGCAGCGCGGCCTCGCTCGCCGCGTGCATCTCGACCTCGCTCGACACCGCGAACGCGTCGATCAGCGCGCCTCCGCTCGCCACCAGCGCAACCCCCGTCCACACGCGATGCCGCCGGCCGACGATGCGCGAGAGCAGACGGAGGGCGTGTTCTTCGTCGTCGGGCTTGCCGAGCACGTCGCCATCGACGACCACGATCGTGTCGGCGCCGAGCACCACGCGGGCGGGTGCCGGCGCCAGCCGGCCGGCGACGGCCTGTGCCTTCTCTCTCGCGAGTCGGAGCACCAGCGCTTCCGGCGCCTCGCCTTCGCGGGCGGATTCGTCGACGTCCGCCGGCATCACCTCGAATCGAACCCCCGCATGCGCGAGCAGCTCGCGCCGGCGCGGGGATCCGCTCGCGAGCACGAGTGCGGGCGTTGCGGGATCGCGCATCCCGGCCCGTTACCCCGGCGCGCTTCTCGCGTCAACGGGATGCGAGGCCGGCGCATTCGACTACCGTGCTCGCGCGAGGGACGCGATGAACGAACGGGATCAATCGCAGAGCGGACGGCGCTGGTCGCTCGAAGCGGCGCGCGCGCTGCTTCCCGACGTCCGGCGTCGAACGGCGCAGGCGGTGGGCGATGCCGAGCGACTCGATGCGGAGCGCGATCGAGCCACCTCCGCCGGAGACCGACAGCGGGTCGACGTGGCGCTCTCACAGTTGCTCGATCGCTGGCGGCGCGAAATCGAAGCCCTCGGTGCCGAAGTCAAAGGCGTCTGGCTGGTCGATTTCGACAACGGCAGCGGGTACTACTGCTGGCACTGGCCCGAGACCGAACTCGATCACTTCCACGGCTACGACGAAGGCTTCGACGGACGCACGCGAATCCAGTGAGGCCGTGCCGCGGGCGCCCCACCGGCAGACGGTGAGGATGCCGGGCGATCTCGCGCGGTCGACGCCGAATCGATCGCGATCGTTCGAGCGCGCGCCCCGTGGCTATTCGAGGGCGTCGATCCGTCCGGTCATGCGCGCGACACCACCGCCGAGCCACTGCTTTCGCTTCTCGCCGTTCACGAAGAGCACGTTGCAGGGCAGGTCGTCGAGTTCGGCGATCCACGGGTTTGCGCGCTTGAACGTGGCGAGGCCCGGCCGATCGAGCAGCACCTTGCCGAAGCGAACCTGCGCGTGGGCGGTGTCGCTCGCGAGAAAGGTTTCGAGTTCGGTCGTCCAGGCGTTGCAGGCCGCGCAGTCGCTTTTTCCGATCATCAGCACGGCGACCGGCGATCGAACGAAGGCTTCCCAGCTTTGTCCGTCGAGAAGTTCGAGGTGTCCGGGCATGGTGCGTTCCCTCGGAGCGGTGGCCGGTCTGGCAGACGGGGACCGGGCGGACGCGAACGAGCCTGCGCGCTGGCGTCCGCCCGGAGGGATCGAGGCCGAGCGGCGGTCACGCCGCGAACTTGTCGCCCTTCTTCCAGTTCGCGCCGCACAGTCCGCCGCTTTGCAGCGCCTGCACCGTGCGCAGCGTCTCGCCCGGACAGCGCCCCGCCGACAGATCGTTGACGGCGACCGAGCGGATGATGCCCTTGTCGTCGACGATCACGGTGGCGCGATACGCGATCCCGGCCTCCGCCTTCAGCACGCCGAACGCGCGCGACACACTGTGATTGGTGTCGGCGAGGACCGGGTGGGTGATTTCCTTCGGGAAGATCGAGCGATCCTTGAACCACGCCTGGTGCGAGTAGAACGAATCGGTGCTGGCTCCGATCACGTCGATCTGGTCGTCACGAAAGTCACCGAGCAACTCTTGAAAGCCCTTGATTTCGGTCGGACAGACGAAGGTGAAATCGAGCGGATACCAGTAGAGAACGTGCCACTTTCCTTTGTAGTCGGCGCTGGTCACGGTCTTCTGCTCGCCGTTCACGTACGCGGTGGCGCTCCATGCGGGTTCGGGTTGTCCAATCATGCTCATGAGTCTCCTTCCAGGGTCGGTGGTCGAAGGGAACGAGGCAGCGCGGATTCGTGGATCCCGTTCCTCCGTCTGCGAGGCAGCGTAGGACGCGAATTGCGAGGAGGCCAGAAACGCGGGAGTCGCGTCGACCTTCGCGCGCCCAATCGGGGCGGACCTGCGGAAACGCGCCGAATGGTCGCGCTGGCGTCCCGGAGGTCACGGGCGAGTTTCGGCGCTTCGGCCCGCGAGTCGCGCGAGCGCCCGCGTCGCCGCGCGCCGCAGATCCGCGTCGTCTTGCGCGGCCAGCCGCTCGAGACGCTCTCGGGTGCCTGCCGGAAGCGCGGCGGGATCGGGCGCACCGAGTTCGCCGAGCGCCATCGCGGCGATGTGTCGCGAACTCGGATCGGGATCGCGATCGAGCACCTCGACGAGGCGTCGCGCGACGTCGCCGGGCGGATCGAGCAGCGCGGCCATGGTGGCGAGCGCGGCGCGGCGAACGTGCAGCTCGGGATCACGCGACGCGGCGACCAGCGCGAGCGCCGCGGCCGGATCGTCGGGCGCGAGCTCGCGCAGACAGAACGCCGCCATCCGGCGGCTGAGCGGAGACTCTCCGCCGCGCAGCAGACCGAGCAGGATCCCGAGCACTTCGCCGTGGAGCCGTCCGACGTCGACCAGCAGTCGGGCCGCCGCCCAGCGGGTCTCGCCACCGCGGCTCGCGAGTGCGCCGACGAGCGCTGGCACGAGATGCGGCCCCGGCGTTTCGATCCGTGCGCTGGTCACGGCCGCGGCGAATCGCTGCTGCGGATTCGCGCTGCGCAGCGCCGCGCGCACCACGTCGTGCACCGTTCGTTCGACGCGTGCGATGCGCACCAGCGCGTCGCACGCCGCGCGCGACACGTCCGGATCGGCGTCTCCGAGCGCGTCTCCGAGCGCTTCGATCCAGAGCGCGGCCGAGGAATCGTCGGCCGCTTCCGCACAGGCGGCACGGCGCACGCTGGCGTCGCCCGAACGCAGCCGGACGAGCACGGGATGCGTCACACGAGACTCCAGCGAGCGAGCACGGCGGGGCTTCCCCCCGAGTCGACGTGGCGGCGCACGCGGCCCTCGCGTTCGAGCTTGAGGAGGTTGGCGGTCACCGATTGTGCCGCGGCGGCGTGCAGCAGCTCGGGGACGTCGGTGTAGATGCGCGAGACCAGCGCGCGCGCGGTGGTGGCCGCCGACCCTTCGCGGAGCGCAGTCAGAATCTGGGTTTCGCGCTGTGCGCGATGCGCGAGATACTCGCGCAGCTTCGCCACGCCTTCTTCGATCAGTGGACCATGCGCGGGATAGATCCGCCCGGGCTGCATCGCGGCGAGTCGCTCGAGCGATTCGAGATAGAGCGAAAGA
This sequence comes from uncultured Myxococcaceae bacterium, assembly GCA_964505355.1. Taxonomy (GTDB): domain Bacteria; phylum Myxococcota_A; class UBA9160; order UBA9160; family UBA9160; genus CAZDHU01. Next base: position 7,308 of record CAZDHU010000285.1, on the reverse strand, counting down.
TCGCCGTCCTCGGCCGGGATCACGGTGGTGCCGACGCCGAGCACGTTGTCACCGCTGAAGAGCGCCGATTCTTCTTCGAGCCAGAAGCAGAGATGGTCACTCGCATGGCCCGGCGTGTGCAGCGCGACGAGCGTCGCGCCCTCGGTTTCGATGCGTGCGCCGTCGTCGATGCGGGTGATCTCGACGCCCGGGTCGCCGTCCTCCGGCCCGGGCAACTTGGAGACCCGCAGCGGCCCGAAACGATCGACCAGTTGCGCGATCCCGCCGCGGTGATCGACGTGTCCGTGCGTGAGCACGATCTCTTGCAGGCCCTCGCAGCCGGCCGCCGCCATCGCGCGTGTCAGCACCTGTGGGTAGGCCCGCGATCCCTGGCCGGTATCGACGAGGATGCGGCGCCGGCCCGTTCCCACGAGAAACGTGTTCGTCCCCGGGCCGGTGAACAGGCCCGGGTTCATCCCGAGCGCCATCGTGACGCGCGGAGACCACTGCACGTATTCGGGCATGCGCAAACCGATCATCACGTTCGGAGTCGGGGTGGCCATGGCTCAGTCTCCTGCGATCGTCATCCGGGCGACGCGCAGTGAAGGCGATGCAGTGGCTCCGAGCCAGAGCAAATCGCTCCCCACCAGATCGATCGCTGCGAGCATCTCTCCGAGATGGCCGGCGATCGTGATCTCTTCGACGGCGTGCGCGAGCCGTCCGTCTTCGATCCAGATTCCGGCGGCACCGCGCGAGTAGTCGCCGGTCACGGGATGAAACCCCTGTCCGATCAGCTCGGTCACCAGCAGCCCGCGCGGCGTGCGCTCGATCAGTTCGTCGAGCGAGAGCGTGCCGGGCTCGAGCCAGAGATTCGTCGCGCCGACGCCCGGCGCACTGGCCGCGCTGCGCGTCGCGTTGCCCGTACTCGGCAGGCCGAGTTTTCGTCCGCTGTAGCTGTCGAGCATCCAGCTCTTCAGCACGCCGCGCGAGACGAGCGTGTTTCGTCGCGTCGCGAGGCCTTCGCCGTCGAACGGGCGGCTGCCGAGTCCGCCGGGCAACCGGCCGTCGTCGAGCACGCTGACCTGCTCGCTCGCGATCGGCTGGCCGAGTTTCGAGGCGAGAAACGAACTTTCGCGATAGATCGCATATCCCGAGAGACAGCCGGCGAGATGACCGAGCAGGCTGCGCGCCGTCAGCGGGTCGAAGATCACGGGGTACTCACCGGTGCGGACCCGGCGCGCGTGAAGTCGGCGGATCGCGCGTTCTCCGGCGCGACGCCCGACCGCGTCGGGCGCTTCGAGATCGGCGAGACGCCGGCTCGCCGTCATCCAGTAGTCGCGCTGCATCGCACCGTTCTCGCGCGCGATCGGTTCGCAAAAGAGGCCGTGCGTGGCGCTTTCGTAGTGGCCGCGAAATCCCGCGCTGCTGCCGTACGCGACGAAGCGATGCGAGGACGAAACCTGCGAGCCCTCGCCGCTGACGACGCGCGGATCGACGGCGCGCGCGGCCGCCTCGGCGCGCCGGGCGTCCTCGATTCGCGCATCGACCGTCACCGCGCGATCGGCGGGATCGAAGAGGCCGAGATCGTCGACGCCGGTGGCGAGCGGCTCATCGGGCAGGCCCGCCGCGGGATCCGGTGCGGTTGCACGCGCGAGACGAACGGTCTCCGCCGCCATTCGGTCGATCGCTTCGGGCGAAAAGTCGCGGGTCGAGGTGATCGCCACCGACGAGCCCCTTGGCGTCGCGACGAAGGCCCGAATGCCGAGCGTTCGCTCGCGTGCTTCGCTGACGAAGTCGATCTCGCGCTCGCGAACGCGCGCATCGAGGCCTTCGGATTCGACCGCGACGACGTCCGCCGCCGACGCGCCGGCCTCGCGGGTGCGCGCCAGTGCGCGATCGATCAGGTCGAGCAGCGCCGTGCTCACGCTTCGGTTCCTCCGACCGTGATGCCGTCGAGCCGGATCGTCGGCATGCCGACGCCGACGGGAACGCTCTGGCCGTCTTTGCCGCAGGTGCCGACGCCGCGGTCGAGTTCGAGATCGCGGCCGATCCGCGAGACGCGCATCAGCGCGTCGGGTCCGTTGCCGATCAGCGTCGCGCCCTTGACCGGCGCGCCGATCCGTCCTTCCTCGATCCGATAGGCCTCGTTCGCGCTGAAGACGAACTTGCCGCTGGTGATGTCCACCTGCCCGCCGGAGAAGGAGACCATGTAGAGCCCGCGCCGGACGGAACGCAGCACGTCGGCGGGATCTTCGCTGCCCGCGAGCATGAACGTATTGGTCATCCGCGGCAGCGGCAGGTGCGCGTAACTCTCGCGCCGGCCGTTGCCCGTCGGCGTGACGCCCATCAGCCGCGCATTGAGTCGATCCTGCAAATAGCCGCGCAGGATTCCGTCCTCGATCAGCACCGTGCGCTGAGTCGGCGTGCCTTCGTCGTCGACGTTCAGAGAGCCGCGTCGTTGCGCGATCGTGCCGTCGTCGATCACCGTGACGCCCGGTGCGGCGACGCGCTCGCCGACGCGATCGGAGAAGGCCGAGGTTTTCTTGCGGTTGAAGTCTCCTTCGAGACCGTGCCCCACCGCTTCGTGCAGCAGCACGCCCGGCCAGCCGGGGCCGAGGACGACGTCCATCGTGCCGGCCGGGCAGGGCCCGGCCTCGAGGTTGAGCAGCGCCATGCGCACGGCATCGCGAACCAGCGTCTGCCAGCGTGCAGGATCGAGCAGTGCGGCGAGCTCGTAGCGACCGCCCATCCCCTGCGAGCCGACTTCGCGACGCGTGCCGTCGACCGCGATCACCTGCACATTGAGTCGCACGAGCGGCCGGACGTCGCCGACGAAGCCGCCGTCGCTCGACGCAATGCCGATCAGCCGATGCTGCGAGACCACGCTCGCCATCACCTGCCGCACGCGCGGGTCGAGGCCGCGGGCGAAAACGTCGATTTCGGAGAGCAGCGAGACCTTGCGCTCGACCGGGACGTCGGTCGGTGCCGTCGCGACGGGATAGAGATCGGGCGAGGTGGCGCGAGATCGCAGCGCCACCGGGGCCGCACGCCCCGGAGATTCGGAGATGGCGCGCGCGGTGTTCGCGGCGAGGCGGAGGCTCTCGATCGTGATCTCGTCGCTGTGCGCGTAGCCCTGGCGCTCTCCGCTCTGCACCCGCACGCCGACCCCCTGTTCGAGATGTCGATCGCCGCTCTTGACGAGACCTTCTTCGAGCGCGACGGCGTCGGTGGTCGCGTACTCGAAAAAGAGATCCGCGTGATCGATCCGCCGCTCGAGGGCGCTGCCGAGGACGGCCGAGAGCGCCCGGTCGTCGACTCCGAATCGTTCGCGAAAAAACGCGAGCGAGACGTTCGCGGGGGGCTCCGGGGCACTCATTCCGATCTCTCCTGCGACGGTTCGGAGCTCCTGCCGTCCCGACACCGTTCGGTGTCAGGATCGCCGGACAGGATGCGCTGCGCCAGCGATTGCAACGTAGCAGGCGGTGCCAGCTCGATCGCACGCAGGCCCGCCGCACGGGCGCCCGCCACGTCCTCGCGCGGATCGTCTCCCACCACGATCGCCTCGCCGGCGCCGGCGTCGAGGCGCTGCAGTGCGAAGGCGAAGATCGCGGGATCGGGCTTCGCCGCACCGGCCTCGCCGGGGAGGGCGATGACGTCGAAGGCGCGCGCAAATCCGAGCGAGTCGAGCAGCGGCGGCAGCCGATGATCGAAGTTCGAGACGACGCCGATGCGCAGGCCCGCGTCGCGAAGCGCGTCGAGGCACTCGAGGGCTCCGTCGGCCACGCGCCACGCACCGGCGCCCGCGTAGTGTGCAAACAGCGCGTCGGCGAGGGCGTCGAAATCCGAGAAGACCGCGCAGCCGTCGGCCGCGCGAAACGTGCGCCGCACGACTTCGTGCCACCACGCGCGTTCGCGCGCGGGGCGCCGTTCGAGCGGGAGATCCGGAAACGCCATCGGCGGCAGGGTGCGGAAGATGCGAGCGAAGGCATCTTCGATTTGTTCCGGCGGAAGGACGACGCCCTGCCCGCGAGCGAATCGCGCGTAGGTCTCGCCGACGGGTTCGCGAAGCAGAATCAGCGTGCCGACCGCATCGAAGAGGACAGCGCGGAGCGCGCTGCGTCCGGGCTGGAAATCGCGGGTTCCCGGGGGCGCGCCGGGCACGCGTCAGTCGCGATCCTGCGCGGCCTTCGCGCGCCGGCGCCCGGAGGCGATGAAGCTCGCCGGAAGATCGCGACCCGGCGACGCGGGCTCGATGCGGTCGTAACGGACGTCGTCGAGCCCCGCGTCGACGAAGAAGCCGCGCATCTCCGCTTCCGTGAATCCGAGCCAGAGCACGCCGAGTTCGTCTCGCATCCATTCGCGTTCGTGGCGGACGAAGTCGACGACCACCACGCTGCCAGCGGGGCGCACCACGCGCGCCATCTCGCGCAGTGCCTCGGCCGGCGAGGGCACGTAGTGAAGGACCATGTGCGCGAGCGCGGCATCGACCTCTTCGTTCGCGAGCGGAAGCGCCGAGGCCTCGCCGCGGCGCAGGTCGACACCGCTCACACCGGCTTCGGCGAGCTTGGCGCGCGCGGCGTCGAGCATGCGCGGCGACGGATCGATGGCGACCACGTCGAGGCCGAGCTGCGCCATTTCGAGCGCGAGAATCCCGGTTCCCGTGCCGACGTCCGCCACGCGCAGGCCTCGAGGAACGAGGCGCGCGACCGCGGCGGCGCGCAGAAAATCGTCGTTGAAGATCTTGCGCAGCGCGTCCCATTCCGGGCCCACGGCATCGAAAAACGCGCGCGTGCGCGAGGCGCGTGCAGCGATCACGCGGGCGAGCGCCGCGGCGTCGCGTTCGAGGGTCGCGTCGAGCCGGCCGCCGCCGGCGAGCGAACGCCGCGCGAGATCGAAGGCCTCGCGCCAGGGGCCGGCCTCCGGTAGCACGAACCGGTAATGGACGAAGGTGCCGTCGCGCCGATCCCGCAGCAGGCCCGCGCCGCGCAGAATGCCGAGATGGCGGGACACGCGCGACTGCGCCATCCCGAGCACCTGCATCAGGTCCTGAACCGCGAGCTCCTCGCGTTCGAGTAGCGCGAGGATGCGCAGCCGCGTCGGGTCGGACAGCGTCTTGAAGACGCGCTGGAGCGTCGCGAGCGACGCTTCGCGCGCCATTTCAGCGAAGGCTCGGGTGACCGGCGGTGCCGCCGATCGTGACGTTCGCGACGCCGCTCGCGTCCGGGCGCAGCCCGGCGCTCTGGAGCAACGGCCGCAACGATGCCTCGCGCGCCTCGACCTTCGCCTGCAGCGACAGCGGTGCGACACCGAAAGGCGTCGCGCGGCCGATCGTTCCGCTCGCGCTCGCCGCGAGCATTGGACCCTCGATCGCGAAGGATCGAATCTCCGCGAACGCCGCGTCCGTCATCGCGACGCTCGCCTGCAGCGTCGCGAAGGGAAGTGCGATCGGCAGCGAGGGAAGGGCGAGCGAGCCGTCGCGCGCCACCAGCTCGAACTCGCCCTGTGGACCGGCGGCCGACCAGTGTACGCGCCCGCTCGCCGTTGCCCGGCCCTCGAAGCTGCCCGCGGGCAGTGCGCCCGCGAGCGGGACGCGCGCGAGATCGACCTCGGCGAGCGTGCCGTCGAAACGCGGTTCGCCCGAGGGATAGAGCGTGCCATCGATGCGACCGGCCGGGCCCGCCGCGTCGATGGCGAGCGCGGGCTGACCGCGCAGCCAGCGCAGCGAAAGCGCGGGCCGGACTCGCGCGCGATCGAAGGTGAGGCTGCTTCCGTCGGCGAGCGCGATCCGCACCTCGGACGCCGAGAGCACCGGGCCGCGCCACGAGACGGCGGGGCCGAGCGCACCGATCGTGACCCGCGTGCCGAGTGCCGCACCGAGTTTTCGGCTCGCGAGTTCTCCGATCCGATCCGTCGGGAGCCCGGAGAGAAAGAAGACGATCACCAGCAGCACACAGGCCACCGGGATCCAGACCACGCGCACCTCGCGCGGCAGCTCGTCGGTTTCGGACGCTTCCGAGCGCAGCGCTGCGTTCATCCCGCGACCTCGAAGGACGAGACGGTGAAGGTCACGTCGAGCTGGTCGGGTTTGTCGGCGCGCGTGCGCATGCGCAGGCTCTTGACCGAGAGCAGCTGCGGCGTGCTTTCGATCTGTCCGAGGTACGAGACCATCTGCGCGAGCGTCACGCCCTTGAGCACCACCTGCACCCGCGTTTCGCGATAGCGCTCGCCCGGCGGCGCGGCCTGCGGCTCCATCGAGTCGACGCGAATCGCGGATTGCTTCGCCAGCGTTTCGAGCGTCGTGAAGATGTTGCCGGACGGGCCCTGCGCGATGCGCGATTCGACGCTGGAGAGCCGGCCGTTGACGTCGGCGAGATCGTCACGCAACCGGCCGAGCTGACCACTTGCCTGCTCCGCGGTGGAGGCGCGAAGCGTGGCCCGGCTGCGCGTGTCGAGCAGCGGCCCGAGCACGACCGCCCAGAGCAGGAGGGCGATCACCAGCGCTCCCACCGAACCGAGCAGCGCGCGCTCGCGCCCCGACAGGTTGCCGACGAGATCTCGAAGCCGGGCCAGCAGTCCGCTCATGCCGATTCTTCTCCCGGGCGACCGAGGCTGATCGTCAGGCTGAAACTCTTGCCGCCGCGTTTGCTCTCTTCCTTCACCTCGCTGACCTGGATTCGGGCGAAGGGCTCGAACTTGCCGAGTTCGGCGCGCAGCCGGTCGACCGCTTCGAAGCTTCGGGTGAATCCGCGCACGCGCACGACCTGACGATCGATGGCGAGCTCTTCGAAGACCACTTCGAGATCGGCCGGAACGCGGGCGGAGATCTCGGTCAGCAGGTCGAGCGCCGAGAGGTTGCCACGGTAGACGCCGAGCGCGTCGGCGCGGTCGTGCGCGGATTGCACGGCACTGCGCAGCGCGGCGACCGGATCGGGCGGCACGGGCTGCCCGGGGAACAACGCGGCGTAGGCGTCGCGCACGGTGCCCTCGAGCCGGTCGGCCCGTCGCGCTTCGAGCCATGTCGTACTCGCGAGCAGCACGCCGACGAGTACGGCTGCGACTCCGCCGAGTTGGACCGTGCTTCGAAACGGTCGTCCGATCGCGCGCAGGTCGACGCGGAGAGCGAACTCGTCGCGACGAAAGTCGAGCCGCGTCTTCGCCGACAGCGTGCCGCGTGCGGCGAGCGCGATCGCGGGCCCGAACAGCGCGGGGTCGCCGCCGGCGACGAGCGCGCTGCCCGTCTCGCCGGGCGGGAAGGAAAGCCGCTGCGCCGGCAGGCCCGTTCGTTCGGCGAGCCACGCGTCGAGATGCGCGAGCCGAGCGCCGCCGCCC
>CAZDHU010000284.1:0-30828 GCA_964505355.1 uncultured Myxococcaceae bacterium | reverse complement strand
CGTTCTCGTCGACGACCGTTTCTTCCATCGATCCACGCCTCCGACACCGTTCAGTGTCATTGCTGCTGAACCCGTGCGCGCGGGTGGGGTGGGTCCGCACGCGAGGGGGCGCCCCCCGTCAACCTCGAAGGGGGCGGGGGGGCTCGCGCCGCGGCAGGGACCCCTGTTTCGTGCCGATCGCGGCGGATCGCGGCCTCCCTCATGCGCCACGCCGCAGCGGCACGACGTCGGCGCCGGGCGCACCGTTCAACGCAGCGGCGATGCGTGCTCCAACTGCCTCACTCGCCGCGCGCAGCGGATCGTCGGCGAGATGTGCATAGCGTTGCGTCGTGTCGAGGTTCCGGTGCCCGAGCAGGGCCCCCGTGACGTAGAGCGACGCTCCACCAGATACAGCCGCGCTTCCGAATCCGTGGCGAAGATCGTGAAGGCGCACTTCGTCGAGACCGGCTCGTCTCCGGATTCGCTGCCATGCATGCGGCAGACCGACGAGCGGCTTGCCCTCGATCCCGCCGACGATCACCCACGGCGATGCTCCGCGGCGCTCGCGAAGATCGGCAAGAACTTCGAGCGCGGGGGCGTTTAGTCTGACGACCCTCGGTCCTGTCTTCGTGTCGGACAACCTCAGCATGTTTCGTTCGAAGTCGACGTCCTCCCAGCGCAGGCCGAGCACCTCGCCACGACGGCAGCCGGTGAAAAGCAACAGCCGGATTGCGGCGATCACGCTCGGCAACTCGCTCGAAGCGCACGCGGCGAGCGTCTGCCCGAGACGTCCCAGCTCGGCAGGGGAGAGGTATCGCTCGCGGCGCACTTCCTTGAAGCGAGGTACGTGGCGCGTCGGGTTGGAGTGAGCCGCGCGCCAGCCCCAGCGTTCCGCAAAGTTGAACATGGTCGAGCACAAGAAAAGCACCCTGTTCGCAGTCGTCGGCGTTCCGCGTCGAGCCTCCGAGTCGCATCCGATTGCGCGATGCAGAGCAGCCAGGTCGTCGCGGGTTACATCGGCGACCGCGGACGCGCCGAGCCGCGGCAGAATGTAAAGCCGGAGCAAATCGCGATCAGAGACGACGCTCGATGCCTTCTTGTGCGGGACGGCGTGCTCGTCAAGGAAGCGTTGCGCGAGGTCCTTCACGCATGGGGCACGGCGCTTCGCTGCGCGCTCGGCGCTCGGATCGACGCCGCGCCTGACCCGTTCGAGGACGTCGCGAGCCTCCGTGCGCGCCTGTTCGACGGTGAGGACGCCGAAGGGGCCGAGCTTGTGCCAGCGCTGCCGGCCCGCGGGAGTCCGGTACTTCGCGACGAAAATCTTTCGACCGCTCGGATACGCCCGCACGCCGAAGCCGGGCGCCTCAGAGTCCCATGCGAAGGCTTCCTTCGGTCCGTCGGGCTTCAGGGCGTCCACTACCCGCTTGGTCAGCCGTGTTCGCTCGCTCACTGGCCTGCCTCCTGTCGTTCGCTCGACACCGCGCGGCTCTGGTTTGGATCGCGTGCCGCAACCAAACCGCAACCAAACAAGATCGAATCACAGCGTATCATTCGGTAGGTGGCGCGGCATAGGAAAGTGTCGAGAACGGCCTTGAAACCGGTAGTTTGGTTGCGTCTTCGTACTTCTCGGTAGCAAGCCGTAGATTGCTGGATTGCGGCAGTTATGAGAATGGGGTTCAGGAGGTCGCGGGTTCAAATCCCGCCGGCCCGACCAGCGAAACCAGAGACCGTCGAGCGCCGCGTGCCGCGGTGACGCCTGCCGGCGAGCACGCGGCACGCGGGCGCTATTCGGAGTGCGCACGACGATCGCGCAACGCGCACGCGCACGCCGTGCGGTCCTCCGGTCAGCGCAGCACCGCCGGGGCGCACTCCTGCACGATCGTCGCCTGCACCGGGCGCAGCAGCGCGCGGCGCAGTGTCACGCCATCGGACAGGTCGCAGAGGCCGTCTCCCGTCACGTCGCAGTGCTCGGGTCGGGCCAGCGTCGCAGTGGGCGGATCGAGCAGCGAGCGCTGTGTCAAGAGGACGTCCGAAAGCGTGACGACGCCATCGCCGCTCACGTCACCGCACTGGCAGGCGTCTCCGATACCGTCCGCGGTGGTTCCGCGACCGACGCCGCCGTGGTCTTGCTGGTTTCCCACGCCCGGGAGGCCCGATTCAGCCGCGCCGTTCGGCGTGAAGCGACAGACGTCGGTGTCGTCGAATACGCCGTCCGCGTCGCTGTCGACCTCGGAGGCGAGGACACGCCAGCTCGGCGAACTCTCGACCCCCGGCGATGCCGGGAAGCCGCCGGTGCTCGCCGTGGCGATCTCCAGTGTGCCGATGCCGAGCATGCCCATCGTGCTCGCCGGATCGCGCGTGAACGCGAGCCGTCCGTCCGCCGAGAAGGTTGGCTGATCGCCGGCCACGCCGAGCGGTGTGATCGTGATGCCATCCATCGCGACGAGCTGCAGCTCGCCGCTTCCGCTCTGCATCGCGTCGTGGACGACGGCGAGCGTGCGGCCGTCCGGCGACCAGACAGGACGCAGATCGTCGCCCGCACGCACGAGGAAGGGTGCCTCGGTCGACGTCGAGAGCACGACCTCGAAGAGATCGACGTTGCCCGCGCTCCAGTCGAAGCGCTCGAACGTCACGCGCCTCCCATCCTTCGTCCACGTGGGATGGTCGTCGTTGCCGGACTGCTGAAACGTGAGTTCGCGCTCGTTCACGCCGTTCGCGTCGATCAGGACGATCCGCCCCGCGCGCGCGAACGCGAGCTGCGTGCCGTCGGGCGACCAGGCGGGAGACGTCCCCTCGGCGCCGAGAGAGACGACGCCCGTACCGTCTTTCGCCATCACGTGCAGCGTCGGCACGCCGGCGAGCTCGCGCACGAACGCGATCCTCGTGCCGTCGGGCGACCACGCGGGAGATTGTTCGTTTTCCGCGGAACGGGTGAGCCGAACGGCGCCGCTCCCATCCGGCTCCGCTGCGTAGATCTCGCTCGAGGTGCCCGGAGCGTCGCGCTCGCTCAGGAAGAGCACGGGCGGCGTCACGGCTGGCGGAAGGACTTGCTTCGCCACGAAGTCCTGCGTCTGCACGAGGCCGTACGCGGTGTACGTCACCGCGCTCGACGGCGTGTAGTCGAAGCCGGGCGTCACCGGTGCGATCGTGTAGGTCTCCTGCGGTCGCAGTACGAACGAGAAGCGCCCGTCGGCGGCCGTCGTGATCGGCGCGACGGGTGCCGGCCCGCCCGTGATCTCCAGCGTCACGCCCGCCACCGGCGCACCGCTTTCGTCGCGCACCGTACCGTCGAGGCGACCCCAGTCCTCGACCATCCCGAGGTAGACGCCGTTCGCGTGGCCGGTGAAGTTCGAAAAGTGATGACCGCCGAAGCCGGCGAGCGGCCCCGGCCAGTTCCACACCCAGCCCGGGAAGCTCGCGGTGATCGACGTGATCTCGACGCCGACCGGGATGTTGCTCACGACGTAATCGCCATGGCTGTTCGTCTGCGCGCTGGCCGAGCCGCCGCTCCACGACACGGTGACGGTGATGCCCGCTGCGCTCGGGCCGACCAGCGAAGCCCCGCCGAGAAAGACGTGGCCCGAAATACTGCCGGGGCCCTGCACCGCCGTTCCGCTCTGCCAGGAGAGCGGCTGTGCGTAGGGCGAGCCGGTGCCGACGGTCGTGCCGTGACAGGCGTCCGCGCTCGCGACGACGATGTCCCGCTGGTGGATGAACCCCGGCTGGTAGGAGTTGCGCATGAGCGCGATCTGCGTGCCGTCGGGCGACCAGATCGGCTCGTTGTCGAACGAGTCGGAAGCGGGCGACGTGACCGCGATCGCGTTGCTGCCGTCCGCATTCGCGACGTAGACCACCGCATTCTTCGCGAATCCGCGGGTGAAGACGAGCTTCGTGCCATCGGGCGAGAAGCGCGGCTGATAGTCCGCTGTCCCCGTCGTGATCAGCGCGAAGCCGGAGCCGTTCGCCTGAATCCTTCCGACCTGCACGGCGCCCGCTGTGACCGACGCCTCGACCGCGAGCGTCCAGCAACCGTCGGGAATGCGCCCGCCGACGGGTCCGCAGGTCGCGACGCCCGAAAATCCGCCGGGCATGGAAGCGTTGCCGATGCCGCGCAGATTCGTTCCGTCGGCATCGATCAGGTGGATCTCTTGCACCCAGTTCGGGTACACGAAGGTTTCCATCAGGAATGCAATCGCGCGCCCGTCCGGCGTCCAGCGCGGCGAGTAGATGTGCTGGAAGCCGCTCGGAAACTCGTAGATCAGGTGAGGATTCGAGCCGTCCGCGTTCGCGACGACGAGCCCGCTGCCGTCGCCGGCGAACCAGTTCGGGTTCTCCGAGACGTAGGCGATCTTCGTGCCGTCGGGCGACCAGTCGCCGTCGGTCGCCTGACCGCCGGCTTGCCCGGAGCCCATCTGATCGCCGTTCGTGATCCGGACCGTGCTGCCGCTTCCGGGATTCAGCGCGAAGAGATCGCCGCGCAGCGTTCCGTTGCGGAAGAGGATCTTTCCGCCCGGCGTGGTCGGCGCGCTGCACACGCGGAGCCGCCGCGTCGCGCTGTGGGTCGCACCGCGATCGTCCGTGACCGTGAGCACGACGTCGTAGCTGCCGCCGGCCGCGTACGTGTGCACGGGATTTCTCGACGAGGACGAGCCGCCGTCACCGAAATCCCAGCTCCACGACGCGATCGTGCCATCGACGTCCGTGCTTGCGTCGGTGAACTGGATCGGCTGCCCGGCCTCCAGCGTGCCGGTCACGGTGAAGCTCGCGGTCGGCGGCAGGTTCGTGCAGGGCGCGGACGAACCGTTCACACCGAGATCGACCGTGCTGTTGCCGTCGCTGGCCTGATGATGGGTCGCGCTGGTCGAGAGCGTCACGCTCACGATCGGAAACGTCGTGAAGCCGATCTGTGCGCCGCCACGCGTCTTCCACGCGGTCACTTCGAGCTGCGTGGCGAAACGCTGATTCACCACGCCGAACGCGTCGCCGCAGGGGCTGAACTGCCAGAACGCGCTGATGTGCGACTGTGCCGTGATGACGGGCGCCTGCGAGCCGTCCTCCAGATCGTCGACCGCGGTCACGGGAAGACCGCCGGAGACGTACGCGTAGACGACCCGCGACGCGTCCGGCCCGTAGCCCCAGCCCGCGACCTCGAACTCGTCGCCGATCACGCCGGGCGGCGAGGCGACGGGAAACGACGTCGCGAGACGCACGTCGCCGGTCGCGGCCTTCACCCATTCGAGCTGAATCTGGGTGCCACCGAATGCCGTTCCGGCCTGCAGCAGGAAGCGTCCGTCGTCGCTGAAGCGGAAGCGCGTGGAGGTGAACGCGCCGCCGAAGCTGCGGTGATGTGTGGCCGGTGTCGTCGTCAGATCCCAGAGATCCGCCTGCACGACGGTGTTCGGCGCGACGCCCGTGATCGACCAGATCAGGAAGCGATTCTGATCGGGCGAGAAGCCCCAGTTCACGCCCGTGGTCGAGAGGATGCTCGCGCCGGGAACGCCGCCGGCGAGCGGCACCACGCTCACGTTCGCGGGGCCGTTCGGAGGGCCCGGCGTCGCGATCACGCGAAACGTCGGGTTCGCTGCGGCCGAGTCGCCGTTCGCAGCGACGAAAGGCTTCTGCCCGGGATCGGGATCGATCCATGCGCCCGTCTTCGTGCAGCCGCAGTCGGTGCCGGCAGCGCTCTGCGCCGAGGCGCCCGCGAACGGGATCGCGAGCATCAGGCCTGCGAGCAGCGCGGTGGCCAGCGGTCGGAGTGAGAGCGAGAGGGAGCGCGACGAGAGCGCGAGCATCAGCGGGATCTCCTGCACGGCAACATGGCACGACGTGGAACGGAACGAGCCACCCGCGCGCTGCGCTGCTGTTTCCCACCCCGTTTTGCGATTGAACCGTCGGGCCGCCCTGCGGTCAAGCGCCAGGTCGCGGGCATGTTCCGCGAGTGGGATTCGCGCGCGTGATCGAACGGCTGACACAACGGCGTGCTCGACGCCACCTTCCAGAGAAGGCGAAGGCTTTCCGGGGGAGGTGCGTGCATGGATCGATGGAAGATCGCGCTGGCGGCGCTGCTCGTCGTGTTCGCGATGCGCGCGCCGGCGCACGCGGTTCCGTACCTCTCCGCGGATGCTTACGCCGTGCTGGATCCCGGCGGGTTGGAGCAGACGATCATCCTCCGGGCGCAGGCCGACGCCGCAGGCCTCGCCGCGGTGCTCGTGGTCCTGAACGTCGATTCCGCGCGGGTCGAGATCACGTCGGTGAGCGCGGGCAGCGACTTCGAGCTCACCCGGGATCCGATTGGAAGCCCCGGCGAGCTCAGTTTCGACGCGCTCTTTCTCGAGCAGAACATGTACGGGCTGCTCGACGTGGGTTCGATCACACTGCGCGCGCTCGCCGGCGCCACGCCGGGCGTCGCCGTGACCGTGTCGTCGCTCAGCACGTTCGTGACCGGCGATTTCGACGAGTTCGGAGCGAACGAGGAAGCGCTGGCCGAGGTCTCGGCGATCCCAGAACCGACCACGCTCGGGCTCGCACTCGCCGGAATCGGTGCCATCGCGCTCGCCCGCGTGCGGCGCGGGCGGGCCTGATCCGTTCGAGCGCGCCCGCGTCCGAGCGGGGACGCGCGACGGCTCGATCTCGGTTCGCCCCGCGGCTCGCCTCGCGCGCACGAGGATCCCGGGTCGATGCTTCGAGCGGCGATGCCGGCCATTCCTGCGCCGGCGCACGGGCCGAGACGATCAACGGCGGCTACAAGACGCGGGAGAACGGGGGTCGCCGGTGGGTGCTCGGCCGCTATCGAAGACACAGGCGAACGCGCTGCTCGCGGCCGTGCAGCACGAGGTGCCGCTGGTCGAGCGGCCGTTTCTGCAGATCGCCGGCGCGCTCTCGATCGACGAAGAAGACGCGCTGGCGCAGCTCGGCGAATGGGCGCAGGACGGCACGCTGCGAGAGATTTCGGGCGTGCTCGAAGGTTCGCTGCTCGGCTGGTCGAGCGCGCTCTGCACGGGCTCCGTGCCCGAGGCCGGCCTCGAGCGCGCCGTCGCGGTTCTCGACGCGCATCCCACGGTCACACACAACTATCTTCGCGAACACGCCTGCAATCTCTGGTTCACGATCGCGGTACCGCCCGGGATGGGCCTCGAAGAGACGCTCTCCGTGCTGGCACGGCGCGCGCGGGTCGACGTCTTTCATGCGCTGGAGCGCACTGCGACCTACAAGATCGGGGTCAGTTTCGATCCCGAGACGCTGACCAATCGCACCGTCGTGACCGCACGGCGCGAGGCGACCGCCTTCCGGCCGGACGCGCGCGAGCAGCGGCTCTTTCGCGCGCTACAAACGCCGCTCGCGATCGAATCGCGCCCCTTCGACGCGCTGGCCGCGCAGGCCGGCGTGCCGGTGCAGGAGCTGCTGGATTTCGCCGGCCGACATCTCGGCGCTGCCCTGCGCCGCTACGTCGGAACCCTGCGGCACCGAAAGCTCGGCGTTCACGCCAACGGCATGTCGGTCTGGGACGTGCGCGACGACGAACGCGACGCGATCGGTCGCGCGATGGCCGAAGTGCCGGAAGTCAGTCATTGCTACGCGCGCAACGCGATCCCCGGGTTTCCGTACACGCTCTACGCGATGCTGCACGCGGCGACCCGTGAACGCTGCCTCGGCATCGCCGAAGAGCTCTCGCGGCGCATCGGCGAACGCGCGCATCTCGTGCTGTTCAGCACGCGCGAGTTCAAGAAGGTTCGCCTGCGCTATTTCCTGCCCGAGCTCGACACGTGGTGGGCGGCCCGAAACGAAGACGAGACGCGCTGAACGCACGCGCGCGTCGTGATCAGAGCCCGAGCCGGAACGCGCGCCAGACGCCGAAGATTCCCGACGGAGACTCCAGCGCTTCCGAATCCACGACCTGCCGGGTGGCTGCATCGATCAGAAAGAGCCGATTCTCGCCGTTCGCCGTCAGCAGCACGTGCGAGCCGCGCGGCGTGAACTCCATGTGATAGATCCGTGTTCCCACGCGAAACGTGTCGGCGACTTCGAGGCGATCGACGTCGATCACCTGCACGAAAGCATCGTCGGCTTCGCCCGAGAAACTCACCCAGACTTCTCGTTCGGTCGGCGAGCGGACGGCGTAGACGGGGTTGCCGCGCAGCGGAATCGATCGCTCGACGGCGAAACTCGCGCGGTCGAGGACGACGAGGCGCTTTTCGCCGACGAGCGGCACGAAGACGTGCGTGCCCGCCACCGCCCAGGAGGCGAGGTGCGGCAGCTTGACGGGCGTCTCGCGCGTGAACCCCGGATCGTCGAACGACACGCTGCGCACGCCGGCTTCCGGCTGCCGGAGATCGAGCACCGAGACACGCGGCGAATCGAGGTGACCGACCACGTAGTGCCGGCCGTCGGGCGTGATCATGGCGTCGTAGGGCATCGTGCCTTCGAGCGGAATGCGGTGCGTGATCGCGAACTCCGGTGCGCGCGCGTCGACCAGCCAGATCTCCTTTCCTTCCATCAACACGCAGACGAAGCGATGATCGGGCGCATCGACCACACCGGTCACGCGCGACGGGGTGACGTTGCCATCGCGCACGACGCTCGCGGGATGCTTCTTCGAGACCGCGAGGCTCTTCGTGTCGACGATCGTGAGCCCGCCCGGCGCGTACTCGGCCACCGCGAGAAACCGGCCGTCGTGGCTGATCGCGTTGTCGATCGAGTTTTCCGAGGTGCGGACTTCGCCGGCGACGCGGTCCGTCTCGAGGTCGATTCGGCTCAGCGTGCCGCTGCGCGTGGCGAGAAACCCGTATCGAAGATCGGGCGTGAAAATCATCGTCGCGTGCTTCAGGTCGCCGAGATGTTCGATCCGGCGCGGGGACAGCGAACGCGCGTCGAGGTCGTAGACGGCGAGCCGGCCCGAGGCGCGCTCGACCACGAAGACGCGCGAGCCGATGCCCGATGCCGATGCGAGTGCGGACGCGATCGACAGTCCGCAAGAGATCACTCCGGCCACGACTCGTCGGTTCACGCGCATTCTCCCGGCACGAGTTCGGAGACCGCCGCCAGACCGATTTCGGCGTCGGTCAGCACGCAGGCGGGATCTTCCGCCCAGAGATCACCGTGGCGCGCGAGTGCGCGCTCGCGATGCGAGCCGCGACAGAGCTCGCGCTCGAAGCAGAGCGCGCAGCGGCCGCGCAGATGCTGCAGGCGTTCGCGAAGCTGCTGCCGCAGCGGATGGACGAGACTCTCGGCGAAGGTGCCGGTGCGCAGGTCGCCGAGGACGGCTTCACGCCAGAACTGATCGGGATGGATGCGGCCCCGGTGGTCGATCGCGAGCAAACGCTCGCCCGCCGAGTTGCCGCCTCTCTCGCGCAGCAGGGCGCGCACGGGAGCCGCCGCGTGCGCGCCGTACCGCGCCTCGATCCAGCGGAGCAGAAACGGGCCGTCGGAATCATTCGAACCGGTGACGATCCGGATCGGGTGCGCGTCGCGAACGCGTTCGTCCGCCAGCGCGAAGAGGTGTCCGAGCGCGTGCCGCGCTTCGTCGCGACCGAGATCTTCCGGGGCGAGCCGCCGGCCGCGTCCGGAGTCGACGAGATGTGAGACATAGAAGCGGTGCGCGCCGACCGCTTCGGCTACCGCGAGCACGGCATCGATCTGATCGAGGTTGCGCCGGGTGAGCGTGATCCGGACGCCGGTGCGAAGACCGGCGTCGCGCGCGCGTTCGAGTCCCGCGACCGCACGGTCGAATCCGCCTTCGAGCCCGCGATAGGCGTCGTTGAAAGCGCGCAGTCCGTCGAGACTCACGCCCACGTAGCCGACGCCGGCCGCAGCGAGGCGGCGAGCGATGCCCGCGTCGATCAGCACGCCGTTGGTCGAGAGCTGAGGCGCCATCCCGCGCGCGTGAATGCGCTCGATCAGCGGGAACAGATCGTCTCGCAAGAGCGGCTCACCGCCGCTCAGGATCACCACGCGCACGCCGGCCTCGGCCAGCGCATCGATCAGCGCGCAGGCTTCGTGCGTCGAGAGATCGTGCGGCGAAGCAGCGCCGGCCGCCGCTGCATAGCAGTGCGGACAGCTCATGTTGCAGTGAATGCCGACGTTCCAGACCACGACGAACGGCGCGGCTTCCGCGGGTGCGAAACGAAGTGGCGCGCGTCGCGCGACGGCCGCTTCCGAGCCGGTTCGATGCGCGACTTCGAGCAGGTCGCTCACGGGGAGCATGAACGCCTCGCGCGCCGTTGCGTCGAACGCGCGCAACGACCCGGGAACCCGCTCGTGTTGCGCCCGAGCGTGATCACGGCGCGGGTGGGGACGCCGGCTCGCTTTTCGCGAGTCGGCGCAAAAAGGCCACCATGCCCCAGATCTTTTCGTCGTCCCAAGACTTTTCCGAGCCGCGACCAAAGGCCGGCATGTCGCAGCGCGGAGCGCCGCCGCGGGCGATCTGCCAGAAGAGCTGACCATCGGTTCGCGCCGACATCGCGCGAGCGTCGGTGAACCGCGTGGGCGCGACGGCCTGTGCGGCCGCGTCGTCCCCTCCGCCGTCTCCGGCGGCGCCGTGACAGCGAGCGCAGTTGGCCTTGAACTGGCGGGCAAAGTAGGCGGCGCGCACCTCGTCGAGCGCGACGGGATTGACGGCGCCCAGCAGTTCGGCCGGGGTGTCGTCGCGCGCGTTCGCGGGCAGCGCGGCGAGAACGCCGAGCGAGAGCGACACTGCGAGCGCGTGGCGCTGAATCCGTGCCTGTGGAAGCCGGCGCGTCATGGTTCGTCCCGTGTGCGGTTGAAGGCATTGTACTTGCCGACGGGCATTGCGTAGGGGAGGCGGCGCTCTTCGCGCAGCGACCGCGAGTCGTAGACCACGACGGCCCCGTCCGGGCTCCACACGCTGACCAGCGCGCGATCGCCCTCGGCCGTGAACTCGACGTGCATGGCGGTCTTGCCCGGTGCCGGGATCAACTCCTGCGCGGCGAGCGTGAGCGTGCGCTTGTCGATCAACTGGATCGCTTCGGTGTTGGTATCGACGAAAAGCAAAGGCGTCGCGGGATGCGTGCGCGCGAAGAATCCGGCGCCGCGCAGGGGGATTTCCTTCACCACGCGAAAGCGATCGAACGCGACGATCGACGCCCGCGGCTCTCCTTCGTGAAGGAAGATGCCGTGCGGGATGCCGTCGCGTTCGAAGAACGCGGCCGAGAACAGGTGCGGAAGGCCGCGGGTTTCGATCTCGCCGGCGAGCTGCCGCGTGTCGAGGTCGTAGAGCAGCAGCCGGCTCCCGCCGCGCGAGCTGGCGACGATCTGGCCTCGCCCCGGGACGAACGTGAAGTCTTCGAACGGGGCGGGGACGTCGATCGTTTCGGTCGCGAGGTCGACGGGATCGACGATCAGCAACCGCGGCACGTCGCGTAGCGCGACGAGGAAGCGATCGGTGCCCGGCAGCACGTACACACCGCTCGGTTGACCCTCGAGCGGCAGCACGGCCAGCGGCGCGAGCGTTCCGTCGAGCACGAGCAGATTGGCCGGCATCTGGTTCGCGACCGCGATTCGCGAACCGTTCGCGAGGAGCGCCACGTTTCGCGTGTTCGCGCCGGCCTTGATACGCGCCACCGGGCGGCCGTGTGCGAGGTCGTAGAGGACGATCGTTCCATCGCGCGTCGCCGCGACGACGCGCGAAAGCGCGCGGTCGAACTTCGGCCCGCCGTGGATGCGTCCCACCTCGAAGGCATCGACTTCGGTGAAGGTGTCCGCGTCGAGCACGACGATGCGGCCGCGGTCGCGTTCGACGACCAGCGTGAGGTTGGCGCGTCTCACCGAGGCCGGGATCCGTCCCTCGGCCTTCGGGTATTCGAAGCGGCTGCGGGCGACGTCTTCGCGCGTCCACTCGATCGGGCCGGTGGGCGACCGCAAGAGGGCGACCATCTGCTGCGCCATGGCCGCGTCGATCTGTGCGCCGAACGCGGGCATCTGTGTCGCGGGCAGGCCATCGCGAATCGCCCGCACCAGCGCGTCGTCGCTCTTGCGCGCGAGCGGCTCGGGAAGGAGAGGTGGTGCGACGCCGCCGAAGCGCCGTTCTCCGTGACAGCTCGCGCAGCGTTGCCGGTAGACGAGCGGCGCGCTCGGCGGCGGCTCTTCCGGAGCCGGTGCGGGGGAACAGGCGAGGGCGCCGATCCACGCGGAGAGACCGAGCATCGCGCGACGGGCCGTGCGGCGGGGCGTCCGCCTCGTCGTGCGCGTCGTGTGCAGCCTGCGGCGACGACGCTCAGCGCTCCTGATGACGAAACTCACCGAGGCTGATCGCCATCGCCACCTTCGACATCAGGGTGAAGCAGAGCGTGCCGATTCCCCAGACGCCCGCACCGATCAGGATCTCGTTCAGGCTCGGCGAATAGCGGTAGACCTCGCCCAGCGTCGACGGCGTCTGACCAGGGAGCAGGAGCCCGAGCCCCTTCTCGACGAAGACGCCGGCGAGGGCGAGCAAGCAGCCCGCCGTCAGCACGGGAATCCGGTGCCGGAGGGCGGGCACCAGAAAGATCGTGAACGCAGCGAGGTTCGCGGTCAGGCTGAACCAGCTGTAGAGCGCGATGCCATGGTCGTGGTCGGCGAGACCGAACCACTGAAACTCGGCATGCACGGAGTGCGCGCTGATCGAAGCGGGATAGAAGTCTCGAAACACCTCGCAGCCGAGGAAGAAGAGGTTCGCTGCCATCGCGTAGGCGAGCAGCTCGCCGATCTTCTGCAGGGCCGCGTCGGAAATCGCGATCGGTCGCACACGGCGCAGCACCTGGAAGATCAGGATCAGCAGCGCCGGACCCGAGCAGAAGGCGCTGGCGAGAAAGCGCGGAGCGAGAATCGCGGAGTTCCAAAAGGGGCGTGCCTTCAATCCCATGAAGAGAAACGCGGTCACGGTGTGAATGCTGACCGCGAGCGGAATCGAGAGAAAGATGATCGGCAGGATGAACGCCGGCGAATACTTCTGGCCCATGTAGCTCTTGAAGACGAGATAGGTCACCACGAAGTAGTTGATCACGAAATACGCGTTCAGCACGAGGATGTCCCAGATCAGCAACGAGCCCGGAAAGTGCGGGTTGCCGACGCCGGGAAAGAGATGCCAGAGCCGATCCGGGCGGCCGACGTCGATCGCGACGAAGAGCATGCACATCACGATCGCCGAGACGGCCATGATCTCGGCCAGCAGCACGACCTCGCGCAGCGGGCCCCAGCCGTAGACGTAGGCCGGTACGACCACCACCACGGCCGCGGCCGCGATCCCGACCAGGAAGGCGAAGTTCCCGATGTAGAAACCCCAGGAGACGGGATCGCGCATGTTCGTGACGACGAGTCCGTGCGTCGCCTGATTGGCGTACGCGAAGACGCCGGCGGCGATCAGCGCGAAGAGCAGGGCCATCCACGCGCGATAGCCGCGGCTACCCCGCAAGACGACGACGGCGCTGCCGCGGACGAAGTCCCAGAACTGAAGTGCGAGCTTCATCGCGTCATCCGTAGAAGTAGAAGAACTTGGGTTTCGTATCGAGTTCGGCCTTCAGCACGAAGGTGCGCTTGTGCTCCATCAACTGCCGGATCTCGCTGTTCGGGTCGAGCAGATTGCCGAACTTTCGCGCGCCGACCGGACAGGCCTCGAGACACGCGGGATAGCGCCCGTCGCGGACGCGCTGGATGCAGAAGCTGCACTTCTCGACCACGCCACGCGGGCGCGGACGATTGCCGAGCAGGTGCATGTTCGGATTGATTTGCTCCGCGGGCACCTGCGGCTCGGACCAGTTGAAGCGCCGCGCGCCGTACGGGCAGGCGGCCATGCAGTAGCGACAGCCGATGCACCAGTCGTAGTCGATCACGACGATGCCGTCGGGCTCCTGCCAGGTGGCGCCGGTCGGGCAGACCTGTGCGCAGGGCGAGTCTTCGCAGTGCTGGCAGGAGACGGGCAGGTAGACCTTGTCCGGTGCGGGGACGGTTTCGTGGTCGTAGTACGGATCGCCGTCTTCGAGCTGAAAGCCGCGCGCCACCTTCTCGCGTTCGAACTCGAGCACGCGAATCCAGTGGATCTGCGGATCTCTCGACTGGTTGTTCTCGTCGACGCAGGCGTAGACGCAGCGGCGGCAGCCGATGCAGCGCGAGATGTCGAGGCCGTAGCCGTAGACTACGCCTTCGATCGGGCCCGTTGCGGTGACGTTCACGTCTTTCGCATACCGCCGGGAGTATTTTTCGGACAGTCGCACCAGCGTCCGGTCGAGGTCTTCGCGCGACATCTCACGGAAGTGAGACTGGAGCATCGATTCGACGTCGAACTCCGAGAGATCGCAGCCCGTGCCGGTGACGGCCGCGACGCCCGCGGCGGTGCCGGCGACGGCCGTGCGAAGAAACTTTCGTCGCGAGGCGCCGCGCGCGTCGAGCATCGGTCCGGGATCGTCGGGTTTCATGAGTGTTCACCCTCGGAGGCCGGCGGCGTGGCCGGTGCGGGAGGCGCCTCGGCCTGCGTCGGGTGCTGCGGCGGAGGCTTCGGTGCCAGGGGCTTGAAGACCGGCGAGTGGGGATCGTGGCACTCCACGCAGGTCCAGTACTCCTTCGGTCCGTTCCAGTGCCCGGTGCGCTTGCCGTGCACTCCCGTTTGCCAGTCGCGGAGTTTCGTGCCGTGACATTGCGTGCAGAGGCGCCACGACTCGGTGAACTCGACGCCGGCGCCGTCCGCGAGGCGGAGCCGGTCGCGCTGGTCGGCATCGTGACACTGCAGACACCAGAGATCGCCGTGTGCGAGCTTCAGGTCGTCGTGATCGTCTTCCAGCGTGCGACGCTCGCGATTCACGGGTTCGCTGCCGTCGTGGCAACCCGAGCACGGCCAGTAATCGTCTCCGAGCGGGCGGCTCGCCTTCAAGACGGGAGCCGGCTCCGCCGCGACCGAGCGCTTCGGATAGTCGCTGCGGCTGCCCTCTTCACCGTGCGGCCCCTGCACGGAGAAGAGGGTGAGCACCAGAACCACCGCGCTTCCGATCACGGTCCAGGTCAGCACCTGAACGCGTGCCCCCACGCGAGAGGGATCGTCTCCGTCGTCGGCCACGTTATTCGCTCTCGGAGTCTTTCGACGGGTCGTATCCCGCGGGCACGGGATGCGCGATCTTCTTTTTCGCCTGCTCGTAGTCGAAGCCGACCTTCTTTTCGCCCGCGATCGTGTAGCGAGCGGGATCCCAGGCCGGGCTCTTGTCGTTGTGACAGGTCGTGCAGACCTTCTCGCTCTGCAGCACCAGTCCGCGCTTCACCGCTTCCTTCTGATCCGTCATGATCGATTTCTTGCGGAAGTCACTGCCGGCGCCGTGACAACCCTCGCAGGTCACGCCCTCGGCCGCCGACCACTTCATGCCGAGCTGCTCCTTCGGAGCGCCGTGACCGGTGACGTGACATTTCAAACACTCGTCCGAGGTCTGCGGGTCGGCGATCCCGCGCTTCTGCCCCCATTCTTTCGCCTTCGGGCTGGCGAGCGTTTCGAACGCCTTCGCGTGTTTCGACGAAAGCCACTTCTCGTGCTGATTGCCGATCCCGTCTTTCTCGTGGCACGACCGGCAGCGCGTCACGCCCACGAACTGATGCTTCTTCGCCTCTTCGTCCGCTCGCGCCGGGAGCACGAAGAGCGGCAGCGAAAGCGCGAGCAAGGCGAAGTCTCGAACTCGGATCTTCATCGTCGATCATCCTCCGTCACCGGCGGCGACGAGGTCGCCGCCGGTGACGAATCGTCAGTACACGTCGTGGACGGTGTTGTAGACGTTCCACTTGCCGGTCGGCGTCACCATCCAGTCGCCGGCGATGTGGGTCTTCGGTTCGAGCGTCCTGTCGTCATAGACGATGATTTCGCCCTTCTTGTCCCAGACGGAGACCCAGACCTCGTCGCCTTCTTTGTTGTATTCGAAGTGCACGACCTTGCCGTGCTCGGTGGCGCGGAAGCACTTCGGCGGCGCATCGAAGTCGGCCTTGTCGAAGACACAGACTTCCTGATTCGACGTTCCGTCCTTGGCGAAGGTCGCGTCGGTCCACACGTGCTTGCTCTTCGGATGCGTCTTGAGGAAGAGTCCGGGGCCCCCGGTCTCCTTCTCGCGGACCACCTTCCACGCGTGCTCGGGGTGCTTCGCGGGATCCGAACCGTAGACGGTGATCTTGCCCTCGCCGAGATGCGTGGTCGCACTGACCGGGCCGTATTTCGGATCGTCCCAGTTCGCACCGCGTCCGGGGTGCGGTTTGATCCCGGTCTCGAACTTCGTCACGAACTTCTTCTCTTTCGCATCGACCACCACCATCTGATCGCGCATGTTGGCCGCGATCAGGAAGTAGCGCTTGGTCGCATCCCACCCGCCGTCGTGCAGGAACCGCTCGGTCGCGATCTGATGCATGGTGATGTTGTCGAGATCGGAGTAGTCGAGCAGCCAGACCATTCCGGTCTCTTTGATCGCGATCACCCACTCGGGGTCGAAGTGCGAGGCGATGATCGTCGCGACGCGCGGCTCCGGGTGATACTCGTTCGTGTCGTAGGTGTTCGAGCGCGTCGAGATGATCTTTTTCGGCTCGAGCGTGAGGCCGTCGAGCACGACGAGCTGCGGCGGCCAGTAGCAACCGACCACGGCGAGCCGGTCGACGAAGTCGCCTCGCTCGCCCTTGTACTTCGAGACCTCGACGCTGCGCGCGTCGAGGCAGGCGCGCGTTTCCGCGACCACGGTCGGCTTCTCGGCGAAGAGGTCGATCAGGCTCACCTTGCCGTCGCGGCCGATGGTGTAGAAGTAGCGGCCCGTGGCCGAGGCGCGGAAGATGTGGACCGCGTAGCCGGTGTCGACGACGCTGAGCAGGTTCTTCGATTTGCCGTCGATCACCGCCCCCTTGCCGGCGTCGCGCAGAATCACGCCGAAGAGGTCGTCGATCGCGTAATTGTGCAGCGGCTTCGACGGCCGCTGGTCGAGCGGCACGTGCACGCGGTGCGTCTTCTGTGCGTCGGCGAGGCTCCACTCCGGCGGTACCGGAGCCGGGTTCTGGAGGAACTTCGCCATCAGCGCCGTCTGCTCTTTGGTCATCTCACCGGTGCGACCCCAGCCCGGCATGCCGGCGTCGGTGCCTTCGAAGATCGTCTTTTCGAGCTTCTCGAGCTTCTTCTCGCGCATGCCCGCGTCGGTGATCGCGGGGCCGGTCGCGCCTTTGCGCAGCGTGCCGTGGCAGCCCGAGCATCGATCGAAGTAGATCTGCTTGCCCTGGTTGAACTCCGCCTCGGTCAGCTTCGGTACGGGTTCGAGGACGACGGGAGGCTTCGCGGCTTCGGCCGGCGGCGGCGGATCGGCCGCGAATGCGCTCGAGGCGAGCGTCGAGCTGCCGAGCAGCAGCAACCCGATGCGCGCGAGCGCACGCGCGCCTTGCCCTGCGGTTCGAGCGGTTCGATCGAAAAGACCCGATTTGTTCGGCTGGTCGACGGTCATTGCGTCCTCCCTCGGCCCGCGCTGGTCGCAAGGCGTGTGCCACGTTGCGCGCGGCTCGACGCGTCGCGAAACGGCCGCTGGCGGCGCGTGAGCGACTGCTCGAGCGGCGCCGGCCGCGTATCTGCGTTTCGACTGAGACGAACTGACATCGCGAGTGTGTCAATCTGGCGCGATGGCACGGGCCTGCGGTGCAGCCGAGGCGCGGGCGGCCTCGAGGGCGCGGCACACATTTCGCTAGAGCGACGACGGACGATCTGCGAGGTGGGGATTCGTGAAGGCATCCGTTCATTTCGTGGGAGCCGGTCCAGGGGCGCCCGACTTGATCACGATGCGAGGATGGCGTGCGCTCCGAGAGGCGGACGTCGTGCTCTACGACAGCCTCGTCGATTCCGATCTGCTCGACGGCCTTCGCGGCGAACGGATCTTCGTCGGCAAGCGATGCGGGCGACACGCGCTCACGCAGGAAGAGATCAACGAGTTGCTGCTTCGCCTCGCGCTCGACGGGCGACAGATCGTGCGGCTCAAAGGCGGCGACCCGTCTGTGCTCGGCCGCGTGGCAGAAGAAGCCCTTCACCTTGCCGCGCACGGCGTGACGTTCGAGATCGTGCCCGGCGTGAGCAGCGCGACGTCCGTCCCCTCGCTGGTCGGCATCCCGCTCACGCATCGTGGCTGCGCGGACGGGTTCAGCGTGGTCAGTGCCCATCCCCGCGACGGCCACGAACCCCGATCGATTCCGCCGCATCACCCGCGCCGCACACTCGTCCTCTTGATGGCCGGGGCGACCGTACGCGAGTGGACGGCCGATCTCGTGCGGCTCGGCTATCCCGACGACCTTCCGCTCGCGTTCATCAGCGCCGCGTGTACCCCGAAGCAGCGGGTCGTGGTGACCACCGTGGCCTGCGCAGCGGACGACTTTGAAGCGGCGGATCTCGCAACCCCGGTGCTGGCCGTCGTGGGCCAGGTGGTTCTGCTGCGACCGCTCCTTGCCGGGAAGCCCGCGGAGCCCGAACTCGCTCACTTCACCGAGCCCGCCCGGACGGCGCACCTCGAGCCGGCGAAGGACCGGTTCGAACTCGACTCCGCCTGGTAGAGTTCGCCCCTCGCCAGACGCCCGATGCGAGCGCCTCGCTCCCGGGCCGCGATCTCGGGGGGATTCCGCATGCGCCGGACGGGCGCCGAACTCGGGCGAGCGTGCCCGCGCCGCGCACGACGCGCGCGCGCCCGTGCCGGCGCGTAGCGATCGATGCCGCTCGTCACGCTCGAAGACGTCTCGATCGCGTTCGGCCTCGACGCCCTGCTCGATCACGCGTCCCTCCAGATCGATCCGGGTGACCGCGCCTGTCTGATCGGTCGCAACGGTGCGGGCAAGTCGACGCTGCTGAAGATCGTCGCAGGTGAACTCGCACCGGACGGAGGCGACGTCTGGCGAGCGCCCGGTCTGCGCATCGCACGTCTCGCCCAGGAGTTCGAGGCGGCTGACGGCACGACCGTGTTCGACGAAGTCGCGGGCGGGCTCGCCGAGATCGGTGCGCTGCTGGCGGAATACCACCGTCTCTCGCACGAGGTGGCGGCGAGCGCCACGGCCCTGCGCCGCCTCGAATGGCTCCAGCAGGAACTCGAACGCCGCGATGGATGGAGTCTTCGCTCGCGCGTCGAGCAGATGCTCGCGCGCCTCGGGCTCGTCGCCGATCAGCCGATCGCCGGCCTGTCGGGAGGCTGGCGACGGCGCGTCGCGCTCGCAAAGGCACTGGTCGGTGAACCCGATTTGCTTCTGCTCGACGAGCCGACCAATCATCTCGACATCGAGAGCATCGCGTGGCTCGAAGAACGGCTGCTCGCGTTTCGCGGTGGCCTTCTCTTCGTCACCCACGACCGCGCACTTCTCACGCGGCTCGCGACCCGAATCGTCGAACTCGATCGCGGCCGGCTCTCCTCCTGGCCCGGCGACTACGCGAACTTCTTGCGCCGCAAGGCCGAGGCGATGGCCGAAGAAGATCGCCGCAATCGGCTCTTCGATCGAACGCTCGCCGGCGAAGAAGTCTGGATTCGCCAGGGAGTCGAAGCGCGACGGACGCGCAACGAAGGGCGCGTGCGCGCGCTGGAGGCAATGCGCGAAGAGCGCCGCCGGCGCCGGTCGGCGCCGGAGCGCGCCCGCTTCGAGATCGAGCAGGGAGAAGGCTCGGGCAAGCTCGTGATCGACTGCGAGCATCTTTCGAAGTCGTTCGGCGAGAAGCCGGTCGTGCGCGACTTCTCGATTCGCATCATGCGCGGCGACCGAATCGGTCTCGTGGGCCCGAACGGCGCCGGCAAGACGACGTTGCTGCGGATGCTGCTCGGCGAACTCGCACCGGACTCCGGTCGCGTGCGCCTCGGGACACGGCTCGAGATCGCGCACGTCGATCAGTTGCGCGAGCAGCTCGATCTCGAGCAAACGGTCTTCGACAACGTCGGCTGCGGGCGAGAGTTCGTCGAGATCGGCGGCCGTCGCCGGCACGTGATCGGCTACCTGCAGGGGTTTCTCTTCGAGCCGGAACGCACGCGGATGCCGGTGTCCGCGCTCTCGGGCGGCGAACGCAACCGGCTGCTGCTCGCGCGCCTGTTCGCCCGCCCCGCGAATCTGCTGGTGCTCGACGAACCGACGAACGATCTCGATCTCGAAACACTCGAGCTGCTGGAGAGCCTGCTGGTCGAGTTCGAGGGCACGTTGCTCGTGGTCTCGCACGATCGCGCCTTTCTCGACAACGTCGTGACCTCGACGCTCGTCTTCGAAGGGGATGGGCGCGTGGTCGAAATCGTGGGCGGCTGGACCGACGCCGATCGGCAGCGACGTGCGGCGTCGGCGAGCGAGGCGCCCGCGCAAGGCCGGCCGACAGGCAGCGCGTTGCCGCGGCGTCCCGTCGCGGCGCCCGCGACGAAGCTCTCACATCGCGAGCGGCAGGAGCTGGCGGCGTTGCCTGCGCAAATCGAAGCGCTGGAAGCGGAGCAGAAAGCACTCGGCGAGCGGGTCAGCGACCCGGCCTTTTATCGCGGCCCGGTCGCCGAGCAGACGCGGGTTCGCGCGCGCCTCGTCGAAGTCACGGGATCGATCGACGCCGCGATGCAGCGCTGGCTCGAACTCGAAGCGCGAAACGGCGGATCCTGAGCGCATCGTCTTCGGGCCGCACGGCGTTCACGCCCCGGATCCCGTCTGCAGGGGCAGCCCGCCGGCCTCCTCGATTCGATCACGAATCTGCTCGCGGCGTCGCTGCAACTCGCGGGGCGTGATCGTTTCGACGTCGGCGCCGAGCCCCATCGAGGCCTTCACGCCGGCGAGATCGAGCACGACCTGGCTCGGATCGAACCCGATGTCGCGGGTGATGCGCGCGGCGTGATGCGTGGCGAAATGGCGGAAGACCTTTCCCATCTCGTCGAAGACGTTCGAGTCGGGCGCCATCTGCGAGATCGCACCATCGAAAAAGAGCATCCCCTTCACGTAGAGCATGAGCGGCTTCGGCAACCGGGCCCCCTGCCGCAGCAGTCCGCGCAGCACGTGCTGGATCCCGGTCACGAGCTCGTCGCCCGCCATCTTCGTCGGATCTTTCACCGGCTGATCGATGCCCAGCAGCGTGATCAGTGCCTCCAGATCGGCGTCCGGGGCGAGGGCTCCGAGGTCGCGAAACGCGACCAGTTGCCCTCGCACGTCGTTGACCGCGCCGCACATCATGAGCCGCAGGAACGCCCGTCGTTCGGCTTCGTCGAGTCGCCCCGTCATGCCGTAGTCGAAGAGCGCGACTCGCCCGTCGGGCATCACGAAGAGATTGCCGCCGTGCAGGTCGCCGTGAAAAACGCCGAAGAGAATCGCGCCTTCGAGAAACGCGATCAGCAGCGAGCGCACGACCTCGGCGGGATCGATGCCGGCGGCGCGCATGCCTTCGACGTTTTCGTATCGAAATCCTTCGAGTCGCTCCATCACCAGCATGCGACGCGTGACCAGGTCGGGATGAGGGCGCGGTACGACGAGCGTCGACTGTCCGGCCTCGCGCAGCACGCGCGCGATGTCGAGCATGTTCTCCGCTTCGAGTCGAAAGTCGAGCTCTTCGACGATGGTCTCGGCGAAGAGCTCGACCAGCGCGGGAGGATTCGCGAGCGCCGCGACGGGAATCCGTCCGACCAGCCAGGGCGCGATCCAGGCCATGGCGGCGATGTCCTCGCGCACGCGCCCCGCGACGCGCGGGCGCTGCAGCTTGACCACCACCTCTTCGCCGGTGACGAGGGTCGCGGCATGCACCTGCGCGATCGAGGCGGCGGCGAGCGGACGCTTTTCGAACCGTGCGAAGACTTCGTCGATCGGGCGACCGAGCTCCCGTCGCAGAACGCGTTCGATCTCGTGAAACGGCTCCGGCGGAACCTGATCGCGGCAGCGCTTGAACTCCTCGACGAGCTCTTCGGGAAAGAGTCCGCGCCCCGAGGAGAGGATTTGCCCGAGCTTGATGTAGGAGGGGCCGAGTCGTTCGAACGCACGGCGCAGCCGGCGAGAAAGACCGCCGCGCGAGACGGAGCCGGAACGTCTTCGTTCGCGCAGCGACCAGCCGAGAAGTGCGGTGCCGATGCGCGAGCCCGCCTCGGCGAATCGCAACAGCGGGGGGATGCGACGCGGGGTGACGAGGCGCGGAACTTCGGCGCGGGTTCGTGCGCGCTCGGCGTCGAGCCCGACGTGCCAGGAGAGTCGCGCGAGGTCGATGCGCCAGGCGCCGGGCTGGCGAAAGACGCCGGGCTCGTCGGGTGACGGGGTTGTTTCGGAGGCAGAACGCAGGGACGGATCCGGCGAGAGGAGCGACGATCGAGTCATCGACGCGAACGTAGCAGGGGGCCGTGCGGGGGCGGGGCGTCGAGTTCGTGCGCCCGTGGCGGATCGATCGCCAGCGCTTCCGTCAGCGTGCGGAGCCCGCCTCGCGAGATTCATCGACGGCTGCGGGAGCCGCCGGCTCGCGCGCCGCGGCCGGATTCGGCTCCGGCGCCTCGCTGGCCGCCTGCTCGAAGACGAACTCGAGCCGCCGGTTGCGGGCCCGATTGTCGGCGGTGTCGTTCGGAGCCACGGGATGCGTGTCCGCGTAGCCGGTGGCCGAGAGACGCGCGGGATCGATCCCTTCGTGCTCGACCAGCCAGCGCAGGGCTGCGATCGCGCGCGCGGCCGAGAGATGCCAGTTGGAGGCGAAGCGATCGCCGGCGGGGGTTTCGTCGTCGGTGTGGCCCTCGATGCGGAGCGCGTGCGGATAGACGCGCAGCAGCCCCGCGATTTCGGCGAGCAGCGCGGTCGATTCGGGGGCGAGCGTGTCGTCGCCCGTTCGAAAGAGACTTCCGCCGGGAACGCGGATCGCCACCCCGCGCGGAGTCGCATCGAGCGTGATGCCGCCGTCGTGGCGATCGTCCGCCAGCCGTCGCTGCATCTCGCGCCCGAGCTGCCGATCGCGCTGCAGGCGCTGCGAGTTCGACACCACGGCCTCGATTGGCGGAGCGAAACGAGATGATTCGGCGCCCTGCGGATTTCGCGCGTCGACCGACGAAGAGAAGGTCGTGTGCAGTGATCCGGCGGCCTGCTCGAAGCGCCGGACGTCGACGTTCGCGATCGACAGCAAGAGAACGAAGAAGCAGAGGAGCAGACTCATCAGATCCGCGTAGGTCGTCATCCACGCCGGGGCGCCTTCGCGCGCGGGCGGCTCGTCGATTCCCGAGAGAAGCGGATCGCGCATCGACGCCGGCCTGCTTCGTCGCGCTCGCGGGGGGCGAGGAAGGCGCCGAGGCGCGACTGGATCACGAGTCGGTTCTCGGCCTGCACGATCGATTCGATGGCGGCGATCAGCATCGACTTGCGCAGGACCTCTTCACGCGTGCGGTCTTCCAGCTTGTCTGCGATCGGTTGGAAGACCATGTATGCCAGCAGCGCGCCGTAGAGCGTGGTCAGAATCGCGACTGCCATGCCGGGGCCGATCTTCGAGGGATCGTCCATGTTGCGCAGCATCACGACGAGCCCGAGCAGCGTGCCGATCATGCCCATCGCGGGCGCGGTGGAGGCGAGCAGACGAAAGACGCGCTGCCCGCGCTGGTGACGCTCGCGAATGCTGGCGAGATCGCGCTGCAGCGAGTCGCGGACCAGGTCGGCGCTGATTCCGTCGATGCACATGCGCAGTCCGCGCTGCAGGAAGGGATCGGGAACCGCGCGACCTTCGAGCGAGACCAGACCTTCCTTGCGGGCCTGCTGGGCGAGATCGACCACCAGCGGAACGAGCGAATGCAGCGGGACGGGCCGATGGATGAAGGCCTGCGCGGCGACGCCGAACGCGCGCAGGACGTCTTCCGCGCGATGTGTGACGAAGGCGACCGCGATCGTGCCGCCGAGCACGATCAGTGCGCTCGACGGATCGGCGTAGATCGTCACGCCGCCGCCGAGCCACATCGAGGCGCCGATCAGGCCGAGGCCGGCGATCAATCCGAAGAGGGTGCCGAGATCCACGCGCGCCCCGTTACGCGAGGACGGAACCCCGTGGAATCGACGGGCTCGTCGCGATGCGCCCCGCCCCCGTCGGCGATCGCGGCGTGAATGGTGGCAGGTGGCCTCCGTTCCCGTCTTCTGTCGGCTTTGCGGAGCGGAACCTCGATCGGGGAATTCCCCGGGGCCGCGTTCAGGGCGACCGCTGCGGCGCCGACACGGCGGACATGAACGCCGCGGGACGCGACGAGCCGAACGACGAGGTGGACGCCGAGCGCCGTGCGCTGCTCGGCGCGGTCGATCGGCACGCCCCCGAAGCCCTCACGCTCGCGCGCTGGATGACCACCCATCCCGAGCTCGCGCTCGAAGAAACCGAAGCCTCCGCGCGTTATGAACGCTGGCTGCGCGAGTGCGGCCACTCGTTCGAACGGGGGACGGCGGGCATGTCGACCGCCTTCGTCGCCCGACACGGTGCGGTGTCGGCGCCGCTGCGCGTCGCGCTGCTGGCCGAGATGGATGCGCTGCCGGAGATCGGTCACGCCTGCGGCCACAATCTTTCCGGGCCCGCGAGTCTGCTCGCCGCGCGCGCGCTGGCCGAAGTGCTTCCCGCGAGACTGGCGGAGATTCGCGTGGTGGGTTGTCCCGCCGAGGAGATCGGCATCGGGAAGCGCCGGCTGGTCGAGGCCGGCGTGTTTGCCGGCCTCGACGCCGCGCTGATGGCGCACGCCTCGGAGCTGCGGCGCGCGCATCGTCTGTTTCTCGGCAACCGCAAATGCGAGGCGATCTATCACGGCCGGGCGGCGCACGCGGCGGCGTATCCGGAACAGGGGATCAACGCGCTCGATGCCGTGATCGCGCTTCACGTCGCGATCGGACTGCTGCGACAGCAGTTGCCACGGAGCGTTCGCGTGCACGCGATCGTGAGCGATGGCGGCCGCGCGCCCAACATCATCCCCGAGCGCGCGGCGGCGCGGATCTGGGTGCGCGCGCTCGACGAATCAGAACTCGAGGCTGCGTTCGAGCGCGTGCTGGCCTGTGCGCGCGGTGCGGCGGAGTCGACGGGCACGCGGCTCGAACTGCGCCGCGACGAAGCCGAGTCGCCGGCGCTGCGCGCGAATCTCGCACTGGTGGACGTCTATCGCCGGCAACTCGCGCGGCTCGGCCTCGCCGAGAGTGACGAGCCGCCCGACGCCTCGATCGGTTCGAGCGACATCACGCACGTCTCCCGGGTGGTGCCGACGATCCACCCGAACTTTCCGATCGCGACAGCCGGCCAGCACCTGGAGCTCCACACGCGTGCCTTCGCGGAGGCGACCGCGAGCGAGGCCGGAGCGCGCGGGCTGCTCGAAGCGGCGCGCGCGCTCGCGCTGACGGTGCACGAGCTCGCACGCTGCGAATCCGCGCGCGACGCGGTGCGAAGCGAGCACGCGCAATCGGCCCGGCCGAACGAATCGCCTCCGGCGCGCTGAACGAATCGACGGGCGAGCGGCGGTGCCGCTGTGCGCCTCGCCGTCTTGCCCTGCGACGCGGCCTGCCTCTACTCTGCGCGACGGGGGAGGGGACGCGTGTCGCGCGCAGCGAGCGGAAGCCTCGACGCCGGCTGGTCGGCGGCCCGCGGTCGAATGGTCGAGCGGCTGATCGAATCGGGCATTCGCGACCCGCGTGTGCTCGACGCGTTTCGCCAGATCCCGCGCCACCGATTCGTGCCCGGCGAGCTGCGCAGCGACTCCTACCGCGATCTCGCGCTGCCGATCGGCGAAGGCCAGACGATTTCGGCGCCGAGCATCGTTGCGATGATGACCGAGGCGCTCGAACTGCGCGGCGAAGAGACGGTGCTCGAGATCGGCACCGGTTCCGGTTATCAGGCGGCGATTCTCTCGCTGCTCGCCGCGCGCGTGATATCGATCGAACGCGTGGAGGCGCTGGTCGATGCCGCGTGCGCGCGGTTCGCGGCGCTCGGCCTCACGAACGTCACCGTTCACACGGGCGACGGCACGCTGGGCTGGAAGGAAAGCGCGCCCTACGAGGCGATTCTCGTCACGGCCGGCGGGCCCGAGGTACCGATTCCGCTACTCGATCAGCTCGCGCCGGGCGGTCGCCTCGTCGGGCCGTTCGGGGAGCGGCACGAACAGATCCTGCTGCGGGTCCGCCGGCGGGCAGACGCGCGCCTCGCGCGCGAGGTGCTCGCCCGCTGTCGCTTCGTCGATCTGATCGGCGCCCACGGGTGGGCGGCCGCCTGAACGTTCACCCGCTGCGGCTGGTCGTGCTCGGCGCGGCACTGCTCGCGCTCGCGATCGCGGTTTCCTCGTGCGCCAGCCGGTCGCTGCGCGAGGAAGGCTTCGAGCACGTCGTCCAGCCCGGAGAAACGCTCTCGGCGATCGCTCGACACTATGGCGTGTCGGTCGAGGAACTCGCCCGGGTGAACGAACTCGACGATCCCTCGCGGCTCGCGGTCGGGCAGCGGCTCTTCATTCCCGGACGCGGGGATCGGGGGCGGGCGCGACTCGGCGGCGAGACAGGCGGGATTTCCTGTGCGGTGGACGAAGGTCAGCGCCGCGCCGCGCGGCGGCGCGCGCTCAGCGAGGCCGAGCTGTCGTTCGTCTGGCCCGTGCACGGCGGGATCTCGTCTTGCTTCGGGTCTCGTGACGGCCGGCCGCACGACGGCATCGACGTGATGGTGCCGAAAGGAACGACGGTGCGCGCCGCCGAATCGGGCAAGGTGGTCTTCAGTGGAACGCTCGGCGGATACGGCGAGATGATCGTGATCAAGCACGCCGGCGCGTACAGCAGCGTGTACGCGCACCTCGACGAAATCGACGTTCGGCTCGGTCAGTTCGTCGAGAAGAACGAACCGATCGGGGAGTCCGGGCAGTCGGGTCGCGCGACCGGGCCGCATCTTCACTTCGAAGTGCGCCGTTCACAGCGACCGGAAGAGCCGCTCTTCTTTCAGCCCTAGGCCCGTACCACGCTGGTCGTCGTCGCGCGTGGTGGTAGGCTGCGCCCGTCGCGATGCTGCCCGCAGCGGGTGGCAGAGGAGATGCCGTGTCCGACTCCGATCTGCTTCCGGTCGATGCCCTGCGCCGTCTGGTTCGTGACGTTCCCGATTTTCCGAAGCCTGGAATTTTGTTTCGCGACGTGACGCCGCTGCTCGCGAACGCGCGTGGTCTGCGCAGCGCGGTGAGCCAGCTGGCGGCACCGTTTCTCGAGCAGCGCGTCGATCGCGTGATCGGCATCGAGTCGCGCGGGTTTCTGTTCGGTGCGCCGGTGGCGATGGCGCTCGACGCCGGTCTCGTTCTCGTGCGCAAGAAGGGCAAGCTGCCCTGGAAAACCGTCTCGGCGTCCTACGCGCTCGAGTACGGCCACGACACCGTCGAGATGCACGAAGACGCGCTTCGCCCCGGCGAGCGCGTGCTGGTGGTCGACGATCTCGTGGCAACGGGCGGAACCGCGGCGGCGGCGATCCAGCTCGCGCGGGAGGCGAAGGCCGAAGTGGTCGGCGCAGCCTTCCTGATCGAGCTCGCGGTTCTCGGCGGAGCGAAACGGCTCGATGTTCCGGCGGTGCACGCGGTGATCCGGTACTGACCGGATCGCGGCTCCGGGTTTCCCCGCCGCGAATCAAGACGACGCCCTGCGCGGCCGATTCACTCCGCGTGCCGAATCCGCCTGCCGCCCGTGTCACCCAGCAGCTCGATCGCGCACGCATCGAGCGCATCCTGCGCGCCGCCCTCAAACAGGGGGCGAGCGACGTTCATTTCAAGGCGGGCGAGCCCATCCTGCTGCGGATCAAGGGCGACCTGAAGCCGGTTCAGGCACCCAAACTGCTTCCGCGCGACACCGAGGCCGTCTTCGAGGCGATGCGCCCGCCGCGTCTCGCCACGGTCTCGATCGACGACGTGCAGGAGGTCGACTTTTCGTTCGCGGTCTCCGGGGCCGGGCGCTTTCGCGTCAACGCCTTTCGCCAGCGCGGCAGCATCGCGCTGGTGGTGCGGGTGATTCCGATCCACATCCCCGATCTCGCGGATCTCGGACTGCCGGAGCTGATCGCATCGCTGGCCGAAGAAGAGCGCGGCATCGTCCTCGTGACGGGCGCCACCGGTAGCGGCAAGTCGACCACGCTGGCCTCGATGATTCAACACGTGAACCGAACGAAGTGCGTGCACGTGATCACGATCGAGGATCCGATCGAGTTTCTATTCATGAACGAGCGAGCGTCGATCGTGCAGCGGGAGATCGGCGCGGACACGACGGGGTTTT
This sequence comes from uncultured Myxococcaceae bacterium, assembly GCA_964505355.1. GTDB lineage: Bacteria > Myxococcota_A > UBA9160 > UBA9160 > UBA9160 > CAZDHU01. The sequence continues at coordinate 2,700 of CAZDHU010000284.1, read as the reverse complement.
CGGGTGCGTTGCGCGCTGCGCTGCGCCAGGACCCCGACGTGATCATGATCGGCGAGATGCGCGACGCCGAAACGATGGACATCGCGCTGAAGGCGGCCGAAACCGGGCATCTCGTGCTCAGCACCGCGCACACCACCGACGCCGCGAAAACCGTGCATCGTCTGGTGGGCGCCGTCCCGCCTTCGGAGCAGGCGATGTTCCGAATGCGCCTCGCCGAAGCGCTGCGGGCCGTGATTTCGCTGCGTTTGCTGCCGCGGGCCGACGGTGCCGGCCTCGTGCCCGCGGTCGAGATTTTGCTCAATACGCGCCTCGTTCAGGACTGCATCCGCCGCCCGGACAAGCAGCAGGAGATCCCGGACATCCTCGCCAAAGGCAGCCACTACGGGATGCGGACCTTCGATCAGGATCTCGTGCGTCTCGTGCGCAGCGAGGTGATCACGCGCGAGATCGCGCTCGCCGCCGCGAGTACGCCGGCCGACGTCGATCTGCAGCTTCGCCTCGGTGCCGGGGACGAAGAAGAGCCGCTCGAACTCGACTCGCACCGCTACAGCGACGAGCTCGCACAGATCGCACCCGAGCTTCGAGTGAGCGACGCCGAGGTGGCGGCCGCGGTCAGCCATCGACCGGTGGAGGACGCGGAACGCAGTGCGGCGCCGCACGCTCCCTCCGACGCCGCCCGTTTCGCGGAAACCGCCGACCTCGTGGCCGAGGCGGTGTGCGAGGTGGTCGCCGAACAAACCGCGCCGCCGGTCCCGCCGGCGTCCGCTTCGCCGGGCGACGACACCGTTCCGACCCTTCATCTCGACGCGCCGATGGATCCTGAATCGATGCTCGCGACCGTCGCCATCCACCGGTAGCCTCCGCCCGTCGGCCCTCGTAGCTCAGACGGATAGAGCAGCGGTTTCCTAAACCGTTGGTCGGAGGTTCGAATCCTCTCGAGGGCGCCAGTTTCGCCGCGGCGCCGGAAGGCGAGCGCGGGCGGCTCGCGCCGCCTCAGGCGCCTGGCAATCGGCTGCCGGGATCGCGCATCCAGCCCGACGGTTCGTCGATGCGAGCGACGCGCGTCCACGCCATGCGCGCGCCGGAGGCGTCGAGGGCGTGTCCGAACAGCACGAGCGAGCGGGCGCGTGCGGCCATCGGTCCGAGCGCGGCGAGCACGCGGGCCGGGTGCACGACGCCGCCCTGCGCGATCAGCGGCGTGACGTCGCGGACCAGCGCGAGACGGCGTGCCGTCTCTTCGGAGGGCGTGGGCGCGACGATCGGCAGACCCGGATCGGCGCGGGACAGCAAGCGCGCCGCGAGCCCTCCCTGCGACCAGGCGACGAGTCCCGCGGCATCGACTTCGCGTGCGATCCGCACCGCGGCGGCCGCCACGACGGCCAGCTCCTGCAGCTCGGGGGGCAGACCCTCGGGCCCGCGCTCGACCGGCGTGCGACACGATTCGGTGTAGGAGACGATGCGGGCCATGGTCGCGACGACGTGCGCGGGATCGACGCCGACCGCGGTCTCTTCGGAGAGCATGACGGCGTCCGTGCCATCGAGCACGGCACTCGCGACGTCGTTCACCTCGGCACGCGTCGGACGCGGTTCGTCGACCATCGAGACCAGCATCTGCGTCGCCGTGATCACCGGCTTTCCGCGCCGTCTCGACGCTTCGAGGATCCGCTTCTGCAGAATCGGGACGCGCTCGAACGGCGTTTCGAGCGCGAGATCGCCACGGGCCAGCATCACCGCGTCCGTCGCGTCGAGAATCGCGGCGAGGTGTTCGATCGCGGGCCCGGTTTCGATCTTGGCGACGATCGACGCCTCGTGGCCGAGGCCCGCAAGCGCATCTCGCACGGTCTTCACGTCCTGTGCCGTACGCACGAACGAAACCCCCACCGCATCGACGCCGATTCGCGCGCCGAAGGCGAGATCGGATTCGTCGTCGGCGTCGAGGATCGGCCGTTCGAGGAGGCCTCGGGGCACGTTGATGCCCTTGCCCGACGAAAGCACTCCGCCGGCCTCCACCTCACAGCGAAAACCGGTGTCCTCGCGGCTGCACACCCGAAGTTCGATCGAACCGTCCGCGAGCAGCAGCCGATCGTCGATTCTCACTTCGTCGAAGAAATAGGCGTCGTCGACGAAGGCGCAGGTGTGGTCTCCCGTGCCCTCGCCGCGCAGCAGGGAGAACGCGCTGCCGCGCTCGAGAACGCTCGCCGGCGTCATTCGTCCGATCCGAACCTTCGGGCCCTGCAGGTCCTGCAGCAAGGCGACGAAGCGGCCCTCTTCGTGTGCGAGCGCTCGAATCATGGCGGCGCGCGCGGCGTGTTCGTCGTGCGAGCCGTGCGAGAAGTTGAGCCGCGCGACGTTCATGCCGGCCCGGATCATTGCGCGCAACGTGTCGCGATCGCTGCTCTTCGGTCCGAGCGTGCAGACGATGCGGACGCCCCGCGGCGCCCCCGGCGCGGTCGGTTCGCTCATCCCGCGAGCGTATCGCGCTCCGGCCGGCGCGCGCGGGCGTGCGAGCCGCTTTTACGGGGTTACCGGAAACGTGATCCACGAGATGCGGAGCAGGCGCCGTCGAGGGCCACGCTGCGTCACGTTGTTTCGATCAACCCGGTCAGGGAATCGCGGGGGGCTATCGCCGTCGTGCGGGGTAGGGTAGCACCCAGCGGGCCGCGGCCTCCCCGGGCGCGCGCTCCGGCATACGCTAATACC
>CAZDHU010000283.1:0-5271 GCA_964505355.1 uncultured Myxococcaceae bacterium | reverse complement strand
CACGTCGGTGGCGCGCAACTCGCGTGCCGGGCCGAGCACCACGCGGCGCTTCGAGGCTCCCGGCGCATCGACCAGCTCGAGCGCGAGCCCTCCCTCGTCCGTCACGTCCGCACGCGCGAGATGAAGACCCGCCGGCAGGGCCGGCACGCCGAGCAGCAGCGAAACCGCTTCTTGCGGTTCGAGATCGATCCGCGCCACGTCGTGCAGCAGTCCGGGATAGACCGGACCGCGCTCGATCCGTCGCTGCTCGGCACGAAGCAAATCGAAACGCGTGCCGTCGGTGGTGAGCACGGCGACGGTCTGCGAGAGAAAGCCGAGCACTTCGACGCGAAGCCTCGCCGGACGTTCGAGCAGCAGGATCTGCGAGGCGCGAAACGATCCTTCGGGACCGTCGAGCGAGAGCCGCAGCCGGCCGCGCAGGGAATGGCGCGCGTCGCGCGCCGCTTCGAGCGCGCCGAGTGCCTCGCGCGCGTCGTCCGGCCGAAGTGCTTCGTGCGGTGGCCGCGCAGCCGGCGGCATCGCGCAGCCGGCGAGCGCGAGCAGACAGGGCAGCACGAACAGCGCCCGGCGAGCCCGCCGCCCCGGCGTCGCGCTCACGGCGCGCCGAGCTCGCGCAGCAATTTCCCGAGCTTCTCGCGCAACGCGGGCTGTTCCTTCTCACGCGGATCCTGGGCGAGGGCGTCCTGATAATGGCGGAGGGCTCGCTTGCGATCACCGCGCAGCAGATGAGCGTCACCGAGGTGCTCGGAGATCACCGGGTCGCCTCCCGACAACTTCTCGGCACGCTCCAGCGTCTCGATTGCTCGCCCGATTTCGGCCTTCGCCTCCGCGCTGCGACCGCTCTGCTGCAGGGCACGCGCGCGCATGTAGTGCACCCAGCCGAGGCTGTCGGTGATGAAGCCGTCTTCGGCGCGTGATTCGAGAGCACGCCGGATCAGCGCCTCGGCCTCGTCGAGACGTTCTCCCTGCTCGGCGAGCGTGTAGCCGATCCAGTTGAGCGCGTTCGCGTTCTCGGGATTCTTTTCCAGCACGCGCTGCATGGCGGCAATCGACTCTTCTCGCCGCTTCGCTTCGCCGTAGACGACGCCGATCTGATAGAGCAGCTCTTCGTCGTCCGGCGACGCCGCCAGCAACTCTTGCAGGAACGCCACCGCACCGTCGACGTCGCCGGCGCGACCCCGCAATCCCGCGAGAAAGACGTCGAGCGCGCGTCCGGGATGCTTCGCGCGCGCCGCCTCCAGTTCGGCGATCGCACGCGGGAAGTCGCCCTGCTTTTCGTAGATGCCCGCCACGCGTGCGCGCGAGTCGAGCCAGCGCTCGTGGTTCTCGGGAATGCGTGCGAACGCGTCGAGCGCGCCGGCCTCGTTGCCCATCCGCCGGCGCACCTCCGCCAGAAAGAACCAGACCTCGGGCTGCTCGGGATTCGCCGCCAGCACCTCGTCGAAGCGTCGCGCCGCCTGCTCGAAACGCCGGGCCTCGAAGTCGACGACGGCGAGCCGGACCTTCACCCGCAGGTCTCCGGGTCGCGCGCGTTCGAGCTGCTCGAGCGTGCGCAGCGCCTCGTCCTGTTTGCCGATCGCGAGCAGCGCGTCCGCCAGCGCGGTCAGCGTGCCGGCGTGCCGGGGATGCGCACGCAGGGTTTCGCGCAGGATCTCGATCTCGCCGGCGCGGTCGTTTCGTTCGCGACGCCCGCGCGCGAGTGCACCGAAGAGCGCGAGATTGTCGGGCTCGCGGCGCAGCGCCTCGCGCAGTTCTCGTTCGGCATCGCGAGGACGGTTCAGCCGTTCGAGCGCGCCCGCGGCGGCGAAGGTGCCGCGCAGCGAATCGGGATCACTCGCCTGGAGCCAGCGTGCGATGCGAAGCGCGTCGTCCGGGCGCTCGGCCTCGAGCAGAATTCCGAACAGCAGCAGCGCAGCGTCGTCGCCGATCGGCTGGCCGTCCGAACCGCGCAGCACGGCCTCCGCCCGATCGGGCTGTCGGCCGAGCCGGTAGAGCTGACCGAGAAAGAGCCGCGTCGAGACATCGTCCGGCGCGAGCGCGAGGGCCCGCTCGCCGTCCGCGACCGCGTCCGCAAAGCGCCCCTGTCGCGCACTGATCTCGGCGCGCTCGCGATGGAGAAACGGAGCCTCGGGATCTTTCTCGATCGCGCGTCCGTAGGCTTCCGACGCGCCCGCCAGATCACCGCGCGATTCGAGTTCGCGAGCGACCAGAAAGTCGTAGTCGGCCGGATCCGCCGGCCGCACCAGTCGATCGGCCGGCTCGGCAGTGCCGAAGCCGAGCTGCGCACAGCCTGCAAGCGTGCAGGCGAGCCCGATCACGACGCCTGCCGCACGCGCCTTCTGCGACATCGAGGCCGAACTCGCGGCCATCGCCTCCCCTCTCGTCCGCCCCCCGCGGCCGTGCGTGTGATCTCTCTCCGCGGCACCTCAGGCCGGCGGCGCGAGGTAGCCCTTCGACCCGAGATACGAGAGCAGGGTCGCGACGCTTTCGTCCACCGACTGACGGCTCGTGTCGAGCACCAGTTCGGGACGTTCGGGCGCTTCGTAGGGCGCCGAGACGCCCGTGAACTCGGGAATCTGCCCCGCCCGGGCCTTCTGATAGAGGCCTTTGACGTCGCGCGCCTCGCAGGTCTCGACCGGCGCCGCGACGTGCACCTCGACGAAGTCACCGGCAGCGAACAGCGCGCGCGCGGCATCGCGATCCGCGCGATAAGGCGAGATGAACGAGGTCAGCACGATCATGCCGGCATCCGTGAAGAGCTTCGCCACCTCCGCAATGCGCCGGATGTTCTCCGTGCGGTCGGCCGGCGAGAAGCCGAGATTCTTGTTGAGACCGAGCCGGATGTTGTCGCCGTCGAGTACGTAGGCCGAGCGGCCGCTCGCGACCAGCCGCTGTTCGAGCGCGACGGCGATCGTCGACTTGCCCGATCCCGAAAGCCCCGTCAGCCAGATCGTGACACCGCGCTGCCCGAGCAGGCGCTCGCGGTCTTTGCGCGAAACCGACCCGGCATGAAACGTCACGTTCGTCGCACGAACCTCGGTCACACGGCACCTCTCGCGATTGGATCGGCGGAGACTAGGAGACCCGTCCGGGAATGGCATCGGCCCGCCGGCAGCCGGATCGCCGCGGAGTCCGTGCGGCTCCCGCCACCGAGACCGTCAGCCCGGCGAAGGACGCGCGGCAGGCGGCGAAGGCCGCGCGTCGCGCTGCCGAATCACCGCGCGGGCGATCAGATCGATCGCGCGCTCGATCTCGGCCCCGGTGTTCTCGCGACCGAGCCCGATGCGGATCGTGCCCGCGATGCGATCAGCCCCGAGGCCGAGTGCGCGAAGCACGTGGCTCGGTCCGGGCTGCGCCGAGCTGCAGGCGGAACCGGTCGAGAGCGCGACGCCCGGCAGATCGGCGAGCAGCGCGACCGCGTCGATCCCGTCGAACGACACGCTCAGGTTGTTCGGCAGCGTGCGTTCGGGATCGCCGTTGCGCGAAACCCCTCCGGCCGCCGCCGCGAGTCCCGCGAGCAGTCGATCGCGCAGCGCGGCGAGGCGAGGCGCTTCGACCGGGCGCTCGTCCACCGCGAGTTCGACCGCCCGCGCGAAGCCGACGATCAGCGCGACCGGCAGCGTGCCCGAACGCAGCCCGTACTCGTGTCCGCCTCCGTGCAGCAGCGGCTCGATCCGGAGTCGTGGCCGGCGCCGCCGGATGTACAGCGCGCCCACTCCCTTCGGTCCGCCGAGTTTGTGCGCGCAAAACGAGGCGAGGTCGAGACCGATCGCACCGACGTCGAAGGCGATGCGGCCCACGGCCTGGGCCGCGTCGCTGTGCATCGGCACGCCGCGCGCGGCACAGATCGCGGCGATCTCGGCCAGCGGCTGCAGCACACCGATCTCGTTGTTGGCGGCCATCACCGAGACCAGCGCCGTCCGATCGGAGATCGTCGCGGCGAGCGCGCCGGGATCGAGGCGCCCGCAGCCGTCGACGGCGAGTAACGTCCGCGAGAACCCCTCGCGCCCCAGCGCCTGCAGCGGATCGAGGATCGCGCGGTGCTCGGTCGCCACGCCGATCAGGTGGTCCCGCGCGGCGCGTCCCGCGCGCGCGATGCCCTTGACGGCGAGGTTGTTGCTCTCGGTCGCACCACTGGTGAAGACGATCTCGCCCGGCTCGCGGGCTCCGATCGCGGCGGCGATCCGCGCGCGCGCGTCGTCGACCGCCGCCTCCGCCCGCCAGCCGAACACGTGCGCATGACTCGCAGCGTTGCCGAAATCGGGACCGAACCACGGTTCCATCGCCTCGCGCACGCGGGGATCGATCGGCGTCGTCGCGTGATGGTCGAGATAGATCGGCGCGTTCGCGGTCATTCGCCTGCGACCCCGAACGCGTGCGCGGCGATCACGCGCCGAAGGACTGGCCGCAACCGCAGGTCGACTTCGCGTTCGGGTTGTTGATCTTGAACCCGGTCTCCTGGAGCGTGTCGATGAAGTCGAGCGTCGTGCCCGCGAGGTAGAGCGCGCTCTTCTCGTCGACCACGACGCGAACGCCGCCCGCTTCGGTGACGGTGTCGTTCTCGCCGATCCGCTCGTCGAACGAGAGCTGATACTGCAGCCCCGAGCAGCCGCCGCCGATCACCTTCACGCGCAGGGCATGCGATTGCAGCTTGCCGTCCTGATCGAGGAGATGCTTGACCCGCGCGGCGGCGGCTTCGGTCACGAGCAGTAGCGGCATGGTCGGCAAACCTCCTCGCAGGCTTCGCGAACGAACTCGATTCGGGCCGAAACGGATCGACGCCGATGGCGCCCGAAGCGCGGAGCGAGCCGCCCCCCTCGTTGGGTAGCGGCCGCCGAAGGGGCGTCAACCCGGCCCTCCCGGGAGGAGATGCAGGAAGATCTCGCGATTGCCTCGCGGGCCCGCGAGACGGCTCTCGGCCCGTCCCGCGACGCGATCGCCCAGTGAGATCGCAGCTTCGATCACGGCCGCGAGCGCCTCTTCGCGCAACGCATCCTCGCGCACCACGCCTCCCTTGCCGACCCGCCCGCGCCCCACTTCGAACTGCGGCTTGACCAGTGCGACCACCGCCGCGTACGGCGCCACACGCCGCAGATGCGGCAGCACGTGGCGCAGCGAGATGAACGAACAGTCCGCGACGGCGAGCCCGATGCCGGCGCCGGGCGGGAGCGATAGATCGCCGGCGTGCAGATCTCGCACGTGCGTGCGTTCGCGTACGACGACGCGCGGATCGGCGCGCAGTCGCGGATGAAGCTGGCCGTAGCCGACGTC
>CAZDHU010000282.1:0-13246 GCA_964505355.1 uncultured Myxococcaceae bacterium | reverse complement strand
AGGTTCTTGATCAGCAGGCGCATTTGGGTTTCGGGTTCCGGTCCGATGGCTCGCGGGTGCCCGCGCCCGGCGCTTCGTCGCCGTCGCGCGACGATGCCGGGTCGATCTGCATCGTCCACGCATTCCCGCTTCGTCCGACGGTCTGAAAGCCGACGCGCCGGTAGAGCCGCAGCGCGGGGTTGTCGACTTCGACGCTCAGGCTCACGCGTGCGATGCCCTGAACCGCGGCGGCGGCGAGTAGCGCCTTCAACAAGTTTCGTCCCACGCCGCGACCACGAGCGAGCGCGTACACCCCGATCGCCAGCTCGGGGACGTCGGGCGAAACGAATCCGTAGGAGTGCCGGTCGACCGACCAGAAGCGAAACCACGCGGCGCCGAGCGGAACCCCGGACCGGCCTTCGGCGACGACCGCCGTATCGCCCTCGCGGCCGCCCCAGTCTGCCAGCCAGATCGCCAGTTCGGGACGCGCGAGCATCTCGGCCGACGGCGGGCGGCGCTCTGCGGATCGCCAGCACGCCGCCTCGATCAACATCGCTTCGAGCAGCGACCGATCGCTCGTGCGGCCGGGGCGAATCCGCCAGTCCGACGTCGTCATCGGCACAGATCCCTTCACGCGCGGCCGGGCAGAAGTTTCCGTCTCTCCTCTTCGATCGCAATCGAACGCACCTCGATCGCTGGCCGCGCGAATCGCGGACGGCGACAGCGTCGAACGGACGTTGCGCGGCGGGCCCACCGGACCGGCCTCGACTCGACGGACGGAGCCTCCTGACTTTTCGGAGTGATTCAACGAGGGACGGACCGCGGAGCGACGCGGGCTGGAAGCAAGGAGCACACGAGACGGAGATACATCCGGGGCGAGCGAGCGCGCACCCTGCGATGGGCGGCGGGGCGGGCGAAGACGCGCGAACGGGGCGCGAGCCGGCACGCGGTGCCCCTGCGTCAGCGACGGTCGTGGAAACCACGCGAGATCGCTCGCTCGCGTCGCACACCGGTTAGGGTCTTCGTATGTCGAACACCACCCGGCCCCCTTCTCGTCACGATCCTTCCGACCCGCGACACCCGCATCGCGGCCGCCTCCGCGTCGTGTCCGGGAACGAACGAGCGCTGATCGCCGCGGCCGCTCGCGATGCCGGCTCGCACGCTGCGCTCTGGTCGCTCGTGCGGATCTACTCGGAGACGGGCCGCAGCGCGAGGGCGCTGGATCTGCTGGGCCAGATGCTGGAGCACGCGAGCGAGACGGAAGAACGCGCGGATCTCTTGTTCGCGATGGGGCAGTGCGCGGAGAAACTCGTGGAGTGGGAGCGCGCGATCGAGTTCTACGAGCGAGCGCGAGCGCTGCAACCGTCGGACACCCGCGTCGCGTACTTCGTGCACAACAATCTCGGCTTCTGCCTGAATCAGCTCGGTCGCTTCACGGAGGGCGAGGCCTTCTGCCGGCGCGCGATCGAGATCTCTTCCGGACGCGCCAACGCATTCAAGAACCTCGGCCTCTCGCTCGCGGGCCTCGATCGCCCTGCCGAAGCAGCACGCGCCTATCTCGACGCGACGCGGGCGAACCCGCACGACTCGCGCGCGCTCGCGTTGCTGGAGGCGCTACTCCACGCACACGAAGATCTTCGTGCCGGACTGGAGGTGGAGACGCGCGTGTGCGCGATGCTGGTCGCGGCAGCGCAGGAGAAGAACGGAGGCTGACACGATTGCCGGAAACCACGAGACGCAGCGCCGTCGAGGGCACGCGGAGCGGAAGTCGGCGCAGCCGCGGCCAGAAGTCGCGGCGAGTCATGGAGCGCAGCGTGGTCGGCGACGGCGTCTGCTGCGCGCACGTCGATCAGGTTTCGGACGACCCTGTGAGCGAACGCGGGACGGGCGGGCCCGACCTCGCGAGCAGTGCAAGGAGTCGCGGGGGAGCGACCCTTCCGCCACGCGCGCGTGCTAGGTTGGCGCCGTGTCGGCTGAAGAGCGCGAACGCGACCACATGCGCCGCATCGGGGCGTACAAAGCCGAATCTCATCGCGAGGCAGCGGCGCATCATCTCGCGCTCTCGCTTTCCGAGCGACTCGAACGGAGCTGGCAGCTCTACCTCGAAGGACGTTCCGCCGCAGCACTCGATCGACGGGATGACGATCCCTTGCCGTTCTACGAGAAGGCCCGCGCCCTCGGCCTCTATCGTCCGTGAGCGCGTCGGCGCTCGCTCGCATCGCCCACCTCTTCGATCGTGCCGAAGTGCCGTACGCGGTGATCGGTGCGCATGCCGTCAACGCGTGGCTCGAGCCGCGCTTCACCGCGGACATCGACGTCACGGCCTGCGTCGATCCTCCTGCCATGTCTCGCCTGCGCCGCATCTTCGCCGACGCCGGCTACGAACCCGCGGCGGAGTACGGTGGTCATCTTCCTTCAGGACCAGACTTCGTTCGCTTCGAGTCCGGAGATCGGCTCACGTTCGTCGAGATCCAGGCCGCGAAGACCGCATTGCAGCACGAAGTGGTGCGTCGCGCGCACGCCTCGTCCGAGGGAATTCGTGTCGCCACGCCGGAAGACCTGATCGTGTTGAAGTTGATCGCGGATCGTCCGAAAGACCGGCAGGATCTGCTCGGCCTCGTCGCGCTTCCCAATCTCGACTGGGCTCACGTCGAGCGGTGGGCCGCGGAGTGGGACGTCGCGGAGCGACTCGCCGCGCTGCGCCGTGACGGGCCCGGGATCGATTGAGGTTCTCCGGACTCGCGCCCGGAGTTTCGGACCGGCTGAACGCTGCGAAGAGCGGAGAATCAGCGACCGGACGAGCCACCGTTGGGCAAACGCGTCGGGACGCCCGAAAGGATCGACGGCGAACGGCTGCGGCACCTCGAGCAGGAGAACTCGAAGCGGACGCGGCTCCCGCCCGAGCGCGACCTCGAGATCGGGGCGGTGCGGATCTCGCAGCAAGACGATGGTGAGCGCTCGCAACTGCCTGGAACCGGTCGCGCACGTCCGGCGCGGCGGTTCAGCCGAGGCGGGAAACGAGAAACGCGATGAACAGCACCGAAAACCCTGCGATCTCGGCGAAGGCGAGAATCCCGGTGCCGAGCGTCGTGGCCGGAGTTCGCACGGCGAACTGATTGTCGGTCGTGTCGTGGTATCCGAGCTTCAGATAGGCCGCGATCGCGAGTGCGAAGAAGCCGACCGGCAACCCCGCGGCCATCACGTTGACCCACTCGGGCAGCGGGCTCCATTCGAGAAAGTGAATCAGGACGAGACACGCGAAGCTGTAGAGCAACGAAGCGCGGTGCGCCGTGTCGACGTAGTGCGGAGCGAGATGATCATTCGCCGCGAGCATCGCCCGCCATTTCCACACGCCGGTCGCGAGGCCGGTCCAGAAGAAGACGCCGCAGGCGATCGTGGTCAAGAGAATGGACGGCTTCATGTCATCCCCCCGTGAGCGGCACGTCCACGCGATCTCGCGGGGCCCGTCCGCGAGTGATGCGGGCGCAGGTGTCGAGAGTTCGCCGCCATGCTCGCGTGTGGGTCGCTGCGAGACAACCCGCTCACTGACGTCGCCGGCGTCGTTCGCGACCGACCGGCTGCGAACGATGCCAGCGTTCGCGGCGGCGATGCGCCGGAACCTGGTCGATCACTGCACCGCAAGGGCGTTCCGTGGCCGTTCGTAGATCAAGAAGAACCGCCGCACCGGCGGTTCTTCGTCGTCGAAAAACTCCTCGCTCGATGCTTCGGTGAGTCCCGCGTCGCAGAATCCGTTCAGCTCGTCGCGCGTGAGCGGCCAGGGCAGATCTCCCTCCGGCTCGTCCGAATCGCGCCCGCGGCAGATCACCAGCAACCGGCCTCCGGGCGCGACGAGCGACGCGAGCGAGCGCATCGCCTGTGATCGCGGCGCGGGCGGCAAAACCTGCAGCGTGCAGGATTCGACGACGAGATCGAATCGAGCCTTCCATTCGCACGGCGGGTCGAGCGCGTCCGCCACGGCGTGAACGACCCGTGATTCCGGAAAGCGGCGCCGGCAGGCCTCGATCGCCGTCGCCGACACGTCGAAGGCCGTGACTTCGAACCCCGCCGCCGCCAGCGCCTCCGCGTCGTCACCGAGGCCGCACCCGACGACGAGGCAGCGCGTCCCCTCGCGAGGCATCGGCGCCATGGCGAGCCAGTGGCACAGACTAGGATTGGCGGCGAGATCTGCCCACGGAACGGCCGTCCAGTCGCCCGCCGCGCGCCGGTACAGCGTTTCGAACCATCCCACGACATCGCCGCGATCGATCGATTCGCGCGCCATCCGTCGCATCTCGTCTCGATTCGACATCGACACCTCGGTTCGCGAACTCGCTCGATCCTACGACGTCGTGCCGGCCGGCCGTCGTGCGACGAGCACGCCGGCCGCTTCGAGCGCGTCGAGACGTCGTTCGTCGTAACCGAGTCGTTCGCGCAGAACCTCGCGATTGTGTTCGCCCCGATGCGCGGCGAATCCGCGGGCGCCGCTCTCCGCCGCGGAGAATCGATAGGGCGAGTTGGTGATCTGCATCGTTCCGCCACCCCGATCGTCGATCGCCACGAGCATGTCGCGGGCCGAGACTTCGGGGAGTCGAAGCGCTTCTCGCGTCGAATGGACGCGCGTGCTCGCGACCCCGGCGGCATCGAGGGCACGCTCGGCACTCGCGAGATCTGGAAACCCGGCGAGCCAGTCCGCCACGCACGCGTGGAGATCATCGCGATGCTCGCGCACCGCGGTCGGGGTCGAGAAGCGAGCGTCGAAGCGCAGCTCCGGCCGCCCCATCGCGTCGAACAACAGACGGGCGGCGAGGCCCACCGCACCCGCGACGAAGAGCGGCTCGCCCGCCACGTCGAAGACGGCGTCTCCCGGCGGGTCGGGCGTTTCGACGCCGTTCGCGACGTAGACCGCGGCGTCGTCCACCGAAAGCATGGTGTCGAACATGGCGATCTCGATCTGCTGTCCGAGCCCGGTGCGCGTGCGCTGATGCAGCGCCGCGAGCAGACCGACGAGCGCCTGCAGGCCCGAGTAGGTGTCGGCCGCGTTGAACCCGATCGATTGCACGGGGTGCGCGCCGTTGCGCGCCTCGCGTTCGAGCAGCCCCGCTCGCGCGTGAATCACGTTCGCGTAGGCGCGACGTTTCGATTCCGGGCTCCCGCTCCCGAAGCCGCTGATCGACGCGTAGATCAGACGCGGCTGACGCGCACGAAGCGTTTCGTAGCCGAGACCCATTCGTTCCATCACGCCGGGACGGAAGTTCTCGAGCAGGACGTCGCTGCACGCGGCCAGTTCGCGCACGATTTCGACGCCTTCTGGCTTGCCGAGGTCGACACAAACGTTTCGCTTCCCGACGTTCTGCTGCGCGAAATAGACGGCGATGCCGTTGCGTCGCGGCTGATATGCGCGCAGCAGGTCTCCCGCCGGCGGCTCGACCTTGATCACGTCGGCACCGAGGTCGGCGAGCATGCGCCCGCAGTGCGGTCCGGCGAGGACACGAGAGAGATCGAGCACGCGCAGATCGTCGAGCGGACGCACGGGCCCAGCGTAGCGGCGGCGCTCGCGGGCTGCCGGAGACGTTCGTCACGCGCTCGAATCGGCGTAGAGCCGATCGATCACCTCTGCGTACTTCTCGTGAATGTTCTTTCGCTTCGGTTTGTGCGTCGGCGTCAGCTCGTCCCCGCCCGGAAGCCAGTCGTCGGCGAGAATCCGAAACCGCTTGATCTGCTCGACCCGCGACAGCTTCGCGTTCGCGCGTTCGATCGCTTCGCCGACGCACCGGATGGTTTCCGGATCCTGCGGATCGCGCCGATCGCCCGCGTCCGGATCGAGCACGATCAGCGCCACGTTGTAAGGCCGCGCATCCCCGATCGCGATCGCGTGACCGATCCACGGGCACTCGGCCTTGATCGCCGACTCGATCGCGACCGGCGACATGTTCTTGCCCGACGCGTTGATCAGGATCTCTTTCTTGCGTCCGACGATGCGCAGATGCCCGGCGTCGTCGATCGAGCCGAGATCCCCGGTGTGCAGCCAGCCTTCGGCGTCGATGGCTTCCGCCGTCAGTTCGGGCTGGCGTCGATAGCCCTTCATGATCGTCGGGCCACGCAGCAGGATCTCGCCATCCGCCGCCAGCTTCGCCTCGGTGCCCGGGAGCGGCGGCCCCACCGTGCCGACCCGAATCGCACCCGGCGGATTGATCGCACCGTTCGACGTACACTCCGTCAGGCCCCACATCTCGGCGATCTCGATGCCGATCGCATCGAAGAAATGCAGCACGTCTTCTGGCATCGGCGCCGCACCGACGGCGAATGCCTCGACGGCATCGAGCCCGAGCAGGCGCCGCAGGCCCGCGAAGAGTGCGTCATCCGCGTCTCGCCAGGCGGCCTCGAGCTCGGCCGCAACCGCTCCCGCGCGCTTCGCTCGCGAACGATCGAGCCCCACGCGCAGCGCATGTTCCATCGTGGCGCGCCGATCGGAGTCGGATTCGGCGGCGAGATTCTTCTCCAGCGCGACCTTCAGCTTTTCCCAGATGCGCGGGACACCGCCCCAGACGGTGGGCCGGATGCGAGCCGACACCGAGAAGAGGTCGCGCGCGTTCGAAAGACAATGAATGGTGTGCCCGTAGACCATCGCGCTGTAGTGGTTCGCCCAGCGATCAGCGACGTGCGCGCTCGGCAAGAAGCTGATGCTGCGCCCGCCCGGCGTCACGGGATAGACACGATCGAAGGCTCGCAACTGACTCATCATGTTGTGATGCGTGAGCTCGACGCCCTTCGGCTCTCCCGTCGTTCCGGAGCTGTAGATCAAACAGAGAACGTCCTCGGCGCGAACCGTTCGTGAGACGCCATCGAAATCGAACGAAGGCGACGCGGCGGCGGCGAGTGCGCCGAGCGAGATCGTTCCGGCCGGCGCGTCTCCGTCGACGACGATCACGTGCTCGACGCGCGGATTTCGGCGGCGGGCCTCGAGCACCGGGCCGAGAAACGATCGTTCGGTGACGAGGATTCTGCTGTCCGCATTGCGGAGCATGGCGTCGATCTGGGCCGACGACGACGTGTTGTAAATCGACCATCCAATCGCGCCGAGGTGCATCACCGCCGCATCGAAGTGATGGAACTCCGGCCGGTTCGTCAGCATGAAACCGACGGTGTCGCCCCGCCCGACGCCGAGTGCCGCGAGGCCGGCAGCATGCCGGCGAACGATCTCCGCGTACTCGGCCCAGCTGCATCCCTCGTCGGAACCGCCGACCCGCAACGCAGCGCGTCCGGCTCGTTCTCGGGCCGTGATCGCAAACGCTTCGGCGAGCGTCGCGGCCCGCAGCGCGCGGGGCCGACTGGCGAGATCGTACGCCGAACGACCGAGCGTCATGCGAGAAACGTCCCGGCCGTGCGCGACGTCGGGCCGGCCACCGCACCCGACGCGAAAAGCTCCGCGATCTTCTCCGCACCGAGGCCGAGGCGTTCGAGCGTTTCCCGCGTGTGCTCGCCGAGCGCCGGTGCCGGGCCCTGCGCGCCCGCCGGTGTCTTCGAGAAGACGAGAGGCGTTCCGGGATGTCGAATCGGTGTTGCGATTCCCGGCTGTGTCGACGTCGCCACCAGACCCCGCGCCACGAAGAGCGGGGAGGCGAGCGCTTCATCGAGTTCGAGCACGGGTTCGAGGCAACAGTCGTGCGCGTCGGCGAATGCCCGCCACTCCTCGCGCGTCCGTGACGCGAAGATGGCCTCCAGCGTCGCGTGCGTCGCCGAGCCGGGTGCGTCGAACTGTCCGGGAATCAGGTCGTCTCGCTCGATCCCCGCACAAAACGCCGCCCAGAATTTCGGTTCGAGCGCCGCGAGCGTGACCCATCCATCGCGGCACGGATACACGCGATAGCAGACGGCCTGTTCGCTCGTTCCACGGCGCGGAAGCTCTCCGGTGCACAGATGGCGCGAGGCCACGAGGCCGAGCCAGATCGCGGAAGCGTCGAGAAGCGAAGCGTCGACCCGTTGTCCCGTTCCCGATCGATCTCGTTCGCGAATGGCGGCGAGCACACCGAAGGCCGCGAGAAGCGCGACGCCGACGTCGGACACCTGTCCGGCCGGCGGCATCGGCGAGCCGTCGGCGCCACCCGTCATCGCGATCATGCCGGCGAGACCGAGATAGTTGAGATCGTGACCGGAGCGTGTGCGGTACGGCGACTCCTGCCCGTAACCGCTGATCGAGCAGTAGACGAGCCGCGGATTCTCCCCGGCCAGCCGTTCGTAGCCGACGCCGAGCCCGTCCATCACGCCGGGCCGAAAGGATTCGATCAGAACGTCGCTCTCGCGCACCAGACGAAGCAGCACGTCGCGCCCTTCCGGACGCTTCAGATCGAGACGGATCGAGCGTTTGCCGCGATTCAACCAGAGAAACGGCGCCGAGCGCACGGACTCGTGCGCGTCGCCGTCGAACCACGGCGGCGCCCAGCGCATGTAGTCGCCGGCCCCGGTGTCCTCGATTTTCACCACCGAGGCACCGAAGTCCGCCAGCAGGCGGGTGGCGAAACCGCCCGGCAGGAGTCGCGTGAGGTCGAGAACACGCAGGTCGGACAGAGCGGTCATGGATGCATCCCGATCGGCGTCGATCGAACTCCGCGTGGACCGCTTCGCGCCGCCCCGCTTTCGATCGAGCAGATCCGCGTTCGACACGGTGCGCGCCCCGGCGGCCGTCGATCGGCGACGATTACTACGAGATCCGTAGGATTGTCAATCCCGTGTGCTTCAGTAGCCTGCGCACGATGACCGCGGAACGAGCCAGTCGACCGCACCGCCAGGCGGGCGGGGCCACCGAGCGCGAGTCGGTGACGTTCATGCGTCTGCTGCACCTGCTCGAGGCCACGCACTCCGGGCGCGCGACCGTCGATCTCGATCTTCGCCAGCGGCTGATCGTGCAGGCGATCGGACTGGCGGGCCCGGCTCCGATCGCGGGAATCGGCCAGCGCCTCGGACTCTCGCCGTCCACGATGACCGGCCTCGTCGACCGTCTCGTGCGGCAGGAGTACGTCGAGCGCCGGCAGCATCCGACGGATCGGCGCGCCACGTTTCTGATGCTCACCCGCAAGGGCCGTCGGGCGTTCGAGCGCGAGAAGGAGTTCTACCAGCGCCTGATCAACGAGATGCTGGCTCCGCTCGACGCGCGGGCCCGCCGCCTCGTCCTGCAGGCCCTCGGGCGACTCGGAGCGGACGGCGGCGACGGCTCGTGAGCACGCCCGCGGCGCGCACGGCCGCGGATTTCGGTTCGACCCGACTCGACGACCGTCGTTTTTTTCTCGACCCGATAGTTTTGATGTCGTAGTATCCGGCCACCGCAGTTTCGGTGGGGGCCTCATGAGCGTCTCGACGTCGGCCGGTGCCGTGGGCCTGGAGGACGTGCTCGACGTCGAAGCGGGCGGGCTTCCTGACGACCTTCCGGCCAGCAGCTACGAGGTGATCCGTCGTCGCGCGGCGGCCACGCCGCGCGCTCCTGCGCTGTCGTTCTTCCTTCGCATCGCCGAGCTCGATCGGCCCGAGGTGTTCGACTTCGCCACGCTGTTCGCACGCATCACGCAGACCGCGAACTTCTTCCACACGCTCGGCGTGAGCGAACGAGACGTGGTCGCGTACGTGCTGCCGAATCTGCCGGAAACGCACTTCACGATCTGGGGCAGCGAGGCCGCCGGAATCGCGGGCGCGATCAATCCGCTGCTCGAATCGCCCGCCATCGCCGATCTGCTGCAGGCGATGGAAGCGCGGGTGCTGGTGACGCTCGCACCGTTTCCCGGCACCGATCTCTGGGCGCGGATCCATCCGATCCTCGATCAGGTCCCCACCCTGCGACACGTCGTGCTCGTCGATCTCGCCGATCGCGTGCGCGGGCCGCAGCGGTTCGTCGCGCGACTGCTGCAGAAGCGCGAAGTGCTGCGGCGTCACGGACCCGGCGGAGTTCGCCGCGCGGTTCCGCCGCGCATCGAGATCCACGATTTCAACCGTTCGATCGCGAAGCAGGACGCGACGCGCCTCGTCAGCGGCCGGCGAATCGCCGCCAGCGATCCCTCCTCTTTCTTTTGCACCGGCGGCACGACGGGCACGCCGAAGGTCGCGATGCGCACGCACGGCAACGAGGTCGCGAACGTGTGGAGTGCGATCGCGTTCCTCGGTGAAGACCTGGCGGCCCGAAAGACGATTTTTTGCGGGCTACCGCTCTTTCACGTGAATGCCGTCACGGTGACCGGTCTGCTCGCCTTCCACACGGGAATGCACGTCGTTCTCGGCACGCCCGAGGGCTATCGCGGCCAGGGAGTGATTCCGAGGTTCTGGGAGATCGTCGAGAAGCACCGCGTGAACTTCTTCGCCGGCGTGCCGACCCTCTACTCCGCGCTGCTGCAGGTTCCGATCGAGGGTCATCGAATCGATTCACTCGAATACGGCCTCTGCGGTGCTGCATCGATGCCCCTCGAAGTCTTCCGCACCTTCGAGGCGCGGACGGGCATCAAGATCCTCGAGGGATACGGACTGACGGAAGCCAACTGCATCAGCTCGCTCAATCCGCCGCGGGGCGATCGACGGATTGGTTCGGTCGGGATCCGCATTCCGTTCCAGCCGATCAAGACCGTCCTGCTCGACGAACACGGGACCTACGTGCGCGATTGCGCGACGGAGGAAGTCGGGTTGATCGTCGTCGCCGGACCGCACGTCTTTTCGGGCTACAAAGTGAAGGAACACGACGCGGGGCTCTGGCCCGACCTCGGTGATGGCGTTCGCTGGATGAGCACGGGCGATCTCGGCCGCTTCGATGCGGATCACTACCTCTGGCTGACGGGGCGCAAGAAGGAGTTGATCATCCGCGGTGGACACAACATCGATCCCGCGACGATCGAGTCCCCGTTCCACGTGCATCCCGCGGTCGAACTCGCGGCCGCGATCGGCCGACCCGACGTGCACGCCGGCGAGTTGCCGGTGGTGTACGTCCAGCTTCGAGCAGGCGCAGCGGCCACCGAAGACGAATTGCTCGAGGTGGCACGTCGCGGAATCCCCGAACGAGCGGCCCACCCGAAGCGCATCCGGATCATCGACGAAATGCCGCTGACGGCGGTGGGCAAGATCTCGAAGCCCGTCTTGAAGCGCCGCGAAGTCGAGGATGCGCTGGCCGAAGCGCTTCGAGAGGCGGGAGTGGTCGGGGTCGCGATCGAAGCGCGCGAAGACAAGAAACTCGGCCTCACGATCCGGGTGGTGGTTTCGTCCGCCGGCGCAGAGCAGTCCGCGCGTTCCGCACTCGGGCGGTTCGCCTTCCCGCTCGTGTTCGAGGCGCAGCCCTGAAGCGCGGTTCGTGATCGCTGTGTCGGCCACGGGTGACGGCGCAAGGAGATTTGAATGTTCCGACTGTTCGGTGTGGAGCTGTCTCCCTACTCGGTGAAGGTCCGCTCGTACTTTCGATACAAGGAGATTCCGCACGAGTGGGTGCCTCGCAGTGCGACGACGGAGGCCGAGTTTCAGCAGCTCGCGAAGCTGCCGCTGGTACCGCTCGTGGTCGCTCCGGACGGCACCGTGTTGCAGGACTCGACGCCCATCCTCGAGCACTTCGAAGCGCTCTACCCCGAGCCTTCGATTCATCCGAGCGATCCGCTCGCGCGGTTCGCCTCGATCCTGCTCGAGGAGTGGGGAGACGAGTGGGCCAACAAGTGGATGTTTCACCTTCGCTGGTCGCGGCCGGCCGACCAGGATGCGGCGGCGACCGAGATCGCGGCAAGCATGATGGGCGTTTCGGGCGAGGCGCTGACCAACGCCGCAGCGGCGATCAAGTCGCGAATGATCGGGCGCGTCGGCTTCGTCGGTTCGAACGCGCAGACCGGCCCGCAGATCGAATCTTCGTACCTCGATTCGATCGCACTGCTGCAGCGTCATCTTTCCACCCGGTCGTACCTCTTCGGAGAGCGACCGGCGTTCGGAGACTTCGGCGTTGCCGCCGAACTGTACGAATGCTCGCTCGATCCGACGCCGGGGGGCTGGTTGCGCGAGCGCGCTCCGGCCGTGATGGCCTACGTCGATCGCATGCAGCGGCCGGTGGCGCGCGGAGACTTCGAGCCGTGGGCGACCCTCGCTCCCACCCTCGAACCATTGCTCGCGCGCGACGTGGCGGCTTCGTTCCTGCCCTGGTCCGACGCCAACGCTCGCGCGATCGCGAGTTCGCAGGCGGAGTTCACTGTTTCGCTGGCGGGCGGTGTCTGGACGCAGAAGCCGCAGAAGTACCACGCACGGTCTCTTGCTGCGCTGCGCGCGAAGTACGCGGCCGCAATGGAACCGGGCCTCGACGCGATGCTCGAACGGACGGGCTGCCGTCGCTGGCTCGTGCCGTGATCGAGCTGCACGGCTTTCCGACGCCGAACGGCTGGAAGATCTCCATTGCGCTCGAAGAGATGGAGCTTCCGTACGAAGTGCACTGGGTGAACATTCGGCGCGGAGAGCAGTTCGCTCCCGGGTTCTCGCGACTGAGTCCGAATCAGCGCATCCCCGCCATCGTCGACCGCGACCCGGCCGATGGCGGCGCTCCGATCTCGATCTTCGAAAGCGGCGCGATCTTGACCTATCTCGGCGAGAAGTCCGGGCGGTTTCTTCCGCGTGACGCCCGCGCGAAGACCGAGGTGATGCAGTGGCTGTTCTGGCAGGTGGGTGGCCTCGGCCCGATGCTCGGCCAGCACGGACACTTCAAACTCTACGCCAGTGAGCAGATTCCCTACGCGATCGAGCGGTACGCGCGAGAAGCGCGGCGTCTGTACGGCGTGATGGACCGGCGACTCGCTGATCGCGATCACCTCGCGGGCGAGTATTCGATCGCCGACATGGCCTGCTGGCCGTGGATCGTCACTCACAGGGCGCAGGGCATCGATCTCGCGGAGTACCCGAATCTTCGTCGCTGGTACGACGCGCTGAAGTCCCGTCCCGCCCTGCGGCGCGGCTATGCGCTCGGCAAGGAGCTGCGAAACTCGGGCTGACCGAGTTCGAATCGACGGCTCGATCCTGCGGCGTGTCGCGAAGGAGAACCGGTGGATTTCCAGTTGAGTGAAGAGCAGCGTCTGCTGCAGCAAACCGTGCGCAGCTTCGCCGACCGCGAGTGCAGGTTGCTCGCGGCGGAATGCGATCGCGAAGCGCGGGTTCCCCAGTTGTGATCTCGTCTTCGAGCGCTGCGTGGTCCCCGACGAGAATCTGATCATCCCGCCGGGCGGCTTCCGTTCGCTGATGCAGTGCTTCGACATCGAGCGCTGCGGCAATGCGACGATGG
>CAZDHU010000281.1:0-12538 GCA_964505355.1 uncultured Myxococcaceae bacterium | reverse complement strand
CGAGCTCGGCGAGCAGCGCGAGCCAGCGTGGCCAGCGTGAACGGACGGCGAACGGAATCGATCCGCTCGCGAGTTCTTCGAGGGTGAGCGCGCGCGTAGCGTCGGGCGCGAGCTCGGCGAGCCAGGCGCGCAGGGCCTGTGCCGCGTGCGTCGCGGCGAGGACGGCGTCCCGCGCCGCCAGCGCGTGCGCTTCCTGCAGGCGCGCGCTCGCCTGCGCGCGTCCGGAAATGGTTCGCGCGAGAGCCCGGTCGCCGGCGGCGCCGTCGCCTCGCCGGCGGCGCTCGCGTCGCACCAGCGCGACGAGGCCGAGGGCGGCGAGCGTGGCGAGTGCGCCGGCGAGTGCGGGGAGCAGCGGATCTCGCGCGCCCGTGATCGCGGGGCTGCGCAGGCCGAACGGGCCCGCCGAGGGCGCGCGCAGCGCGAGCGACGACGCGACTTCGATCCGGCGCCCGGCAATCTCGACGGACTCCGTCTCGCCGTCCGCCCGTTCGAGCCCGAGCGAGAACGATGGCCAGTCGAACGCGCCGACCTCGCGTGCCCGCAGATCGAGCCGGATCCGGTGGATCCAGCGTGCCGGGCCGCGTTCGACCGGAAGCCACCGTGTCGAAAGCAGCCAGACGCCCGGGAGCTCGGGCAACGGTTCGCTCATTCGCAGCACGTGGCCGGGCGGAGTCGACACCACGAGATCTGCGACCGCGGTCGCGCCGAGTGCAAGGACCGGAGGTTCGAGCACGATCGCGGCCGACGCTCCTCCCGGCGCGCTGGCCGTCGCGGATTCGGCTTCGCTCGTGCCCGCGACACCGTGCGGTGTCGCGGCCGGCGCAGCGCTCTCGTTCGCTGCCGGGGCGGCTGCCGCACGGCAGACGACGCCAGCGAGGCCGAACGCGATCGCCGCGAATGCGTGCGCCCGCGCGGCGCCACGCCGTTCGCTGCGGCGAACGCTCACGGCCCCGCTCCCGCCGGATGCCCGGGCGTGCGAAATCCCGGCGCACGCCGGGCGAAGAAGCCGCGGAGCACGTGCGCGGGATCGCGATCCGTTCGCAGCCAGCAGACGTCGGCCCCGGCGCCGCGCAGTCGGCGTTCGAGGGCGCGTTTCCGTGCTGCTGCGGCGAGGTGCAGCCGCTCGCGCAGGCGCGGATCCGAGCTGTTCACGACCACCGTTCGGTGCGGGGCTTCCGGGTCGCGAACGCGAAGACGTCCGGCGTTCGGCAGCACGTCTTCACGGGGATCGTGCAACACGACCGACACCAGATCGTGTCGCGCCGCCGTCGCCGCGAGCACGGCGAATCCCGGGGAGCCCGGAGAAAGAGAGGCGGGATCTCGCCAGTCCGAAAGCAGCACGACGAGACCGCGTCGCCGGCCGAACGCGTGCGGACGCGCGCGGGCGAGCGCGACGCCGAGGTCGGTGCCCCCGCCGCACGCGTCTCGCGCGGCGAGCAGGGCGCGCAGCACGCGAAGCGCATGGGCGGGGCCGCGGGCGGGCGCGAGCACGTCGCGCACCGCGCGGTCGAAGAGGACGAGCCCGACGCGATCGCCGGCGTGGGTCGCTGCCGCGCAGAGCAGCGCCGCCGCACGCGCCGCGAGTTCGGACTTCGTGCCCGTGGCGGTCACGAATCCCATCGAAGCGGAGACGTCGACCAGCAGCAGCAGCGTCCGGTCGCGCTCCTGCCGGAATCGTTTGACGAAGAGCACGCCGCTGCGTGCCGTCGCGTTCCAGTCGATGCTGCGGACTTCGTCGCCGGGCTCGAAGGGACGCGATTCGTCGAACTCGATTCCATCCCCGCAACACGTCGCTCGCCAGGCTCCCGAGAGCAGGCCGGCCGCTTCGCGCCGGCTACGCAGCGAGAGCCGGCGGGCAAGGCCGGTGACGCGGGCGGCTTCGCGCAGCACCGAATCGGGCGGGTTCGTCGCGGCGGCGGACGAGCGAGGATCGATGCGATCGGCGCTTCGCCCGCGCGTGCGCGCCGACATCGCCGTCCGTCGCTACGGGATCGGCACGGCGTCGAGCACCGCGCGCACGATCGTTTCGGGCAGCAAACCTTCGGCCTCGGCTTCGAATCCGGGAACGACGCGATGGCGCAGCACGTCGGGCGCACAGCACTTCACGTCGTGCGGGGTCGCGTAGTCGCGACCTTCGAGCAGCGCGTGCGCGCGCACCGCGCGCATCAACGAGAGCGAGGCACGCGGGGACGCGCCGAGCGCGACCAGCGCACGCTCGTCCCCCGGCGACGCGGGGGGGAGTCGTGCGCCTGCGGCGAGCGGATCGCGGGTCGCCCGCACGAGCCGAACCGCGTAGTCCAGCACGGCGTCGGCTGCGTGCACCGCCGCGCTCGCCCGCTGCAGCGCGCGCACGCCGCCCGCGTCGGTGATCGCGCGGATCTCGGGCGGCGGCGAGGCGTCGCGGGCGACGATTTCGCGTTCGTCGGCGAGCGCGGGATAGGGCACCACGAGCTTGACCAGAAACCGGTCGATCTGCGCTTCGGGCAGCGGATAGGTGCCGTCGAGTTCGACGGGGTTCTGGGTCGCCATCACGAAGAACGGCTCGGGCAACGCGAGCGTTTCGTCGCCGATCGTGACCTGTCGCTCTTCCATCGCTTCGAGCAGCGCCGAATGGACCTTCGCGGGTGCACGGTTGATCTCGTCGGCCAGCATCACCGGCGCGAAGACGGGGCCTCGCCGGATGCGAAACGTTCGCTCGTCCGGCAGCCAGACCGGGGTGCCGAGCAGGTCGCCCGGCAACAGATCGGGCGTGAACTGAACGCGGCGGAAGCCGAGGCCGAGCACCTGCGCGAGCGTGCGAATCGCGGTCGTCTTGGCGAGTCCGGGAACCCCTTCGACCAGCGCATGCCCCCGGGCGAGCAGCGCAATCAACAGGCCGTCGATCAGCGCGGTCTGGCCGACGACGGCTCGTCCGATCTCGCGGCGCAGTCGCGCGACCGTTTCGATCCCGCCGGCCGCGACGGCGTCCGTCATGCGGGCGGCCGGCGTCGCGCACCGCCGCGTGCGCCGGCTCTGGATCTCTCGTCGCGGGCGCGCCGCGGCCGGCGTTCGTCTGGCGTTGCGCGCCGCCGGATGCGCTCGACGATCGACGTCGTGCGCACACCCGGCAGCTCGTGCAGTCGCACGACGTGTCCGCCCCAGGACTCGACTTCCGCGCGGCCCACGATCGTGTCGAGCGACCAGTCGCCTCCCTTCGCCAGCAAATCCGGGCGCAGCGCGAGGATCGTGCGCAGCGGCGTGTCGCCGGAGAACACGACCACGAAGTCGACGCAGGCGAGCGCGGCGACCAGCTCGGCTCGCTGTCGCGCCGGCACCAGCGGCCGCGCCGGGCCCTTCAGGCGGCGAACGCTCGCGTCTCCGTTGACGGCGACGAGCAGGCGATCGCCGAGCCCCCGCGCTTCTTCGAGCGAGCGCACGTGTCCGACGTGCAGCAGATCGAAGCAGCCGTTGGTGAAGACCACGCGTTCGCCGCGTCGCTGTGCCGATCGCACGGCGCGAACGGCCGCCGCGAGCGTCATCACCTTGCGCCGGGCGGCTCTCGCGCCGGGCGTCGTCACGGCTGCTCGCTCTCGGACGCGGGTGGCGGCGAGTCGTCGCGCCAGCGCTGCGCAACGCGGCCGATCGCTTCGGCGCCGCCCCGAACGAAGGCCGGAAGTCCGTCGAAGATCAGATTGGTTGGGCCCGTGTTCAGCGTTCGCGTCGGAATCAGTCGCACGCGCGGATCGCGCCACGGCCCGTCGACCTGAAACCAGAGCGAGACGAAGGCACGATCACTGCCGAGCACGATGTCTCGAACCAGCGGAATCTTTCCGATCGTGCGCGAGATGTTTCCCTTGAAGAAGAGCGCCGCCACGCCCTCCGCCGGGTACGGCTCCAGCACGCCGACGCCTCCGTTGAGTGCGATCCGCATGTCCGGTCCGTTGAGCACGAAGGTCTCCGTCGTGACGCGGCCGTCCGCCAGCGTGAACGCACCGCTGATCTTTCGGTAGCGGATGCGGTCGGTCGAAGCGAACGGGTTGAGGCCTCCGCTCGCCGACGCGAGATAGAGCAAGACCGGCAGATCGGTCAGCACTTCACCGTTGCGCGCGACGAGGCGGGCGTCGCCGCGCGCACCGTCGAAGGGCGACGTATGCGGACGCAGGCGCCCGGCGAGTCGTACGTCGGCCGCGCTCACGTTGCCCGTGAAGGAGGCGGCGTGTCCTCCGAACAGACTGGCGAGGACGGACAGGCCGAGCGCTTCGGATCGCACGTTCGCCTCGAACGGCAGATGCTCGGCCGACGAGAGATCGAAGGTGACCGCGCCGAGTGCACGCCCCGAAGGCCGCAGCGAAACCGCCGTCTCGAACAGCCGCACGGTTTGCGACTGCGCGCGCGCCAGCCCTTCGATGCGAGAGACGGGAAGCGCGTTGCTGGCCGACAGATCGAGTTCGAAGCGCGCGATTCCCCAGTCGTCGGTTTTCGCCTCGCGCGGCGGCGCGCCCTGCGGCGCGCGAACGGTGGCCCGCGCCATCACGCGATCGCGCTCGCCGGGCACGAAGTCGCCGCTCGCGACGAGGTCTGCGCCTCCCCAGCGCGCGTGCTCCAGCACCAGGTGAACGCCGCGATCGTCTCGAGGCCGGATGGCGAGGCGCGCGTCGGTGAGCGGCCAGAGCAGCAGCTCGTGCGCCATCCGGTCGATCTCGATTCGCAGCTCGCGCCAGCGCGGCGGGTCGTTCTCCGTCCCCGGTTCGTCGTCGAGGAGTCGAGAGATCACCGCGACTCCGGGCAAAGGCCCGATGCGCGGAATCGCAGGCGCGCCGCGCGCCGCCGCCAGCAGCGCGGCGACGCCGTCGAGATCGAGATCGAGCAGCGGCTGCGCGCGGCCGTCGATCACGGCACCGAGCGCACGCAGCACGAGCGCGTCGCCGCGCCAGTCGACCCAGCCCTCGCCGTGTTCGAGGCGCGTGCTGCCGGCCGCGAGCGCCACCTCGTCGAGCCGGAGCGCGACGACGGGCGGCGCGCGAAAACCGCGAAGCCAGGCGCCGGGTTCGCCGCCAAGAAGCGCCTTCCAGCGTGCGAGCGGTCCGGCCGCGCTGGCTTCGACACTTCGCAGTGTCGCCGCCTGCAGGCTGGCGAGTTCGTCGAGCGCCCGCGATCCGGCCCGGCCGGGCAGCGCTCGCGCCACCTCGCGAACCCGATCGAGATCGCTGCG
This sequence comes from uncultured Myxococcaceae bacterium, assembly GCA_964505355.1. Classification (GTDB taxonomy): domain Bacteria; phylum Myxococcota_A; class UBA9160; order UBA9160; family UBA9160; genus CAZDHU01. The sequence continues at coordinate 7,347 of CAZDHU010000281.1, read as the reverse complement.
ATCGAGCCAGCCGGCCAGCCAGAGCTCCGCCTCGCCCGTCGCAGGTCTTGCCAGCGTGCCGCTGACCGTGAGGGCTTCGCGCGGGCTGTGCAGCGCGAGATCGAACGCGGCGTGGCCCGCATCGAAAAGGAGCGCTCCGCGCAGCGTGGTGCCGTCGTCGAAGGACAGCGGAGGGCGCCCGTTCGCGGGGCCGACCGACAGCGGCACGCGAAGGTCGTTCGCGATCACGTCGAACGAGACGCGGCCACCGGCGGCGGGTGTCGCGAGATCGTCGACCGCGAGGTCGAAGAGCGCGGTGAGCCGGCCCGATGCCTGCAGAGGCACGCGGGCGAGCGCGAGTGAAGAAATCCCGCCGACCTCGAGATCGCGCGTGGCGACCACGAGTTCGAACGGGCCCTTCGCGCTGGCGGCCGCCTTGCGGTTTCGCCACTCCGGCTCTTGCTCGCGTTCGCCAGCGATGGCTCCGAGCGCCGCCGCGGCCTCGGTCGGATCGAGCCGCGTCAGCCGGGCGTCGAGTTCGCCGAGCGGGCGACCATCACGCGCGAGCCAGCCCCCGAAGGAGAACTCGCGCAGCCCGTCGTCGAAGACCAGCCGGCCGGTCGAGAGCTGCGCTTCGATCGTGGCCGGCGCCGCGGCCGGATCGGCGTGATCGGTCACGCGCAGCACCGTTGCGACCAGATCGACCGAGATCGCACCGCGATCGAACGCCGGCGAGGGCACGGTGCCGTTCGCGCCCGCAGCAAGCGCGGTCGAATCGAGCGACGCGAAGAGCCCGGGCGACCAGCGGCCCTGCGCGTCGCGGGCGATCTCGAGGTGCGCGCCGCGGGTCTCGATCCGCGCTGCGGTCACCTGTCTTCGCAGCAGCGCGCGCAGATCGAGCGTGGCGACGACTTCCGCGATTCGCAGGGCGGGACCCGCCTCGCCGTCGAAGGCGGCGACGCCCTGCGCCCGCAGCGCGAGCCCGCCGGCGAGCGTCGGGCGGACGCGTTCGATTCGGACCGGGCTGCCGAGCCGGCGCGAGAGCGCGTCCCCCGCCTCGACTCGAAGAAGATCGGGCAGCCAGCGCTCGTAGAACGAGAGCCCCGCAGCGAGGCCGATCCCGAACGCGAGCACGGCGACGACGCGCATTCGCACCGCGCGAAGGCGTCGCGGCGGCAACGGCGGCGCAACCTTCTCGGCGTCTGCGTTCACGCTGCGCCCGAATCGCGCCCTGCAGCGGGTGGGCAGACACTGCGCATCGGGGATCGGTAGTTGAGGTTCGGCATGCTCTCGTTTTCTCGCGCTTCGCGATCCTATCTCCGCGTCGCGCCTGCCGGATCTGCGGAATCGGGTGGAGACCCCCCGCGGTTCTCCGACGAACGCCCTAACTGCCTGTAATCGCTAAAGAAAAAGATCATGCGACCGAATCGTGAGGGGCCCGGTGCTCAGGGATCGAGCCCGGCGACCAAGCGAGGGAGCGCCGCGGAATGGATCAGACGACTCACGATGGGCACAGCATGAACACCGCCTCTCAGAATCGAGTTCGCGAGTTGCGCGAGAACCGCCTGATGACGCAGGCGCAGCTCGCACGCAAGGCGCGCGTCGCGTTGCGCACGATTCACAGCGTCGAGAAGGGTCTCAACTGCAGAATGGACACGAAGCGGAAGATTCTGCTCGCGCTCGGCCTGCGGTTCGAAGACAAGGACTACGTGTTTCCGAATGGTCGATCGAGCGGCAGTCTGCTGCCGCCCGGCGACGTACCCGCCGCACACTGACGCCATCGGTCGTGCGCGGGTCTCCGCACGGCGCCGCTCCGCGAGATCGGACGCGGCGCCGCGCGGCAGGGTCGCGTTCTCACCGGCTCCGTTACCATGCCGCCCTCGCCGTGCGTGAGCGGGGGACGTCATCACCAACCTCGTCACACTTCTCGCCGATGTCGCCGGCGTCGTCGCCCGGTAGCACGATCTCGAATAGACGCTCGGGAACGTGGTCGACCTGGTCGCCAAACGGCTCGATGCCGACGTTTGTTCCGTCTATCTCACCGAAACCGATCTCGACTACCTGACGCTGCGCGCGACCCGCGGCCTTGCGGCCGAGTCGGTCGGCGTCGTCCGGCTGCGATTCGGCGAAGGTCTGGTCGGCATCGCGGCGCGTGATCGCGAACCCGTCGCCGTCGAGAACGCGCAGGAAGATCCCCGCTATCGCTTCTTTCCCGGCACGGGCGAGGAACGATTCACCTCGCTGATGGCTGCCCCGCTGCTGGTGCGCGGAGTGACGATCGGCGTCCTCGTGGTGCAAACCGAGCGTGCGCGGCACTTCGATCCGCAGGACGTCGAGTTGCTGCAGACGTGCGCGCAACTGATCGCGCCGGTGGTTCTCAACGCACGCCTGCTCGACCTCGTGACGCGCAGCGACGACGAGCGCAACGCGGTCGTCTCGCGACTCGCGCAGACCGGGCTGCCGGTCGACGCCGGCACGCCGGCGAGGCCGGCGGAGCGCAACGTCGAGCTTCGCGGCTCGCCGAGTTCGCCGGGCATCGCGATCGGCCCGGTGCATCGACTCGAAGATCCCGTCGATCTCTCTCGCGTGGAGTACGTGCCGAGCGCGAATCCCGCGCAGGAGCGGCGCGATCTGTTGCGTGCCGTGATCGAAGCGCGGCGCGAACTCGACGGCGTGCGCGACGACATGTCCGAGCGTTTCGGGCCCGAGTTCGCGGCGGTCTTCAACACGCACATCCAGATTCTCGAAGACAAGGGCTTCGTCCGCCGACTGGAACGCGCGGTGGCGCAGTCGGCCAATGCCGTCGACGCCCTGCGCGACGTGCTCGAGGCGTACCGCAAGACCTTCGAACGAATCGAGGATCCTTACTTCCGCGAGCGGGGCGCCGACATCGAAGACGTCGGTCGCCGGGTGGCGGCGCGGCTGCTCGGCGTTCGGCATCGCGCGATTCCGCTCCAAGAGGGCGCGATCGTGATCGCGGACAACATCCTGCCCGCACACTTCGCGACGCTCGAAATCGAGAAGATCGCCGCGCTGGTCTCCGAGCACGGGGGGCCCACCTCACACGGTGCGATCTTCGCGCGCTCGCTCGAGATCCCCGCGGTGACCGGGGTGGCGGGCATTCGGGCGGGAGTGCACGCCGGCGAGATCGCGATCGTCGACGGGGCGAGCGGACGCGTCTACCTGCAGCCCGACGGCGCGTTGCGCGCGCAGTACGAACGAGCGCAGCACCGCTACGAGGTGGCGGTCGAACATCTCGACACGCTGCGCGATCGGCCGGCCGTGACCTGCGACGGCATGCGCATCCGCCTGACCGCGAACGTCGGGCTGCTCAACGATCTGCGTCTCGTCGATCGCCACGGTGCCGAGGGCGTCGGTCTGTTTCGCACCGAGCTGCTCGCGATCGCGCATCGCGGATTTCCGGAAGAAGAAGAACAGGAGCGCCTGTACGATCGCGTGGTCCGTCACGTCGCGCCGAGGCCGGTGACGATTCGCACGCTCGATCTCGGCGGCGACAAGTCGCTCGATTTGCCCGACGCGCCGGCGGAAGAGAATCCCCAGCTCGGCTGGCGCTCGACGCGGCTCATGCTCTCGCACGTCTCCGTGTTTCGGGCGCAGCTTCGCGCCATCTTGCGCGCCAGCGCCGCGCGCAACGTACGCGTGCTCTTTCCGCTGATCGGGTCGGTCGAAGAGCTGCGCGCGGCGCGCGAGATCCTCGAGGCGGCGAAACGCGAACTGTCGACGCGCGGAACGCCGTTCGATCCCGAGGTGCCGGTGGGCGTGATGATCGAGGTACCGTCCGCGGCCCTGGTGGCCGACGCGCTGGCCCGGGAATGCGACTTCTTCAGCATCGGTACCAACGATCTCACGCAGTACACGCTCGCCGTGGATCGCGGCAACGAACGCGTCGCGCATCTCTACGATTCGCTGCATCCGGCGGTGCTCGCGCTGATCGATCGTGCGGTGCGGGCGGCGCAGCGAGCACGGATCCCGGTCTCGGTCTGCGGCGAGATGGCGAGCAATCCGCTCGCCGTGCCGCTGCTGGTCGGGCTCGGCATCGGCGAGCTCTCGGGCTCGCCGAGCGCGGTGCCGGTGGTGAAGGAAATCGTGCGTGCGCTCGACGCCGGTGAGGCCGCGCTCGATGCGCGACGTGCGCTGGCGGCCGGAACCGCGACGGAAGTGCGGGAGATCGCCGCCGCGCGCCTCACCGCATCGGGGTTGCTCGATCACCCCGACGTCGGAGGCTGGTTGCGTTCCGTGATCGAGCCCTGACGCGCCGCTCACGTGCGCGGGGCGAGCGCCTCGTCTGCCGCGGATTCGAGGCGCGCGAGCTCGGCTTCGAGTTCGGTGCGAATCGACTCGAGCGCACTGCGGTCGGCCTCCTTCGGCACCTCGATCCGCCGCCCGTACGCACAGACCACGCGTGCGAAGGGCAGCGGAAGCACCGTGCGATCCCAGCTTCCGAAGCGCAGCGCGGGCTTCGCCGTGAACACGACGGGTTGCAGAGGACGCATCGCTTCGCGCGCGAGTAGCAGCGCACCGGGTTTTGCGCGGCGTGCAGGGCCTCGCGGGCCGTCGAGCAGAAGCGCGCCGTGGCGGCCGCCCGCGACGGCTGCAATCTGGGCGCGCAGCGCGCTGGTGCCACCGCGCGAGCTCGATCCACGCGCCGCCTCGCCGAAGCCGAGACGCGCGAGCACGGCGTCGATTCGATCGCCATCGCGGCTTCGGCTGATCATCACCACCACGTCGCGATCGCGAAACGCGAAGGCGGCCGCGACGAGGTGTTCGTGCCAGAGCGCGCCGATCACCGGACCGGTGCCGGGCGTGAACGGATCCGGGCCGATCCGCTGGATCCTCCAGCTGGCGCCGAGCCACCGGAGCAGCCGCGCGGCCAGTCGCGCGGTGAACGCCGTCGAGCCGAGGTTCATCGCGTCTTCCGGCCGGCCCGGCGATTTGCTCGTGGCCGGCCCTGCGCAGGCAGGCCACTCGATCGCTCGCCGAATCCGTCCGCTCGCATCCGGGCCTCTCCTGTTCGCCGGGCGGGCCCGGATGATTCGTGAATCATCCGGGCTAGGTTCGCAGGTCATGAGCCCGCGTGCCGTGCGTCTGCTGCGCGATTACGTCGACCTGACGAAGCCTCGCATTTTGCTGCTCGTGCTCTTTACCGGGCTTCCCGTTTTCGGCATGGCGGCACCGCAGTCGCCTCCGGCCGCGGTCGCCGCAGCCATTCTCGCCGGGACGGCGCTCGCGGCCGCCGCGGCCAACGCGTTCAATTGCTATCTCGAACGCGAGCGCGATGCGCGCATGGAGCGCACGCGCTCGCGGCCGCTTCCCTCTGCGCGCGTTCGCCCGTCGCATGCGCTCGTGTTCGCGTTCGTGCTCACGGCGCTCGCGATCGCGGTCTTGCTGGTCTTCGGAGGAGCGCTCGCCGCGGCGCTCGGCGTCGCGAGCATCCTCTTTTACGTCTTCGTCTACACGGTCTGGCTGAAACCCCGCACCGCGCTGAACGCAGTGGTCGGGGGGGCCGCCGGCGCGGCGGCTCCGCTGATCGTGGACGCTGCGGTAAACGGGCGAGTCGGGCCCGCGGGCTGGCTGCTCTTCGCGATCGTGTTCTTCTGGCAACCGCCGCACGTCTGGTCGATCGCGCTCTATCGGAAGAGCGACTATGCGAGCGGCGGGATTCCCATGTTGCCGGAGGTGATCGGCGATCAGCCGACGCGGTGGCGAATGCTCTGGTACACGCTGGCTCTCGTGCCCGTCACGCTCGCACCGCTGCCACTCGGGCTGCTGGGTCCTCGCTACGGTGCCGCCGCCGTCGTCCTCGGCGGGTGGTTCGTCTGGCATGCGGTGCGGGTGCTGCGCGAGCGCACGGACGCGTCGGCCCGGCAGATGTTTCGTGTCTCACTCCTGTACTTGTTCTTGCTCTTTGGCGCGATGATGGTCGACCTCGCGGTCTCTTGATCGAGAGGGACGCGTTCTCATCCGGTCGCGAAAACTTTTTTCTTGACCACCCCCGATTTCGTCAGCTAAGCACACACGGTCCGTCGTGGCGGTGCATCCAGAGTGGATGCGCGCGTTGCGGGGACGAACGCGCGGTCCGGCGCTGCGCGCCCGCCGCCGGGTGCCGGATCGAGCGGCCGTCCGCACGCGGTGAACGCTCCCTCGCATCGGGGTGTTCAGGAGTTCGCGAGCCGAATCCAGGCGACCGCTTGCCGAGCCCGGCGCGGGAAGTGAGGTCGCGGTTTCGATTCGGTGACTCGTGCCGGCCCGAGATTGTGTCGGGCCCTGGGGGAGTCGGATGGCACGCGGCCGCAGGCTCGTCTTCGCGATGTTCCTCTCGCTGCTGGCCGGTGGGCGAACCGGCGACGCACGTGCGCAAGAAAACGCGCTCGGCGCCGAACTCTTTCAGCTCTGCGCGCAATGCCATGGCCGCGACGGTGCGGGTAAGCCCGAGACGCTGGCGCCCGCCATCGCCGGGCTCGAGACGTGGTACGTCGAACGGCAGCTTCGCGGGTTTCGGGCCGGACACCGGGGCCAGCACTTCGACGATCTCGCGGGCATGCGCATGCGACCGATGGCGCGCTGGCTGCGCGGTGACGACGACATCGCCGCCGTCGCCGCGTACGTCGCTGCACTCCCCGCCGCCCGGCCGCAGCCGATGCTCGCCGGCGGGGATCCCGTTCGCGGGGCGCAGCTCTACGGACCCTGCACGGCGTGTCACGGGGCGGACGGCAGGGGCAACGCGCAGCTCGGGGCGCCACCGATCCATCAGGCCAGCGACTGGTATCTGCTGACGCAGCTTTCGAACTTCAAGAGCGGAGTTCGCGGGGCGAAGCCTGGCGACACGCACGGTGCGCTGATGCGACCGATGGCGGCCACCTTGCCCGACGAGCAGGCGATGCGGGACGTGGTCGCGCACATCATGACGCTGGCGAAGTAGGCCGGCGGGAGATCGAACGACGATGGCGAAGGCGTACTCACCCGACGATCTCGCGACGAGAACGTTCGTGATCACGATCAGCGGCGTCTCGATTTTCATTCTCGTCGTGTTTCTCTTCATCCTGTAGCAGGAGGGCGATCCCGATGATCGAGCGCTGGGTCGAGGTGGCCTCCTCATACGGCGGCGACATCGATTTCGTCTTCACGCTGATCTTTTGTCTGGTCGGCTTCTGGTTCGTGCTCACCGAACTCGTCTTCTTCGGGCTGATTCTGCGCTTCCGCAAACGAGACGGTGTCGCGAGCCAGTACATCACCGGCGAGCTGAAGAGCGAGAAGCGCTGGATCACCATTCCGCACCTCGCCGTTTTGGTGTGCGACGTGCTGATCGTCGTGGCGGCGGTTCGCGTCTGGTACCACGTGAAGCAAGAT
>CAZDHU010000280.1:0-6310 GCA_964505355.1 uncultured Myxococcaceae bacterium | reverse complement strand
CGCCTTCAAGCTCGCCGACATGGCGATCGAGATCGACGGCGCGCGCCTGCTCTGCTGGGAAGCCGCCTGGCGGATCGATCAGGGCGAGGACGCGACGCGCGAAGCCACGCTCGCGAAGCATCAGGCACAGCGCGTCGCGCTCGAAGTTTCCGATGCGGCGATTCAGATCTTCGGCGGTCACGGTTACATCCGCGACTACCTGCCCGAGCTGCATCATCGAAACGCACGCGGATTCACCAGCTTCGAAGCGCTCTCGCTGATCTAGCCCGCACGCATTCCTCGCACGGAGGCTCCGATGCCGATCTCGTTCGAACCCTCGCCGAACACCGAAGCGTCACGCGCCTTCTATCACCGCATCGCCGAGGAGCAGATGCGGCCGATCTCGCGCAAGTACGATCTGCAGGAGCACGACATGCCCTGGGAGTTCGTGCGCTTCATGTGGGATCGCAGCCAGAGCACGCCGCCCGCCCGCCTCGACGGGCCGGACGACGGGTTCGTGAAGGTGTGCGTGCAGGCGGAAGAGCTCTGCTGGGGCGACGCGGGGCTCTATCTGCGCATCCCGAGCCCGGCACTGGGCGGATCGGCCGTCGCCGCCGCCGGAACGAACGAACAGAAGGCGCGCTTCATGAGCCCGTTCAACGGCGAGGGCGAGCCGAAGTGGGGAGCGATGGCGATCACCGAACCCGGAGCGGGTTCGGATGCCGCGGCGATTCAGACCACGGCGACGCTCGACGGCGACGAATGGGTGCTGAACGGCACCAAGATCTTCTGCACGGCGGGCGACGCCGCGTCCACCTACCCGGGAGGTTTCGTCGTGGTCTGGGCGACGGTCGACCGTTCGGCGGGACGTGGCGGCATCAAGTCGTTCGTGGTGACCGCCGGAACGAAGGGCATGAAGCTGGTCGGTTGCGAAAAGAAACTCGGCATTCGCGCGTCCGACACCGCGACGCTGATCTTCGAGAACTGCCGCGTGCCGCGCGAAAACTTGCTGGGCAGCGCAGAAGTGAAGAAGGCCGACCCGACGCGCACGGGCGACAAGGGTTTCAAGGGCGCGATGGCCACCTTCGACGCGAGCCGTCCGATCGTCGCCGCGATGGCGATCGGGGTCGGCCGCGCGGCACTCGACTTCGTCAAAGAAGAACTCACGCGACAGGGCGTCGTGATTCGATGGGATGCGCCGGCGCACGAGCGGACGGCGATCGAGCGCGACGTGATCGACATGGAGGCCGAGCTGCAGGCCGCGCGGCTGCTCACCTGGCGCTCGGCGAAGATGTTGAACTCGGGCAAGCGCAACAATCTCGAAGCCTCGATGGCGAAGGCGAAGGCCGGCCTCGCGGTCACCCGAATCACGCAAAAGGCGGTCGAGATTCTCGGCCCGATCGGCTGGTCGCAGAAGCTGCTGGTCGAGAAGTGGATGCGCGACGCCAAGATCAACGACATCTACGAGGGCACACAGCAGATCAATCAACTGATCGTCGCGCGCCGCATTCTCGACTATTCCTCTTCCGTCCTGAGGTGAACACGATGCCCGTCGACGCCGAACTGCTCGACATTCTCGTCTGCCCGGAGAGCCAGCAGGGATTGCATGCGGCCGGGGCCGGCGTTCTCGAAGCCGTCAATGCGCGCATCGCCCGCGGCGAACTGCGCAACCAGGGCGGAGATCCGGTGAAAAAGCCGATCACCGAGGCGCTGGTGCGCGAAGACGGAACGCGTCTTTACGTGGTCGACGACGGGATCCCCGTCATGCTGATCGAGGAATCGATCGCGCTCTGAGGGGCGAGACCGCACGACCGGCGCGAACGCGCGCGTGTTCTCAGCCCAGCTCTTCGACGATGCGCATCAGGTCGAGTGCCGTCACGATGCCGACCAGCACGCCGCGCTCGGTGACCAGCAGGCGATGCACGCGGCGCTCGCGCATCACGCTGGCCGCGATCGCGACGCCGGTGTCGCGCGACACCGTCCAGACGTCGCGACTCATCAGCGACGCGATCGGCATCTCGCTGCGATCGACGTGCTGTTCGGCGATTTCCTGATAGTCCTCGACGTCGCTGTAGAAGCGGCCGGCCTGCGCGGCGGTCACCGCCTCGACGTTCGCGCGCACGAGATCGGTCTGCGAAATCACGCCGATCGGGCGACCGTGTTCGTCGACCACCGGCGCACCGCTGACGCGGCGCTTCGCGAGCGTTTCGCGCGCCTCACGCACCGTCGTCTCCGGACGCAGGCAGATCACGTGCGGAATCATCAGTTCGGCGACCGTTCGCTTCGGCTTCTGGCGGTTCATCACCGAATCGAAGCACGTCAGCGCTGGAAGCGGTAGCCGTGGCCGCGCACCGACAGAATGTGACGCGGCTGCGCAGGATCGATCTCGACGTAGCGACGCAGGCGCACGACGAAGCTGTCGACGACGCGCGTGCGCGTCTCGGGACGAAGCCCCCAGACCGTCTCCAGCAGCTCGCCGCGCGGCACCGCCTCGCCCTCTCGTTCGACGAGCGCACGCAAGAGGGCGAGCTCGCGCGTGGTGAGACGGAAGGTGCCACGCGGGCTCTCGATCTCGAAGCGATCGAAGCTCACCGAGACGTCTCCGAACTCGACCCCGCGCGGGCCGTCGTCTTCCTGTGTCACGCGGTCCCAGCGCCGCCGGCGAAGCAAGCCGCGCACGCGGGCCAGCAGCTCCGGCAGGCGAAACGGCTTGGTCAGATAGTCGTCCGCGCCTTCTTCGATGCCACGGATCATGTCCGCCGCGTCGTCCTTCGCGGTGAGGATCAGAATCGGGACGAACTTCCCGGCCGCGCGTGCGCGGCGCGCCACCTCGAGACCGGGCAGACCGGGCAACATGAGATCGAGGATCACGAGATCGAGCGGCGGGCCGTCGCCGGTCAGTCGCGCCACCGCGTCCGCGCCATCGCCGATCACTTCGACGAGGTGGCCGTCGGCCTCGAGGTTGTACTGCAATCCTTCGGCGAGATGCCGCTCGTCCTCGACGACGAGGATCCGCGTCACGGCCCCGTCCTGCCGAGCGTTCGCAGCGTGACCACGAACCGGCTCCCGCGGCCCGCACCTTCCGAGAGCGCGACCACGCGGCCGCCCTGGCGCCGGACCAGATTGCGCACGATGAACAGGCCGAGCCCGAGACCGGAGACCTTGCGCTGCATGTCGCGGCCCGCGCGATAGAAGCGCTGGAAGATCTTGCGCAGCTCACGACGCGGGATGCCGATTCCGCGATCCATGATCTCGACCGTGACCCGGCCGTCGCCCGCAGCGCGAAGCGCGACCCGAATCTCGACCGGCGGGTCGGAGTACTTCACCGCGTTCTCGAGCAGATTGCGAAAGACGAGCCCGAGTTCGTCTTCATCGCCGCGGATGCCGACCACGTTCGAGCGGTCGAAGCGCACGGCGTCGTGCGGCAGCCGGTGGCGCTCGCAGATCTCGTCGATGCAGCGCGCGAGCAGCGCGACCAGATCGATGCGCGCGCGCTCGCGCGGGCGCTCGCGTGCGTCGGCCCGCGCCGCGGCCAGCACCTGCTGCACCGTGCCCTCCAGCCGATCGAGGTCGGACTGCATGCGCGAGAGAAACTCTTCGCGCCGCGGCGCCGGAGGATCGTGCAGCGACAGCGTGTCGACCGAGAGACGCAGCGAGGCGAGCGGCGTCTTCATCTCGTGGGTCACCGCGTCGAGAAACGACTGCTGTCGCTGGCTGTATCGCATTTCGCGCACCAGCCAGACGCAGAGCAGCACCAGTCCGACGATGATCAGCAGAAAGAAGAACGTGCCGAGGATCAGATAGACCCAGTACAGCGTCATCAGCCCCTGCGCGAAGGGGCGAAGATCGCCGACCACCAGCGCCTGCCAGCCGACCAGCAGCACCACGGCCAGCAGTGTCAGCACTGCGGCGAAGGTGAGCGGAAAGCCGATCGAGCGACGGGTCATGACGCGGCTAGGATACGCGGCGACGCGACCCGCCACCCACGTCGCCGGCTCGCGCGGAGGAACCCTTGAATCGCACCCCTCGCCTGTTCCTGTTCGCGCTCGCGCTGCTGCTCGCGCCGCCGGCACACGGCGGCCTTCCGCCCGAAAACACTTGCCCGACCGTCGGCGGCGCGATGCCCGGCGGCGGCGGCGAAGACGCAGTTCCGCTCGTCGTGCGGGAGGGCCTCGTGCTCGATGCCGAGCAGCTCCAGGCGCTGCGCACGCTGGTGCCCGACGAGGTCTGGGAACATCGCGACGCCTTCTTCCACGAAGGCATGAAGATGGAGATCGGCGCCTGTCATCGCCGATACGCGACGGCAGCCGCCTATCGGACCGCGACCGAACAGCACGCCGTAACCGTCAAACTGAATGACGAGGGCGGGCTCGAGGGCTATGTCGCCGGACTTCCGTTTCCGCCTGACGAGATCGCACCCGAGCGCCCGGACGCGGGGCTGCGCTGGGCGTGGAATGCCGCGCTGCGCTGGGTCGCCGTCGGCCCGCACGGCAAGTTTCGCCTGACCGACTTTCCGTCGCGACGGATCGGCACGCCCGAGACCTACATCGGCACGTTCTTTCTGGTGCATCCCGCGCGCCGCGCCGATCTCGCCGGCAGCGGCTTTCGCGAGCCGGGAATGCCGGACCTGCTGTTCGCCGCCGGCGGGCGCTTCGACGAACCCACCAACGCGCGACACCTCGCCTGGCGGCAACTGCGCGACGCCGACGCGCTCGAGGACTGGAACGAGATCGACGACATCTTCGTCTACGTGCCGACGATGCGAAAATCGCGACGGGCGGCCGCGACCTGGGTCGATGGCGCATACGTGCCGCGATACTCGGTCTCGGGCGATACCGGAGGCAGTCCGGTGCCGTTCGGCAGCGGCGCCTACGGGCCCACGGACGCGATCTCGCCGAACTCCGGCCTTTCGATCGCGCAAACCGAAAACATGCGACGCGGGCTGACGGGCCTGACGCTGCGACCGAATGCGTACTCCTGGCGGCTGGTCGGCGAGCGCGACGTGCTGGCGCCGCTCAACGGAACCCGCGAGGGTTGGCCGGGCTCGCCAGATCGCAACTTCGGCGAAAGCGGACTTTCGGTGGCGAGCGATCGCTGGGACGTTCGTCACGCCGTCGTACTCGACGGGCAACTGCGCCGCAGCGACGACGAAGTGGGCCGCGTTCGCATCTTCCTCGACTGGCAAACGCAGCAGCCGCTCTACTGGATCACCCGCCGCACCGGCGGGGCGCTGATCGAGATCGGGATCCTCGTGCATCGATACACCGGCGATCTCGCGCAGTACCCGCCGCTCGCGGACGGCAGCGCGGCCAACCTCTTCGACCCCGTGGCCGCCGTCTTCTATGGCGCAGCGGACGGCGGAACGGGCTGGCGGCGCGAATCGTACGGCGTCTTTTCGGTGCCGACCGAAGAGCTCGACCTGCGAGCGATGACGAGCACCGATCAGTTGCAGCGCGGACGCTGATCCGGGCGGCGATTCAGAACGTGTATCGCAGCGACAGGAACGCTTCGTCGCGTTCGGCGATCGCCGACAGACCGTCGTAGCGCGTGCGCGTCTCGAAGCTGCCCCCGTTGTTGCCGACCACCGCCTGATTCAGTGCGATCGCCTGCCGTTCGGGAACGCCGTAGAACGTCGCGAGCCCGACCGTCGCCGAGAAGACCTGATTGAAGCGATAGGTGGTCTGAAAGAGCACGGCGCCCGATGCCGAGGGAACGTCGTGCACCAGCGTCAGCGCCGGCAGGAGCCGGTCCTGGAAGTAGCCGGACGTGACGGTGAAGGTGCCCAGCAGTCCGAAGGGACCCGTCGCCGCGAACCCGCCCCCGCGCTGGTAGTCCTCGATCAAGCGCACGAACCACTGCGAGTTGAACAGCAGCGTGCGATTGGGATTGACGAAGTTGACGAACGTCGGCCGGTCGACCGAAACCGTCAGGTTGTAGACGTCCGACTCGCTGAATCCGCGCGGATCGAGACTGTTCGCGAACTCGTCTTCGCTCACCCAGGTGGCTTCGATCCCCCAGTTCGTCTTGGTCCGGTCTTCGGCGAAGTCGAGCGACATGCCGAGCACGTTGCGCTTGTTGTAGGTGAGCACGTACTCGCCGCCGCTGTGCCAGTAGAAATCGCGGCGGCCGTATCGCCCGTTGCCGCCCGCGCGCAAGTCCGGTCGCTGGGTGCCGGCGGCGTTGAAAATCGATCGCACGAGTGCGCAGTTTTCGGGTGTCGCCAGCGTGCAGTTCGTGTCGTCGGGGTTCGACGCCCCGAGGGCGGCGAGAATCCCGAGAAAGTTGGCCGAGAGCGCGGCGAGCTCGCTCGGATAGCCGAGCGCGATCAGGT
>CAZDHU010000279.1:0-8185 GCA_964505355.1 uncultured Myxococcaceae bacterium | reverse complement strand
TGCGACCACCGGCCGCCTTCTTGCGCGTGGCCTTCTTCTTCGCGGCCTTCTTCCGGGTCGCCTTCTTTCGAGCTGCCATCTGGGTCACCCCCCTGTTACGTGGTCCAGGCCAGTCGGTCATTCGGCATCGAAGCCGAGGGGCGAGAGTGAGCGACTTCGCTCCGATCGCACCCGACGATGAACCCTTCGCGACCTCACATCGCTGCGCTTCGCTTCGGATCCGCCGTCATCCGCCACCGTGGCGAAGTACGACCGCTTGGCTCGTCGCCCCTATCGGCGTCCGCGTCGTGCAACTTGACGGCGACGAATCACCGTTTCCACTGCAAACCGCGGCTGTGGAGCCACTCTTGCGGCTCACCCTATCACTCTCGTTCCGCGGTCGTCAAGCAAGAACAAGAAAAAAATCCGTGCTCTGCGCGCGCTAGATGCGAGCAACAAACCGAACTCGAATGGAATGAATGGTCCGCGGCGCGACTGCGTGCGTCGTGCAACGGCGTGCGACGCGTGACCGAGCCGCAGGACCGAAGTCCGCTCGGACGCGGGCTCGGAAGCGGGAGTGTTGGAGACGAGGAATCGAATGCGGCTCGCCAGCCGGAGCACGAAGGCCCGTGCGGAGTGCGCACAGGACCGTCGCCGCACGGCGCGAATGACCGCACTGCTGGCCGAGTCCGAAATGTCGCGGAAGCCGCGGGCCGGGGCACGCGGCGGAGGATCAGCGCTTTCGCTTGTGGCGGGCGCGCTTGAGCAGCTTCTTCTTCTTGTGCTTGCGCATCTTCTTGCGGCGCTTCTTGATGACGCTGCCCACGGCCCTCTCCCTACTGCGAACGCGAGCGAGCTGTTTACGCCGTCAGCGCACGATCGTCAACCAGTGACGGCGATTTTCTCGAACGAAGGTGGGGGATCCGTTCGCTCGCTCCCCGATCAGGCGAGGCGTTCCGAACCGACGCTGCCGATGTCCGACGCGTGGAGCCGGTTTCGCGCCCGTCCGAGCATCCGATTCAGCAGATGGCCGCGGGGCAGGAAGGCCAGTACCGGCGGCTGCCGTCGGCCGAGCGACTCGAGTTCTTCGCGAATCTCGGCATGGGCCGGGTCGATCATCAGGCCGCGCCGAAGGAGCCGTAGCGCCTCGGCCTTGAAGCCGAACGCGAGATGAACCCGGGCCAGGTTGAGATAGAGCTCCGGATTGAAGAACTCGTCGCGCGCGGCGCCGCGGCAGAGCTCGAGCCCCTTGTTGAAGCGGCGTTCGACGATCGCGAGGCAAAGCCCGTAGTACGACGCATAGCGGGCGCAGTCGCGCTTGAGCCCGTAGGACGCTCGGAAATGCTCGAACGCCCCCGCCGCATCTTCGTTCCGCAACAACTCTCTTCCGCGCAAATAATGCTCTTCCGCCGTCAACGTCGCGTCCATCGTCGTCTCGCGCTCCCCGCCCGCGAGCCACCGGGTTGGTGACATGGCTCACGGTCGGTGCTCTTGCAGGGCAAGTCCCGTGCCGCGGTCGCGAGAGCGGCAACGTACGCGGCAACGCCTCGCCCGCACGACGGATCGCCGAATGCCGGTCGTGAGCCCCCGGTGCGGCGGGGTACGAGATCGAACTGAAGCGGATTACGAAGCCGTATTTCGCTGCGATCAGTTGCGTTCGAGCTGCCCGATTCGCTCCGCGCGGACGAACGCCTGCCGGAGTTGTTCGAAGTCCGAGGCCGCGAACGGCTCGAAGCGGTGGGCACCGCGTCGTCGCCAGTAGATCGCCTCGGCCGGAAGCCGGCGGCGGTCGAAATGATCTTTCTTCAGGTTGCGAACCAGAATCTTCTGGGTCTGCGTGAACTCGAAGTCGTCGACGATCCGAACGAAGTCCGGCATCCACTTTCGGTCCATGCCGCCTTCCGCGATCAGACGCTCGCAGAAGGCAAAGAACTCGGCCGGATCGAACGCGGCTCCCGGGCGAAGTTTCAGCGCTGCCATCACCAGCTCGTCGGAGACGACGCACGGCACGCCGTAGGCAGCCGCGAGCGAGACGTCGGGATGCTCCTGCAGCAAGCGGGCGACCTGCGCGGCCGAGAAGTTCTCGCCATCCTTCCGGATCCAGTCGTCGGTTCGACCGTCGAAGCAGAGATAGCGCCGGCCATCGCGTTCGATCACGTGTCCGAGGTCACCGGAGTGGTAGATGCCGTCGCGCACCTTCGAGTGGTTCGCATCCGGGTTGTCGAAGTATCCCTGGAACAACCCGACCCCTTCCGAGACCTTGCAGATTTCACCGACCGCTTCGGCGTAGTTGAGGATCTTCCCGTCGGGGTCGAGCCGTGCCGCGGGACACTCCGCGCCCGACTCGCTCAGGATGCGCACCGTCGCGTCCGTGATCTCGCCCACCGTGCCCCGCGGATCGCCCTTTTTTCGGAAGGTCGAGATCGCGGCCTCGGTCGAGCCATACAGCTCGAACATGTCTTCGAGTCCGAGCCAGCGCATGAAACGATCGATGTCCGGCGGCGACGCGCCGTTCCCGACCGCGTATCGGAACCGGTTCTGCGGGTGTCCGGCGACCTGTTCGAGGATTCGCGCCTCGTCCCCGGCGTGTTCCTTTTCGATCGCGTTCAGGATGTAGTGCACGGGCTCGCCCACGTAGTTCCAGTAGGTCACGCCGTAGCGAAGAACGTCGGGCACGAAGCTCGACGCGCTGAAACGCTCGCGCATCGCCAGCGCGCCACCGACCCAGAAGGCGGGCGAAAGGCCGAGAAACATCGAGTTCGAGTGAAAGAGCGGCATGCAGGCGTAGCCGATCGATTCGCGACCGAGCTCGAGATTGCGCGAAACGAGGATCCCGGTGGCCAGCAGCTTGAAATGATTGTTGTTGATGCCCTTCGGCAACCCCGTGGTGCCCGACGTGTAGATCACCATCAGGTTGCGATCGGGCGTCACGTCGACGGCGGGAGCGTCGAGCGACTTGCCCGCCGGACCGACCTCCGCCTCGAGACAGCCGGCGAGATCGTCGGTCGCGTTCGTCGTCGTGCCCGGCGCGCGCCAGAGCAACACGTCGTCACGCGAAACGTGTGCGAGGCGATCGACGACGCGCTCGACTTCGGGCCAGAGCCGTTCGTCGATCACCAGCAGACGCGCCTTCGACTGGTCGAGCACACCGGCCAGCGTCTCGCCGCGCAAACCCGCATTGACGCCAAAGAGTGTCAGCCCGGCGAACGCGCATCCCCCGTAGAGCGTGAGCGTCTCCAGATGGTTGTCCATCAGCATCGCAACGTGCCCGGGCCGTGAATCGTCGATCCGGCCGAGACGCCGCAGCAGCAGATGCGACATGCGCACGCTCTCGTCCCGATACTGCCGGTAGGTGAGGACACGCGCTCCGTCGATCAGGAACGGACGGTCGGCGGCCTCGGGATGACGGGCGCGCGCTTCGATTTGCGCGCCGAGCGTGAACGGAGCATCGAACACGATCGGACCTGCGGACACACGTTCTCCTTCCGGCATGCCGCGCGACCTGCGGCCCGGCCAGAATAACAGCAGATCCGAAATGCTGAATGAGACCGCACCGGAGCGGCCGGCCCGGAGGCCGGTCCCTCCTGCGGCCGAGGTCAGTGCTCGATGATCTCGAGGATGTAGCGCTTCTTTTCCTTGCCACTCGCCGCGGCCATGATGGTGCGAATCGCGGAAGCATGCGCGCCGCTCTTGCCGATCACTTCTTTGATTTGGACTTCTTCGGTCCGGTCGACCAGTGCACGTACGATCGCTTCGATCAGAGCCTTCATCTCCCCTCCACTCCCGCTCCCTGGGACGGACCCCACTGCGGCCCCGGGGGCAGGGCTCGAGGTCAGCGTCGGACTTCGCCGGAGTCTACGCAGCGAAGGTGTCCGGAGGGAAGTGAATCCTCACGCAAGCGTGAAGATTTTTGACCGCTCACACGGCGCGAGTTCGAATCGCACCGGGATTGCGAGGGTTTTCACCGAGGCGCGATCCGAAGCGTCGCGATCTGTCCGGCCCGAAGTGTGAGTCGGCCCGCGCCGTCCGAGGCCGGCTCCCATCCGACGTCGCGCGCGACTTCGCCGTCGAGCCGCACGGGTGTGATCGTGCGATCCGGGGCCGCGAGCCATTGAACGCGAACGGTCTGCCGCGTCGCACCCGCGTTCCAGAGCCGAACCATCGTGCAGTGCTCGGCCGCCGGTTCGATCGCGCTGACCAGCACCTCCGGCCGATCCAGTTCGAGCAAACGCAACTCGTGCGCCGGATCGGGCGAAGCAGGCTCGGCTCGCCCGCCGGCAGCCGGTGCACCGTGGGTCAGCGCACACGGCGGAACGGAAAATCGGTCGGCCTCGACCAGCGCCGTCACCGCATCGATCGGATCGAGACGCAACGCGAGCGACACTTCGTGGTGACCCTTCGCCTGCGCGTCCGGTGTCTCGAAGACCGGCCCCGCCGGCAACGGACGCGAGACCAAATCACCCCGCGAAAGCCAGCCGACGGCCCGCAGCATGGTGACCGCCAGCGAACTCGATCGATCGGATTCGTGTACCGCCTCGATCTCGGGCGCTCCCCGGTTGGCGAGCGTCAGTTGCGTCGTGCCGTCGTCGAGCATCGCGTAGCCACGCTGCGGCCCTGCTCCGCTCGGCAACTCCGCCGTGAACCGGCTGCCGAACGCATCCGCCTTCGGCTCGATCGGTCGTTCGACGTGTTCGAACGCCGAAGCGACGCGCAGGCGGTGCGCACGCCACGGCGCGCGCACGTGCAGGCGAAGTCGATGATCTCGCGCGCGATTGTCGACCGCGGCATCGATCTCGAGCCGATCGAGCCCGCGCGGCAACCGCACGCGCAGCGTCACCGGCAGACTCACCCGTGTCGCGCTGCGCGACCGCCGATCGGCGGCCAGTGAAGCGGGAACCGACAGGCGGGCGCGCACGATGCACTCGGCCGAGGCCTCGCCAGCGCGAACCGAGACGCGAACGGCGCGAAGGGTTTGCGAGCGCTCGCCTCCGGGTACGGGATCGAAGTCGTAGCTGTCGCCGCGATCGCCTTCGGAACCAAAGCGAAGCGCATCCTCGATTCGCGCCCCGCTCGCGCGATGCACGAGGTCGAACTCGCCGGTCGGACGCACGCGAACGCGCCACGCATCGTTTTCGAGCGTTCGCCCGCCGTCGTCGTCGTGACGCGCCGATGGCGCGGCGCCAGAGCGCCCGGCGGCCGCAGCGCCGGCACGCCCTGCGCACAGCTGCAGCTCGCTCAATCCCCAGCCGGGAAGCTCGACCGCGGCGCGCAGCCGAACCCGAGCCGATCGCGAGCCGCGAATCGTCGCGTGCGTGAGTTCAGGATCGGCCAGCGCGTCGACCAGCGCTTGCCGCATGGCCTGGAACGCGAACTCTCGGCGCGGCATTCCGTCGAGTCGCGCGTCGACGACCAGCGTCGTCCCTTCCCGGCGCCACACGAGCTCGTCGACGAAATATCCGACCAGCTCGCGGCCCTGGTCGGGGACGAGCGCTCGGGCGAGCGCGATCGGCGACGTGTTCTCCCAGCAGAATCCGGGCTCGATCACGTCGACGTCGGCTGGAATCCGTCGTCCCGCGTGATCTCGAAGATGCATCGACACCTGCGCGCCCGCGCGCGAGGGCACGGGAGCGCCGGTCTCGACTTCTCCGTCGATCCCGCAGACGCCTTCGCGGTGCGGATTCCAGACCAGCAACGCATCGCTCGCGACCCGCGCGGGTGCCCGCGGCAGCGAGGGAAGGCCAGCGCCCAGCTCGCGCGCGACCCGCGCGATCTCGGCCTCCGTGATCTCCTCCACGCGATCGAAGCGCGATTCCATCTGCGCGTGAACGCGATCGACCGAGCATCCGCAGATCGAATCATGCGGGTGATTCTCGAGCAGATGTCGCCAGGCGAGATCGATCAGCCCGCGGTCTGCGCGACCTCCGCGCGCTTCGAGCCAGGCGGACAGCGGTTCGAGCACGCGCACCAATCGCGCCTCGGCACGAACCTCGCGCTGTTTCTGCGGGATCCGCGTCGATGCGCACCCCGGCAGGAGCGGCGTTCGCAATCCGGATCGCAGCTCACCGCGATGAACGGGAAGCGAAGCCCCCGTCACGCCGCGCACGCGATCGAGCGCGCCCGGAAGCGTGCTGAACTCGATCTCCGCATCGCCGAACCTCGCACGCACCGCATCGAGTGCGGCCGGCAACCCGGGTTCGGGAAGCATGTGATCGACGCCGTTCATCAACAGCACGGGGCGCTCCCTGGCGAACGGAGCGAGCCGGTCGATTTCGCGCTGCAACCGTTCGGCGAGCGCGTCCGGGCGGAGCGGAAGATGGGCCGCGTTCGCGTATCCCGTCGCGAGATAGAGCGTGTCGATGCGCGACCCGTCCGGAGCCTCCCAGACGAAGCACGAATCCGTGATCTCCGCGCCTACGCCACGCCACAGCGCCGCGCCTTCGAAACCAAATCCGAGAAAGAGCTGCGGCAGTTGACCGACGTGGCCGAACTGGTCGGGCACGTAGCCGACGCGCATGGCGCCGCCAAACGAGCGGGCATCGCGCAATCCGCGTCGCAGATTTCGGATCAACGATTCGCCGGAGACCAGCCATTCGTCGGGCAGCACGAACCAGGGCCCGATCCACAAACGCCCCGCGCTCACCAGCCGTTCGATGCGCGCTCGCGCCTCGGGCCGGACGGCGAGATAGTCGTCGAGGACGATCGTTTGCCCGTCGAGCATGAAGTACGGAAACGCCGGATCTCGTTCGAGCATCTCCAGCACGAGATCGATCAGCGCGACCAGCCGCACCCGAAACTGTTCCTGCGTGAGATACCACTCGCGATCCCAGTGCGTATGCGAAACCAGCAGGATGCTGCGCGTCGATCCCATGACGGACTCCTCGTTTCAGGGCGGCCCCGGTGGAAGGCCGAGCCGAAAGGCCAGCCACAACCCGGCGATCACCAGGGCGTGCAACGTCAGATAGGCCAGCGGTCCGCGCCAGCCGTAGGCGCACGATCTTTCCCCACCGGGCGCGCAGCCGCGCGACCGCACGAGCGAGGCCCAGATCGCCGCACCGAGCACCAGCCCGAACGCGAGATCAGCGAGATAGTGCTGCTTCAACAGCACGAGCGAGAGGCCGACCACGACCGCGATCCCTCCCGCGAAGCAGCCGAAATCGCGACGCGCCTGCCCGCAGGCGAGAGCGACCAGCGTGATGCTCGACAGATGAAGCGAGGGAAAAAGATTCACCGGCGGGTCGAGCCGGAAGTTGAGCCGTAGCCCCCAGATCAGGAACCGTTCCGCACCGAACGCCGCGATCGCCGAATCGTCGGGACGAAACCCGGACGAGCTGACCGGAAAGGCCAGAAAACACACGAACGAAACGGCGAGAAGAGCCGCGTACGCGATCGCCACCTGCCGAAACAGCCGGCGGCATCGAATCGTGAACAACGGAAGTGCGATCGCGGTGTAGACCCACGAGTACCCGAGAATCCACTCCGGTACGAACGGAATGGCGGCATCGAGCGGTGTTCGTAGATCGCGCGCACGAGACGGGTCGACGACCGCTGCGATCGCGTAATACCCGCTCAGCCACGCCAGCACGAGCACCGCAGCGAGCATCGCCCGTTCGCGGGCCGCCCGCCGCGCGCCCCACGTCCCGGTCGCCTCGTCCGAGAAGTCCGGCGAGTCGCACCGGCCGTCGGGACTGCGTGATCGATCGCGCACGAAACCTCCGCTGCGCGATGTAGCGCGAGCCGCGGTCGTCGTCCGCGTGCTGCGCGGGCACGCTGCTCGAGCCGCCCGCCGCGCGATTTCCGCGCAAGCCGAGGAATCTCGAGACGCGTGCCTCCGAAACGGCGAGCACTCGTCAGGCAGAAATGACGAGCCGCCTCGCGAAGGCCGTCGACCGTCGAGGACCCGTCCTCCGAATGGTCGCGCGGGGGCCCGCCCCGGGTCGCGTCACCCCTGCGCCCAGGTCTGATCGAGGTATCGAACGATGTCGGCGGACTCGAACATCGTGACGCCGTGATTCGGATCGACGAGCCAGGGAACCATCATCCGGCCCGAGCGCGCGACGAATGCTTCGCGCCGTGCACTGCCCTTGCCGACGTTGTGCAGCGTGTACGGAAGCTCGAGTTCGCTGAGTGTTTCGCGGACCAGCCGGCAAAACGGAGAGCCCTCGAAACTCCACAGTTCGAGGGGCAGCGACGGGTTGCGCGACGCACG
>CAZDHU010000278.1:0-2531 GCA_964505355.1 uncultured Myxococcaceae bacterium | reverse complement strand
CGCGCGGGGCCCGAGAACATCCAGCAGCGTCTCTGATCGACCTTCTTCTCGATCGACGGCAATTCCTCGCCGGTCGCGATCGGAAATGGCGCATGCGGCGCTTTGCGCTTCGCACTCTCGGGATCGACCACGAACCCTTCGGTCGTCTCGCGCGGCGGAAGAAACGACTGATGCGTGCGGCCCCGCACGAGCAGGCTGCCGTCTTCGTCGTCGACCAGATCGGTTTCGTTGACGACGTAGTCGCGCCCGCGCTTGCCGTATCGCGCGACGATGGTCGAGCGCGTGCGCACGCGGGCGCCGATGCGCAGCGGTGCGAACAGTTCCCATTCCTGACGGGCGTGCAGGTTTCCGAACAGGTTGGCGAGATACCAGTCGCCGAGATGGCGATAACACTCGGAGTGGTGCAGCAGCGGCGGTGCGAACTCGCGCTGCAGCGGATCGTGATCGTCGAGCGCGTCGGCGTAGAACTCGACCACGTCTCGCGTGATCTCGTAGCGATTCGAACCGCAATGCCGGCCGACGAATGCCGGTTCGCCCTTCAGATTCATGGATCTTCTCCTGCGCGCGCGTTCGGCCGCGATCGCCACTCGCCTGTTCGTCCTTGTACCACGCCCCGCCGCGGCCCGCTGGATCCGGCGCGCGAGCTCCGTCATGCTGCGACGCCGTGCGCTGCCCGACCCACAATCTCGGGGCCTGGACGGCCCGGCATGCCGCCGCGCACGGCGAGCGAATCACGCTCGTCGACGCCGCGCGGTCGCTCGACGCGGCTGCGCTCGACGACCGCTGCGCGCGACTCGCCGGCTGGCTGGCGGGCATCGGCGTCGGCGAGGGCACGCGTGTCGCACTGGTGATGGGCAATCGCACGGCCTGGCTCGAAACCGTCTTCGCCTGCGCCCGCCTCGGCGCGATCGTGGTTCCGCTCAACGCGCGACTCGCTCCGCCGGAGATCGCGCGCCTGTTCGACGACTCGACGCCGGCCGTCGTCGTCCTCGATGACGCTCATCACGCACTGGTCGATGCCGCGTGCCGGCTCTCCGCGTCGCCTCCGGCACGCCGGCTCGTTGCCGGCGGAAGCCCGGACGCGTACGAAGCGATGCTCGCGGCGACTGCACCGCGAGCGCAGATCGCCGCCGTCTCGCCCGAGGATCCGCACATGATCCTCTACACCTCCGGCACCACCGGCGTGCCGAAGGGTGCGCTGCTGCCGCACCGGAAGACGCTCTTCAACGCGCTCAATGCCGTGCAGTTCTTCGATCTCGGTCGCCGCGATCGCGTGCTCGTGCCGCTCCCGTTGTTCCATTCGTTTGGTCTCGTGATTCTCGCGCTCCCCGCGCTCTACGCGGGCGCGCGCGTCGTGCTCGAATCGCGCTTCGATCCGCCGGCGCTCTGGCGCAGCGTGGCGAGCCACGGCATCACGTTCTTCGGCGCGGTGCCGACGATGCTCGCCGCGTTGCTCGACGCCTTCGATGCGAGACGGAGTTCCGCGAGCGAAGGCTCTCCGTTCGACACGCTGCGCTTCGTCTTCAGCGCCGGAGCCGCACTCTCCGTCGAGTTGATTCGCGCCTTCGAAGCGCGCGGCATCGTGGTCAAACAGGGCTTCGGCCAGACCGAAACCAGCATCCTCTGCTGCCTCGACGCACGCGATGCGCTTCGCCACGCGGGCAGCGTCGGCCGGCCCGTCTTTCACGCGGAGATTCGACTCGTCGTGCCCGCGACGATCGAGGGTCCGGTCGCGCACTGGCGTGACGCGGCCGACGGCGAGCCGGGCGAGATCGTGGTCCGCGGCCCGATCACGATGCTCGGGTATCACGGTCGCGTGCAGGCCACCGCGGAAACGATCCGGGAAGACGGGTGGCTCCGAACCGGAGATCTCGCGACCAGGGACGCCGGCGGGTTCATCACGCTGGTCGGCCGCGCACGCGATCTCTTCATCTCGGGCGGCGAAAACGTGTACCCCGCCGAAGACGACGCGACCTACTCCGCGCACCCCACGGTGCGCGACATCGCGGTCGTGGGCTGCGCCGACGACCGCTGGGGTGAGGTTGGCCACGCCTTCGTGGTCTTGCAGCCGGGAACGAGCCTCGATGTCGAAGCGCTCCGCGCGTGGGGACGCGAGCGAATGGCCGCCTTCAAGGTGCCTGCCCGCTTCAGCGCCCTCTCCGAGCTGCCGCGCACCGTCACCGGGAAGGTTCAGAAGCACTTGCTGCGCTGACGCCGTCGCGTCTCCCCCGCTGCGTCTTCGCCCCGGCTGTTCTAGCGTGCCGGCGAGGAGAGCCTCCGTCTTGCTGCGACGAACGTCCTGGATCGCGATGCTGCTGATCACCGTCTACGCCGTTTGCGCGTCGACGCCGTGTCCGCCGCGCGCACAGGACGAGGGCCGTGCGAACACGGCTCGCGTCGAAGCGAGAGATTCTCGCGCCAGCTCGGACGAGGGCCCCGTGCTCTCGGCCGCCTGCCATTGCGGATGCGGGAGTCGTCCGGCGGTGCTCGGTGCGCGGGTCGGCGTTGCGATCGCGGCGCGGGCGCTCGAG
>CAZDHU010000277.1:0-14042 GCA_964505355.1 uncultured Myxococcaceae bacterium | reverse complement strand
CGCGATCCGCCTTCGGCGAATCGCGGGGGGCTATCGCGGGAGCGCGATCTGCTTTCAGCGGATCGCGGGGGGATCGACGACGAGGGTGGTGGCGCGTTTGCCGACGCGGTGGCGGGGCGCGGAGTCGAGGAGCGGCTCGATGCCCGTGTCTGCGAGTGCGCGGCGTACGCGCGCCTCGTCGTCCTTGCCGAGGGACCGAAAGGCGTCGAGGGGGCGCTGCCACATCCAGAGACCGTACGGGCTCGTGTAGCGACTGCACTCGACACCACGAAGTGTCGTCTGATGCAGTCCGACCACGCGCGGCGGCGCCGATCCCGGTGCGCCGTTTTCGTCGAGCCATGCCTCGACGGCCAGCCGATTGTCGTTCAGCAGGGCGATCGCGTCGTGGCCGATCAGGTCGAGCACGGGTCGCAGTGTGGGCGGCAGCGCGTCGTCCGGCAGCCACGGCATTTTTTCCTCCGGATCATCGCGGTGCCGCGCCGGCGGATGATTCATGCGCTCGATCCACTGCAGGACGGGGATCGCTTCGGCCCGGAGCAAACGCTGCGGAACGGGATCGAAGCGCAGATGCCCGTAAAGCGGCCCCATCAGCGCGCAGTCGGCGAGCGACGGCTGCGCGCCGAGCAGGTAGGGATGGACCGCGAAGTGCGCGTTCAGCGCGGCCAGCAGGTCGCGCGTATGCGCTTCGATCGGGCCGATCGTGTCGGGACCGACGCCGAGCAGTCGCAGGCTGCCGCTCATTCGATCGGCGAAGCGCTCGGCCGATTCGCGGTCGCCGGACATCGCCGCAAAATCGGCGCGTGCGGCCGCCTCGCCTTCGGCGCTGCTCCATCGGTAGTGCATCGCGGGTAGCAGCAGGAACTCGTCCGCGTAGAGCTCGACGAGGTACGACACGACACGCTGCACGGGTGTGATCGGGTAGAGCGGAGGAAACCGAACGTGCTGTTCGAGACGGTCGAGGATTTCGCTCGTGTCCTGCCAGGCCTCGCCGTCGGGCGTGATCACGACGGGAATGAACGCGACACCGGTGCGGGGAACGATCACGTCGCGATAAGCCTGCGGCGTCGGCAGAAGCTCGCGGACGTGCAGTCCCTTGATCCGGAGCGCCGGGCGCACCTTCGCGGAGAAGTAGGAGTTCTCGCAGGCGTAGAAGTCGAAAACAGGGTCGGGCACGAGGTCCTCCGGTGGCGCGCGGTCGGGCGCCAGAGAAGGCGCGTTCGCGTCCCTGCCGCGGCCGAGCGAGCCTACGCGACCGCGTGTCCGCGACGCAAGAAATCAGCGCACGAAAGGCATCGCGCCCTCGCACCCCCGCGAACGCCGCACGGCGAACCGCGCGAGCGACGGGATTCCTCCATGATCCGGGCTAGCGTCGTTCGATGAACTGGATCTCGCTCGCGTCCGGATTCGGTGCGCTCGGCGTCGTGCTCGGCGCGTTTGGTGCCCACGGGCTGCGCGAGCGGCTCGATCCCCGACAGCTCGAGAGCTGGCAGACGGCGGTGCACTATCACCTGCTGCACGCGGTCGTGCTGCTCGCGCTCGCCCTGTTCGCGAGTGCGACGGGGCGCAGCGTGCGAATCCCGGCCGCGCTCTTCTCGCTCGGGATCGTCTTCTTTTCGGGCTCGATCTATCTGCTCGTTCTCGGCGGGCCCCGCTGGCTCGGACCGGTGACGCCGCTCGGTGGTCTGTGCTGGATCGCCGCCTGGGTGTCGCTCGGCGTCGCACTGTCCCGCGCGCCGCAATGAGGTCGCTCAATCGGCCACCAGCCGTGGCAGAATCGCGCTGATCGAGCCACGCAGCACCACGTCGGCGAGATCGTCGAGTTCGGTCGGCGAGCCATTGACGATGATCACGCGAGCGCCGGCGTCGTGCGCGATCGGCACGACGGCCGCGATCGGATAGACCGCGAGCGTGCTGCCGACCGCGAGCAGACAGTCGCAGGTGCGCGCGGCCTGCTCGGCGCGGGCGAGATCGGCGGCGACGAGGTTCTGACCGAACGAGATCGTGGCGGATTTCAGCAGGCCGCCGCAGGCCTGGCAGGGCGGATCGTCTTCGCCGGCACGCACCCGTTCGAGCGCGTGCGCCATCGGCTCGCGCCGCCCGCAGTCGAGGCAGACCACCTCTCGAATCGTGCCGTGCACTTCGACCACGCGCGAGGGATCGTGCCCCGCATCGTGATGCAGCCCGTCGACGTTTTGCGTCAGCACCACGTCGAGCTGGCCGCGGCGTTCGAGCGCCACCAGCGCGCGATGCCCCGCATTGGGAAGGCGCGGGATCGCCAGTTGCTCGGTGCGCAGGCGCCACGCGCGACGGCGCACTTCGGGATCGGCGACGTAGTGCTGGATCGTCGCCATCTTTTCAGCGTCGGGATTTCGGGTCCAGAGGCCCTGCGGGCCCCGAAAATCGGGGATTCCCGAATCGGTCGAGATTCCCGCGCCGGTCAGCGCGACGATGCGCCGGCTCGCGCGCAGCATCGAACGCGCCCGCTCGAGAGCGTCGAGATCGATCGAAGCAGGCGTCTCGTTCGACATCGTGCGCGTCCCCCGGGCGTCGCACGCGTCGCGGAGATCAGCTCCGGCGGGAACGCTTCGACGGCATCAGATCGGTGATGGTGCCTTCGGCGATTTCCGCGGCAAGCCCGATCGTTTCCGACAGCGTCGGGTGCGGGTGGACGGTGAGCGCGAGATCTCGCGCATCCGCTCCCATTTCGATCGCGAGCACGCATTCCCCGATCAGCTCGCCCGCGTGCCGGCCGACGATGCCGGCGCCGAGCAGGCGGCCGTCGTCGGGCGAGAAGAGCAGGCGCGTCATGCCGTCCGTGCGTCCCGTGCCGAGCGCACGCCCGCTCGCCGTGAAGGGAAAGACCGCGCGCTCGACCGGGATGCCCTGCGCGCGTGCCGCGGTCTCGGTGAGCCCGGTCCAGGCGACCTCGGGATCGGTGTACGCCACGTTCGGGATGGCGCGTGGATCGAATGAGGCGGGAAGACCGGCCAGCACTTCGGCGGCGACTTTCGCCTGGTGCATCGCGCGATGCGCGAGCTGCGGCGCGCCGGTCACGTCGCCGATCGCATGGATGTGCGGCGCATTGCTGCGCGTGAGCGCATCGACCGCGATCTCGCCGTTCGGGGACACCGCGACGCCGGCCGCCTGTGCATCGATCGTGTCCCCGAGCGCGCGCCGGCCGACCGACACCAGCACGCGGTCGAAGTGTCCATCGGCAGGTGCGGCTTCGCCGTCGAACCGAACGCGCACGTCGTCGCGGGAAAAGTCGATGCCTTCGACGCTCGTACGGGTGTGGATGCCGGCGACCCGCGGCGCCAGCGTTCGTTGCAGCACACGGACGAGATCGAGGTCGCAGCCGGGCATCAACTGCGACTCGCGCTCGACGATCGTCACTTCACTACCGAGTGCGGCGTAGAGCGTTGCCATCTCGAGTCCGATCACGCCGCCGCCCACCACCAGCAGCCGGTGGGGGAGGTCGGTGAGAGCGAGCGCGCCGGTCGAATCGATGATCCGTGGATCGTCGGGCAGGCCGCGAAGACGCAGCGGCGCGGAACCCGTCGCGATGATCGCGCTGCCAAAGCGCACGCGGACGACTCCGTCGGCCGTTTCGACCACCGCGTCGTGGGCGCCGCTGAAGCGGCCATTGCCAGTCACGCGATCGACACCGCGTTGCTTCGCCAGTTGTGCGAGGCCGCCCCGCAGCGTGCCGACGACTTCGTCCTTGCGGGCGCGCAGCCGGGCGAGATCGATCGTCGGCGGGGCAAAGACGATGCCGGCCTCGCGCAGTGCGCGCGCGTCGTCGATCACGGCCGCCGCGTGGAGCAGCGTCTTCGACGGAATGCAGCCGACGTTCAGACAGACGCCGCCGAGTTCGGCCTCGCGTTCGACCAGCACCACCGACTTGCCGAGATCGGCCGCGCGAAAGGCCGCCGTGTATCCGCCCGGTCCGCCGCCGAGCACCATCACGTCCGCGACCCGCAGCGAGTCGCCCGCCATCAGAGCAGGACGAGGCGCAGATCGCCGAGAAGCTGCGCGAGGCGTGTGGTGAAGCGCGCGGCGTCCGCGCCGTCGATCACGCGATGATCGTAGGAGAGCGAAAGCGGGAGCAGCAGGCGCTTTTCCAGCGCTTCGCCGCGATACACCGGTCGCCAGCCCATGCGCGAGACGCCGAGGATCGCGACCTCCGGATGGTTCACGATCGGCGTGAAGGCGGTGCCACCGATGCCGCCGAGGCTCGAAATCGAGAACGTGCCGCCTTCGAGCTGCTCGGGGCGCAGGCGACGTTCGCGAGCCTTCGCGGAAAGCTCGGCGATCTCGGCTGCGAGGGCGAAGATGCTCTTCTGATCGACGTCGCGCACCACGGGCACGACGAGGCCGAGCGAAGTGTCGACCGCGACGCCGAGATGGACGTACCGCTTGAGAACGAGGTTCTCGCCGCTTCGATCGAGCGACGCGTTGAAGTGCGGAAACTCGCGGAGCGCGGCCGCGCAGACCTTCATCAGGATCGGCAAGAAGGTGAGTTTCACGCCACGCATCTGTGCGTCAGGCGCCTGCGCACGACGGAAGTTCTCGAGCTCGGTGACGTCGGCCTCGTCGTGCTGCGTGACGTGCGGCACGGTCACCCAGCTC
Organism: uncultured Myxococcaceae bacterium; assembly: GCA_964505355.1. Classification (GTDB taxonomy): domain Bacteria; phylum Myxococcota_A; class UBA9160; order UBA9160; family UBA9160; genus CAZDHU01. The sequence continues at coordinate 9,413 of CAZDHU010000277.1, read as the reverse complement.
CGGTGGAGCTGCGCGGCCGAAACGCGCCGGATGCGGGGGAGAGGTTCGAGCTCGATCGGCCCGAACTTCGCGAAATCGACCTCGGGCGCGCGTCCGGGGGCCGCGCCCGCGAACGGCAGCGCTGCGCGCCCCCCGCCCGACACGACGTTTGCGACGTAGGCCTGTACGTCTTCCTTCAGCACGCGCTGCTTTCGGCCGGTGGCGGCGACGAGCGCGAGATCGACGCCGAGTTCGCGCGCCAGCCGGCGAACGGACGGACTCGCGTGGGCGCGCGGGGCTGCCGGTTCGCGGGAAGAGAGATCCGTGGGTGCCGGAGCGAGCGCGGTGCGCATCGGGGTTTCCGCGCGATCGCTGGCACGCGTCGCGACGGCGGCGGGATCCGCTGTGGTTGCAGCCGGTGCGCGACGCGGCGTCGCCGCGGGCGGCGACGGGGCAGGGATCGATTCGATCGGCGCCGCGCGTCGCGGTGACGCGACCGCCGCCGCTGCGGCGCTTCGTGCGGCGGCCGTGGCCGTCGTCCCGGTGTCGACGTCGATCGTCGCGATCAGATCACCCTCGTTCACCTTGCTGCCCACCGACACGCGCAGCTCGCCGATCGTGCCGGCCACCGGAGCCGGCACTTCCATCGTGGCCTTGTCGGTTTCGAGCACGATCAGCGAGGCTTCGGCCGCCACGCGATCGCCGGGTTTCACCAGCACCTCGATCACGTCGACGTCGTGAAAGTCGCCGATGTCGGGCAGCCGGATCTCGCGTGTCTCGCCCACCGCTCAAACCTTCGCCGGACTGGGTTTCTCGGGATCGATGCCGTACTTCGCGATCGCGTCTCGTACGCGCTCGTGATCGATCTCGCCATCGTCGGCCAGCGCTTTGAGCGCCGTCACGGTGACGAAGAAGCGATCGACCTCGAAGAAATGTCGGAGCTTCGCGCGCCGATCCGAGCGGCCGAAGCCGTCGGTTCCCAGCACCTTGAAGCGCCGCCGCACGAAAGGACGGATCTGGTCGGCGTAGGCGGCGACGTAATCGGTGGCGCAGACCGCGGGGCCGCGGCGCCCGTGCAGACACTCGCCGACGTAACTGACGCGCGGCTCTTCCGTCGGATGCAGCGTGTTCCAGCGCGCGGCGTCGAGCCCCGAGCGCCGCAGCTCGTTCATGCTCGTCATGCTCCAGACGTCCGCCTCGACGCCGAAGTCGGCGGCGAGCAGATCGGCCGCGGCGAGCACCTCGCGCAGAATGGTGCCACTGCCCATCAACTGCACGCGGGGCGCGTCGCTCGCCGGGCTCGCGCGCAGCAGATACATCCCGCGTACGATGCCTTCGGCGACGCCCTTCGGCATCGGCGGCTGCACGTAGTTCTCGTTCATCATCGTGACGTAGTAGTAGACGTTCTCCTGTCGCTCGAGCATGCGCGACATGCCGTCCTGCAGAATCACGGCGAGTTCGTAAGCGTAGGCGGGGTCGTACGAAACACAGTTCGGAATGGTCGCGGCGATCAGATGACTGTGCCCGTCCTGATGCTGCAGGCCTTCGCCCGAGAGCGTGGTGCGGCCCGACGTGCCGCCGAGCAAGAACCCGCGCGCCTGCGCGTCGCCGGCGGCCCAGAGCAGATCGCCCACGCGCTGAAACCCGAACATCGAATAGAAGGCGTAGAACGGGATCAAGGGCAGCGCGTGGTTGCTGTACGACGTCGCGGCCGCCAGCCAGGAGGCGGTGGCACCGGCTTCGTTGATGCCTTCCTGCAGGATCTGACCGCTGCGGTCTTCGCGGTAGTACATGATCTGGTCGCTGTCGTTCGGTTCGTAGAGCTGGCCTTCCGCGGCGTAGATTCCGAGCTGCCGAAAGAGGCCTTCCATGCCGAAGGTGCGCGCTTCGTCGGGCACGATCGGCACCACGCGCTGGCCGAGCTGCGGATGCTTGATCAGCGCGGTCAGCATTCGAACGAAGGCCATGGTGGTCGAGATCTCGCGCTCGCCGGAGCCGTCGAGTGCGCTCTGGAAGAGCGAGAGCGGAGGCGCCGCGATCGTCTCGGCGACCCGTCGCCGCGCGGGCAAAAAGCCGCCGAGCGCAGCGCGCCGCTCGCGCATGTAGACCATTTCCGGGCTGTCGTCCGGCGGTTTGAAGAACGGCGTCTCCGCCAGCCGTTCGTCGGAGACGGGAATCCGGTAGCGGTCGCGAAACGCGCGCAGCGCCGAAATGCCCATCTTCTTCTGCTGATGGGTGATGTTCTGGCCTTCGCCCGCTTCGCCCATTCCGTAGCCCTTGACGGTGTGCGCGAGAATCACGGTCGGCTGGTCGTGCGTGTTCACCGCGCGCAAGAACGCGTTGTAGACCTTTCTCGGATCGTGTCCGCCGCGGTTGAGATTCCGCAGATCGTCGTCGGTCAGGTTCGCGACCATCGCCGCGAGATCGGGATGCGTGCCGAAAAAGTGCTCGCGCGTGTAGGCGCCCGGTCGCGTGGCGTAGTTCTGATAATCGCCGTCGACGGCGCGCTCCATGCGTTCCAGCAAGAGACCGCGCCGATCCTTCGCGAGCAACGGATCCCAGCGATCTCCCCAGATCACCTTGATCACGTTCCAGCCCGCGCCGCGGAAGATGCCTTCGAGTTCCTGAATGATCTTGCCGTTGCCGCGCACCGGGCCGTCGAGACGCTGCAAATTGCAGTTGACCACGAAGATCAGGTTGTCGAGCTTCTCTCGCCCCGCGAGTCCGATCGCGCCGAGCGATTCGGGCTCGTCCATCTCGCCGTCACCCATGAAGGCGAAGACGCGCCGCCCGGCGGTGTCGAGGAGCTGGCGATTGTGCAGGTATTTCATCAGCCGGGCCTGGTAGATCGAGAGAATCGGGCCGAGGCCCATGCTGACGGTGGGAAACTGCCAGAACTCCGGCATCAGCCAGGGATGCGGATACGAAGAGAGTCCGCCGCCGTCGACCTCCTGCCGGAAGCGACGCAGTTGCGCCTCGGTAAGGCGTCCCTCGAGAAACGCGCGCGCGTAGATCCCGGGCGAGGAATGCCCCTGGAAGTAGACGAGATCGCCGCCGTGCCGATCCGAGGCCGCGTGAAAGAAGTGATTGAAGCCGACGTCGTAAAGCGTCGCGGCGGAGGCAAAGCTCGCGATGTGGCCGCCGAGCTCCGAACTTTCGTGATTGGCCTGCACGACCAGCGCCATCGCGTTCCAGCGAATGATCGAGCGAATGCGGTGCTCGAGCCCGGGCTCGCCGGGGGGCTCCGTTTCTTCGCTGGCGTGAATCGTGTTGAGGTACGCGGTGGTCGCGCGGTACGGAAGGTGCGCTCCCGCGCGCCGCGCGCGATCGATGAGTTGCTCGAGCAGGAAGTGCGCGCGCTCGACGCCTTCGGCCTGCAGCACGCTGTCGAGCGCGTCCAGCCACTCGCGGGTCTCGAGGGGATCGAGGTCGGACGGGTCCGCCATGCGCCTCCCTGCGTCACCACGAAGGTGACAGACAGGCAGTTCGGCGTCGAAGGCCCAAACCCTGAGCGCGAATCCGCGAGCAGGCGCGCGGCGACGGGACTCTGCCGCGCGGCGTCAGGAGGGGGCTGTTCCGGAGAGTTCCCGAAACCCGCCGCGGACGGGGTTCGCCGCAGGGCGGCGATGAAGGATCCGGGTTAGAGCACGGCTTCGATCAGGTGCGGGCCGCGCGAGGCGAGCGCGGCCGCGAGCTGGTGTGAGAACGCCTCGGCCGTGTCGGCGCGCGTCGCCGAAACGCCCATCCCTCGGGCCATCGATGCGAAGTCGAGATCGGGTCGTCCGATCGAGAGCATGTCGTCGGCCCGCGGACCGGCTGGCGCGGCGCCGACCCGTGCGAGTTCGATCTGCAAGATCGCGTAGCGGCGATTCGCGAGAACGACGTTCACCACGTCGAGCCCCTCGCGTGCCTGCGTCCAGAGCGACTGAATCGTGTACATCGCGGAGCCGTCCCCTTCGAGACAGACGACCTTGCGATCGGGGCAGGCGAGGGCGGCGCCGGTCGCGAGCGGCAGACCCTGACCGATCGCGCCGCCGGTGAGTGAAAGCCAGTCGTGCGGTCGTGCGCAGCGCGTCGCCGGCAAGAGCGCGGCCGCGGCCGTGATCGCTTCGTCGACCACGATCGCCTGCTCGGGCAAGAGTGCGGCGAGCGCCTGCCCGACACCGGCCGGTGTCAGCACTCCGGTCGGAAGCCCGGGAAGGGCGAGATCCGCCACCCGCGGCGCGACTCCGCGTGCACCGAGCGCATCGGCCAGCGCGTCGAGTGCGCTCGCCACGTCCTCGCCGGGTTCGGCCAGCGTGTGAATCGCGCACTCCGGGGGGAGCAGCCGGCTCGGCCGTTCGGGAACCGCGAAGAAACCCACCGGTGCGCGCGTTGCAACCAGCACGATCGTTCGAAGCGGGGCGAGTGCGGCCACTGCCGCCTCGGAGAAGTAGGGCAGCGAATCGATCAGCGCGCGGCCGGCACCGCGTGCGATGCGCGGCGTGAATGTGTCGCAGAGCAGGCGCGCTCCGGTCGCGACGGCGATCCGGTTCGCGGTGAGCAGCGCCTCCTCCGTGAGCGCGGATCCCGAGAGCAGCAGCGCCGCGGGCTCGCCGGTGCGCAGCGCGCGCGCCGCGGCGTCGATCGACTCGCCTGACACCAGATTGCGTCGCGCGGGTGGCCGCGGCGTTGCCACGCGCCCTCCTTCGCTCCAGGCGACGTCCGCCGGAAGAATCAGCGTCGAGACCCCGCCCGGAGGCACAGAGGCGGCCGCGAGCGTCTCGGCCGCATCGGCACCGACGCCCGCGACCTCGCGCGCCGTGTGAACTCGACACGAGACGGGTCGCGCGACCGCTTCGATGTCCATCGTGAGCGGCGCATCGCAGGCGACGTGATGGCGGGCGTGTTCGCCCACCAGATTGACGATCGGCGTTCGCGCGCGGCGTGCGTTGTGGAGATTGGCGATCGCGTTGCCGAGGCCGGGGCCAAGGTGCAGCAGCGTCGACGCCGGGCGTCCCGCCATGCGCCCGAAACCGTCGGCGGCTCCGGCCGCGACGCCCTCGAACAGACAGAGCACGGGCCGAATCCCGGGCACGCGATCGAGCGCGGCCACGAAGTGCATCTCCGACGTCCCGGGATTGGTGAAACAGACCTCGACGCCGCCGGCGTGCAGCGTTCGGATCACGCTCTCGGCTCCGTTCATTCGTTCTCCCTCCGGCAGACCGCGACGCGATCGGATCGCCGCACGCCCTGCTTCCTTCCGCGCGCGGGCTCGTGCATGATGCGCGGGTTCGCGCTCCGCCGCAGCGGGGCGTGCGGGGGAGGGTCGCGTGATGCGTCTACGGGTCGGTGTGCTCGGAGCGGGATCGTGGGGAACGACGGTTGCGGCGCTTGCCTCGCGCAACGTGCCGACGACCCTCTGGGCGCGCAGTAGCGATCTCGCGCGCGAGATCGCGCAGCACCACACCAACGAACGCTACCTGCCGGGCGTTCGTCTGCCCGAGCGCCTGCAGGCGACGGATTCGATCGCGACCTGCGTGCGTGACGCCGACGTGGTGGTGATGGGCGTGCCCTCGCACGGCTTTCGCAGCGTGCTCGACGAAGTGCGCGAAGAGATCCGGCCCTGGGTGCCGGTGATCAGCCTCGCCAAGGGGCTCGAAGAAGGTTCGCTGCTGCGAATGACCGAGATCATCGCCGCCGTCTTGCCCGGTCATCCCGCCGGCCTGCTGACCGGCCCGAACCTCGCGCGCGAAATCATGAGCGGCTACGCCGCCGCCGCGGTGGTAGCGATGGAAGACGAGACCATCGTGCGCGAGCTGCAGCGCGTCTTTCGCGGTTCGCTGTTTCGCGTCTACACCAACGGCGACGTGATCGGCAGCGAGATCGCGGGCTGTCTCAAGAACGTGATCGCGATCGCGGCCGGGATGGGCGACGGCCTCGGCGTCGGCGACAACACGCGCGCGGCGGTGATCACGCGCGGCCTCGCCGAGCTGACACGACTCGGTGTCGCAATGGGCGGCCGGCCCGGAACGTTTGCAGGCCTTGCGGGAATGGGCGACCTCGTCGCGACGTGTTCCAGCAAGCAAAGCCGCAACCGCTACGTCGGCGAGCAGATCGGGCGGGGGCGTAAGATCGACGAGATCATCGCGGAGATGCACATGGTGGCCGAAGGTGTGAAGACGAGCCGCGTCGTCATGCAGCTCTCCGAGCGCTACGGCGTCGAGATGCCGATCGCCCGCGAGGTCTACGGCGTGTGCTTCGAAGGCAGCACGCCCGAACAGGCGTATCGCGGGCTGCTTCGCGTCGAGGCCGGCGCCGAGCACGATCCCGGCTGACGTTCATCGAAAACGACGTGACACGGCGCCTTCGAGGGCCACGCAGCGCGGAAGTCCCCCGAAGCGGTGGCCGGGGGGCCGCGCCGAGCCATGGAGACCAGCGTGGTCAGCGAAGGCGCCTGCTCTGCAGCACGCGGATCACATGTTCGACAGCCCTGTGAAGGGCCGCTTCCGGCCGCGCGGGGCAGGGCGCGCGCGCGCGCGCCGGGCTAGGGTGCGCGCGCCATGGCGAAGGCAGCGCGACGCGATCACGGCTGGTGGCCTTACCTCGTGCCGTACTTTTCGTTCGTCGCACTCGGCGAGCTCCAGTCGCGCCTCGACGCGCAGGACGCCGAGCTCTTTCGGCCCCTTCGAGTCGCGATCGTCGTGGTCTCGCTCGTCGTCTTCTGGCGACGCGGCGCCTATCCCGAACTGCGAGGCCTTCGATTCTCGTTGCGAGCCCTCGCCGCCGACGCCGCGATGGGGCTGGTGGGAACGCTGATCTGGGTCGCTCCATATCTGCTGCTGCCCTCGCTGCGCCCGGATCCCGCCGTCGGCTTCGACCCCGCCGCGCTGGGCGAGGCCTTCCGGCCCGCGCTGCTCGCCATCCGCTTCGCCGGCTTCGCACTCGTGACGCCGCCGATGGAAGAACTCTTCGCCCGCAGCCTCGTGCCGCGCGTCGTCGACAGCTGGAAGTCGCAAACCGACTTCCGGCGGCTGTCGGTCGGGCACTTCACGCCACTCAGCTTCTGGTTCACGGTCGCGATCTTCACGCTCGGCCATCAGCCCTGGGAATACCCGGTCGCGATCGCCTGGTGCGTGCTCGCGAACCTCTGGCTGATGCGGCGAGGACGACTCGACAGCGTGATCGCGCTGCACGCCTCCACCAACGCCTCGCTCTTCGCGCTGGTCTGCCTCGCCCCGGCGGAGTGGGGGCTCGGGATCTTTCTGTGAGACGACTCCGCCGCGACACCGTTTCGTGTCGTGCGGCGGCGGGCGGCGGTGCTGCGGACGGAAGAGGTGGTGCCGGTGCTACGCGGCGCCCGGACGCACGCCCGCGCGGGGCTGCTGCGAGCGCGGGGCGCGCGCGGTCGCGTGGCCCACGGCTTCGCCGAGGCCCCAGGCGAGGGCGAGCACGACGATCGACGGCAGGGCGCGCAGCAGCGGAGCGCGCAGTTCGGGCGCGCGCTGCAGCGGAGAGCGCAGGCGCCAGATCAGAAGCGGAGGTACGAGTACGCTCGCCAGCGTGAGCAGCACGCGACGCGCCGGAGACGCGTCGCGGGCGCGCAGTGCGCCGAAGAGGCGGCCGAAGTCGAAGCGCTCGCGCAGTGCGGCGCTCGGCGTGAGCGAGCGCTGCTGTCGCACCACGATGGCGGGCGTCTGCCAGAGCGTCGCCCCGTGTCGTCGCAGGGCGTCGTGAACCTCGGGCTCGTGAAACTCGGTGCGCCAGACGGATTCGATCGCGACCAGCGCGCTGCGTTTGTAGGAAACGTTGCAATCGGTCAATCCGCGCGCGGGGCCTTCGGCGAGCGGGCTCGCGTAACGGGAATAGTCGAGGAGATAGACGGCCCAGGCGATTGCGTGATCGGTGCCGCGCTTGTCCACCGGGCCGCCGATCGCGGCGTGTGCGGTGCGATGCGCATCGAGAATCGCGCGGCCCCAGTCGGGATCGGGCACGCAGTGATCTTCGGTCAGCGCGACCACCGGAGCGTGCGCCAGTCGCATACCGTGCGATCGGATTTCAGCGCAGGTGCGCCGGCCCGGAAGCTGGGCGAAGACGAGGTCGGGATGGCGCGCGATCAGCGAATCGACGTCGGGATGGTGGTCGTCGTAGGCGACGATGGTCTCGATCGAATCGACGCCGCGCAGCGCGCGAACTGCGTCGAGGCAGCGCGCGAGCGCGACGCGTCCCGCGAGAACGACGACCACGATCGAGAGCTGCGGCTCGCTCACTGTTCGCGTCCTCGGGCCACGAGCTCTCCCGTCGCCTCGGCGATCTCGACCGTGCGCAGGCCGTCTTCGCCGGTGGCGATCGGCGTCGATTCACCGTTCGCCGCGCGAACGAACGCGCGATGCTCCGCGATGAAGCTCTGCGCCACCACCCAGCGATAGCTCTTCCATTTCTCCATCCACTGTACGCGCGGAAACAAATGAAGACGCCGCCTCATGTGTGCGCCGCGTTCGGGTGCGGACAGCACGCGCAGGAAGCTCGGAAAGCACGAGAGCGTGAGGCAGCCGCGCTCGCCGTAGAGCTCGATCCGGAAGCGATAGCCCGCCCATTCCGTCCAGCTCGCCTGCAGACTCGCGAGCCGGCCGGTGTCGCTGCGCAGCAGCGCGAAGCCGTTGTCTTCGCAGCCCGGAAAGCGCCAGACGTGGTTGCTGCGCAGGCCCATCACGTCGTCCACCTCGCCGAGAAACCAGCGGACGAGATCGAGCAGATGGATTCCGTTGTCGCGCAGCGCGCCGCCACCCATCGCGTCGTGCTCGTGAAGCCAGGGCTGGCCGTGATCGGCGGCGGTGTAGCCGCTGTAGGCGCGGATGTGATCGAGCTCGCCGATCACGCCCGCATCGAGACATTCACGCGCCTTCACCACCGAGGGATAGAAGCGATAGTTGAATCCCGTCGCGACGAAGCGGTTCGCGGCGGCGGCGGCGGCGAGAATGGTGCGGCATTCGGCGGCCGAACGGGCGAGCGGTTTTTCGACCAGCACGTGTTTGCCGGCACGTAGGGCCGCGCACGCGATCTCCGCGTGCAGCGCGGGCGGCGTGGAGACGATGACGGCGTCGAGGTCGTCGCGATGCAGCAACGAATCCGCGTCGCGACAGATCGCGGCCTCTCGCGCGCGTGCGACCGCTTCGGCCCGGCCGGGATCGAGGTCGCTGACCGCTACGAGCCGCAGCTCGGGCGTGGCCTCGAACGCCTGCGCGCGGATCTGGCCGATGCCGCCGCACCCGACGAGCCCAAAGCGCATGCGAACTCCTCTCTCGCGGCCGTCTTCGGCCGCTCGCGGGCGTCACCGTACCGTGGAGGCGGGGCGGTGGCATGGCGGGGCGGTCGGAGCGTGAGGGCGAAGCGCGAGGCTCAGTAGTAGGAAATGCCGCGGTGCCCGAGGCGGACGCGGCGCGCGACGTCGGTGA
>CAZDHU010000276.1:0-26166 GCA_964505355.1 uncultured Myxococcaceae bacterium | reverse complement strand
TGCCTGAAGGGACCAATCGGTCGCCCGGCCGTCCCGTTCGGCACTGTCACCGCAAAGGCGTGTGAGACGCCGAACTCGCACGGGTCCTCGATCGTGAACGTGATGGTGATGGCGCTGCCGCTCGAGTTCGCCACCCAGAGGTGAGTGCGACCGTCGTTCACGAACTCGTCACCAGCGGGATGCGCAGCCGAAACCGTCGTCGGCTCGATCGGTGCCGCTCGCGACACCTGCCCGTCGGGCCATGTCGCAAAATCCTGCACGGTGAGACGCGCCATCCGGCCCTCCTGTTACTCGGACACGTCAGGTGTCGCCTCGCGCACCCAGTAGTCGACCTCGATCATGATCTGCACCGCGAAACGAACGCGTGATCCCGATGGATCGACGCCGGACTGCGAGCGCACAAGGCGCCACTCGCGACCACAGCCGGACGCGATCACGCGCTCGATTTCGAGCGCGATCCCGTCGACCGCCGCCCAGTCGTTGCCCACCGCCGTCGCAGCGATCGCGAGCGTCCGGCTCTGCGGGCGCCCGGCCGACGATTCGCCCTCGCCGGCGAGGTACTGCACCTCGTCGCTCGTCCATTCGAGACCGATCGCGGGCAGCGCGTCGGCGACCAGCGCCTGCGCGCGCGACTCATGCACCGGGCCAATCGCCGCAAGGCGCGCGAGCAGATCCGCGTAGAGCTGGTTGCGCACGTGTGCGGCCATCTCAGTCGCTCCGATGCGCCATCAGCCGAGCGCCGCCCTGCCCGTCGACCTGTACCTCGATCACCGTGTACGGGACGCCGGCGACCGAGAACACGTCCCCGGTCGTCGGCATCACCGGAAGGTCAGCAAGACGAATTCCGAGAGCCGGCTGCACGTCGGCCACCGCGATCCCGCCATCGAGCGACACGCGTTCGAAAGCAGCATCGAAGACGCCGGTGATCGCGACCGGCAGCATGTTCTGCGGCTCGTACGTGATGGCGCGACCGAACGTCGCAATACCGGCGCACAGAGCGAGCTCGGCGACGTCCGGCCAGGCCATGATCGATCAGGCCGCGACCGAAGTTCGTACCGTCGGGATCAGGTAGACGTCGACCGTCGCCGACGGGTTTGCCGCCGCCGAGATCGCGATGCCGACTTCCTTCTGCGCAGACGACGTCTTGTTGACGACCTTGTTCGTGTCGTCCCAGTAGACCGCGTCGCCGATGTCGATCTGCAGCGCGCTCGTCTTCGCGAGCGTCACCTTGCCGACGATCTGCAGCGTCACGAGATCGCCGGAGACCGCATTCGTGCGCGGCACGCCGAAAAGCTGGCCCGTGATCACGCCAGTTCCTGCGGTCAGCGTCCCGCCAGCCGTGATCTGAACCGTCTCGTTTCCACCGATGAGAGTCTTCATCTGGATACCTCGAAAGTCAGAGGGGGCGAGCCGAAGCTCACCCCCTCATTGGTTGAAGTGCTCGGACCGTTCCGATCAGGCCCCGGCGTTCCGGTATGCGCCGCGGTGGTCGACGAACGCGCATCCGAAGTGCAGCGCGACGCGCATTTCGACACCGAGGACCTCGAAGCCCTGTCGAGAGGCGACGCTCGGACCGGCCTGCCCCTGCAGGTAGCCGTACACCGACACCGGAGCGCGAGTCGGATCGGCGAAGAGATACCAGGGGTTCGCCGATACGAGGTTCGCATCGGCGAGCGGCTCGATCGTTCCAGCCCAGGGGTTCACGTTCGACCCCTGCGTCGGCTGGATCTGCGTCGTGAACTGCCGCGCGAGCTGCTCCTTCTCCGGCGACGTCAGGATGTAGCGCGGCAGGACGTTCAGCTTGATCCCGTCCAGCGACGTCTGCTTGCGCATCAACGCTCGACCAACGCCGATCGAGTCGACGCTGATCGCCGTTCCAGACGACGTGTAGTTCGAGTGGCTTGCGGCGTTGAAGAGTGCCACCGAGTCGCCGAGCGTCGGCCCGACGCCCGATGCCGACGTCAACAGGTTGAACCAGAGGCTGTTCTCGAAGTCCGCGAGCCTCACCGCCACCGCACGCATCACTCGGTTGAATGCTCCGAGATCGTCGTTCACGATCGACTGGAACGACAAGTTCAGCCGGCGCCCGTAGGTCGCGAGAGCGAACGTGTCCTTCGCCTCGCTGAAGCTGCCGAGCTTGATCTCGCCGTCTTCCGCGACCTGCAGCGGGACCGGCAGGTCTCCGACCTTGAGGATCGACGCCGTCTTGAAGTCCGGCAGGTCCTGACGCTCGGCGAGGAGCCGGTAGGTCGGCTGAGCCGCCTCGTACTCCGGCAGGAGCATCTTGTTCGCGGCATTTGCGAGCAGATTCGGAAAGTCGCTGGTCGTGAGCGCGAGCTCGACGATCCGCGACCCGTGCATGCGCGGATCGAGACCCGCGTTCATACGGTGCCATCCGAGGACTTCGTGAGCGAGGTCGACCATGCGATGCGCTGCGTACTGCCGCGATTCCTCGGGAATCGCGCGTCCCATGGCACGTGCCGCGAGCGCCTCGGCCATGCGCTGCGCGCGCCAGCTGGCCGACTCGCGATCGTCGCCGAATCCGATGTCGTTCACCGTCTTCGGTGCGCGCTGGGCGCGCTCCTGCGACGCGAGCTCGATCACCTGTTCGATCGACGTGCCGAGGTTGATCTGGCGCTGCGCCCAGACCGCGTCGAGATTGAAATGAGCAGCGACGCGCTTGGTTTCGGCGGCCAGCTCCTGATCGCGCGCGATCGCGTCTTCCACGGCGCGCTTCGCGGCTCGCAGGTCGCTGGACATCGGCGTTGCCGCCTGATGGGCCGGCTGCAGATCTTTTGAGTGCATCTTCTCGTCGAACTCGCTCTCGTCGATTTCGACGATCGCGCCGGTCGCGAGCAATCGAACGTGGTGCTTCATGATCTTGCTCTCCTTGGGCGCATCGGCCCCGTTGGGCGCCTCGGCAATCGCCGATGCGCTGAACTGGATCAGGCACGGACGCTGCTCGGCATCTGCCGACTGCAGCACCTTCGCACCCGCGTCTGCGGGCACAGAGACGAGGCTGATCTCGTACGGTTCCCACTCCGTGGCTCGGAACCGCTTCATCGCGGCGCTCTTCTCGGTCACTTCTTCCATGGCGAGCACGTACGTGCCCATCGAGACGCTACGGATCACGCCGTCGAGCACGTCCTGCCAGATCGGCTCGACGTCCGCGCGCTTCGAGAAGCGCACACGGGCTCGGGCCTGCCCCTCATCGATCCACGCCTTCTCGACGACGCCGAGAATCGACCCGACACCGCCGTACGTGTTGTGGCTGTCGATGAGCGACGCGCCGTTGTTCAAGCGCGCGAAATTCGCTGCCTTCTTCGACACCTCGAACTCGAGCTCGTACGGTCCATCGTCCCACGAGACCCGATAGACGGGAGATCCGCTGTAGAAGATCAGATCGACGGTTCGGGCATCTCGATCGATCGTGTCGGCCGCAAGAGACGCCACGCCAAGGATCGGTGACAGAGCCCTCGTCTCGATCGTTTTCACGCCGCTGCCTCCTCATCCTTGCCCGGCTCGTTCGGCGCGGGCGCCTGCGCCGCAATCTGGCTTCTGAAGTCGCTCTTCAGGACGACGCCCTTCGCAGCGAGGTCGCGCTGCCACTTCGCGATCCGGTCGAGCTGTTCCGACGCTGTCCATCCGCGTCGGCGGACGATCTCATCCCATGTATCGAAACCAGCAAGACACGCCTCGAGCTCCGCCTGTGTCTCCTTCAGCGGGTCAATCAGCTCGAAGCGCGGAGGGGTCCACTCGACTGTCGTGCGATCTCCCATGCCGGGCGATGCAGCAGTCACGTCGGCGAGGAACCAGTCCCAAATACGCGCGCACACCTGCGCGACGTGAAGCTGCCACTGGTCCTGCTCGATTCGGCGCCGGAAATCGACGAGGCCGGCGCGATAGCTCGAGTAGTTGACCTGACTGAGGTCACCCGTCATCAGCTCGTACGGGACGCCGTATCCAGCCGCGACCGCGCGCAGCGTGAACCGCTGGAAGTCCGCATACCCGCCAGACGCCTTCGGATCGGCCATCGTCACCGACTCGCCGAGCTTCAGATACTCGATCATGCCGGGGAAGAGCGATTCGATGCGCCCCTTCGCGTCTGCAGCCACCGGGCCAACGCTGGCGTCGGACATCCCGGAACCCGTCGTCACGAACACGGCGAGACACGCCTCGATCTTCTTCCTCATCACCTCGGCGTCGTCGTAGTCGTCGAGATCACGAGCGCGCAGCATCACCGGCGCGAAATCCGTCACTCCGCGCGATTGACCGGGGCGCGCCTTCCGGAAGAGATGGATGATCTCTGCGGCAGGAACTCTCTGGCTCGTCCGACCACGCACGGCACCGAGCGATAGCGTGGCACCATCTCCGGGATGCGAGTCATGAAGCCAGTACGCGACGACACCACCGGTTGCGTCGTACTCGATCCCGTAGCGAATCTGGTTGTCTGTCTCGGGCGCTCGCCCGTCTCGCGAGTGATCAAGGAAGTCCGGCTCGAGGACGCGCAGCTTGAAGCTGCCACCGCCGCGCTCCTTTCGCGTCGGGACCCAGCGCACGATCACTTCACCGGATTCGGACCGACACCGCTCGATGAGGGCTTGCAGCCCGTATAGATCCAGTCGCCCATCTGCATCGCACGTGTCGATGAACCGCGACCAGATCGGGGCGAGACGCTTGTTCTTTACCTCGGGCACGATGCCGGTCCCGATCGTGTTCGCGACCTTCACGTCGAGCGCGCGCGCTGCGTACGGGTTATTCCGTACGAGGTCACGCGCGCGATCGCGCAGAGCGGAGACCACGATCTGCGACTCACCGTCCGCGGAGTTGCTCGCGGTGATCCATCCGTCGGTACGACGTCCGGTCTTCGCGCCCTCGTATCCGAGTGCCTGCATGACCCGCCGGTGCTGAAGACGCGCTGCGCCCCGCGCGGGGAAAACCCACCCGATGGCGAGATCGAGCCATGTCGCGTCCATCAGTCCCGCGAGAACGCGACGCGCGCGTGCCTGTCGGTGCCTGCAGAGACCTCGATCTCAGCCTTCATCTGCGCCCGTAGCTCGAGCATTTCGGTCATGGAGTGGTACTCCATGGTCTTGTCGGAGTACGCGACTCGCTTCGTACCTGTCGCGATGGCGGCCTCCAGAGCGGCGAGCTGAGCCGGCGTCCACGCCATCTCACCTCCTCAGCCAGTCCCGACGAGAGCCGATCCATGTGCGCTGCGAAGGCCGCGTCGTATCCGCCGGAGACGGATGAGAGGACGCTGAGGCTTTCGGCTGCTGAGGCGCCGCCGGCTGCACGATCTCGCGCAGGCTCGCGACCTCGTCCTCGATCCGCGTCGCTGAGACCGTCATCACGCCGACCAGCGCCGAATGCGCGTACACTCGACAGTCGAAGGCCTCGTTGCGAGGCTTTCGCTTCACCCACTCGCGCTTCGGGAAGCCCTTGTGGAAGCGCGTCACCACCTGCTCCGCCGTAAGCTGGTCGAACCACTCGACGCTCCGCTCGAGCGGGAAGTGGCAGTACCCCGGCCCCGGCGTTTCGATCCGCAGACGATCAGTGACGACCTCCTTCGCGGTGTCGACGCCGATCGCGTACAAAGCGACGCCGCCGCGCTGGTTCTTGGATCGCTCCGGCCAGATCGGCCGTTTGCCTGCCATGCCCTTGATCGCGAACACGTACTGACGCCCACCGTCATCGGTCGCGCGCCGATGGCGCTCGCGGCAGAAGCGATAGGCCGTCTGCGTGTGATGGCCACCCGTGTCAACGCACGCGCCGCGGATGTAGGTCCGGATGCCGAGCTGGTGCAGCCGCGGCCGCATCAAGATCGCGTCGACGTCGTCCCACAACGTCGACGTCGACGGATCCCCATGCAGGATGTGGTATTCGAGCGACCAGTTTTCCTCGCCGGCGCCCCAAGCCACGATCTCGATCTCGATCCGGTTGTCCTGGACGTCTACGCCGGCCGTCAATACGCCGGCAGAAGCAGGCACAACGCGCATGCCGTCGACTTCCGGGAACGACTCGCGCCGAGCAGCCAGCGCAGCGTCATCGACTTTCTCTCCGCTCTCTTCCCACGTCTCGCCGAGTGCCGTGTTCACCCACACGCGCAGCGTGTCGGGAAGCCTCTTCGCCTCGAGGAACCCGCGCACGGTGTCCTCGAGGCGCACCCACGACGAGTACGCCTCCCAGATGTGGAAGCCGGCGATGCCATTGAAATCGCGATCAGCCTTCCACTCGCCGCGCTTCACCGACGACCAGCGCTGCGCATCGTCCCAGAGGACCGCGCAGCCCGAGCACGCATAGGCTGCGCTCTCGGGTCGCCCCTCGTCCCAAATGACCTGCGACCAGCGCAGCACCTGAAACATTCCGCAGTCAGGACACGGGACCCAGAAGCGCCGTTGATCACTGCGTTCAAAGTCAGACTCGATCTGGCTTGCGCCCTTCAGCGTCGGCGTCGAGGTCTCGAAGAGAATCCGATTCCAGAAAGTCGTCGTGCGCTTGCGCGCCAGCTTCAGCGGGTTGCCTTCGGCGCCTGCGCTCTGCGGGTAGCGGTCAACCTCGTCAGCGAGAAGTGCGCGGATCGGACGCATCGCGAGCGACGCCGGCGAGTTCGCGCCAGCGAGCGTGATGTGACCACCAGGGAACTGCTTGTGCAGCAGCGTGTTTCCGCTGTCCCTGCTCCGAGGGTCCGCGAAGCGCCTCGTCAACGCCGGCGTATCGCGGATCATTGGAGCCAGCCGGTCCTTGCTGAAGGCCTCAGCCATTTCGAGCGTAGGCTGCAGCAGCAGGACAGGAGACGGATCCTGATCGACCAGGTATCCGATCACGTTGAGCAGCATCTCGGTCTTTCCGACCTGTGCGCTGCTCATCACGACGATCTCGCGCACGCGCGGATCGCTCAACGCATCCATGATCCCGCGCAGGTACGGTGCTCGCGCGGTGTACCAGCGGCCGGGCTCCGCGCTCGCCTCAGGAGATAGGCGCCGCTCTCGATCTGCCCACTCGCTGACGGTGAGGCGAGGCGGTGGTCGCAGAGCCCTGCGCGCGCGCCTCCTCGCTGTCGTCAGAGAGATCCGCGCCGTCGGACTCGTCAGCGATGTCACCGCCTGATGCAAGCTCGCCAAGCGCCTCCGAGACCTCGATCGTCAGGACCGCATCAGCCTCGGCCGGGTCCGTGATCGTGACGACGAGAGGCGCCAGCTTCGACGGCATGCTGAGCAGCCGCGCGCGGACACGCGCATAGTCGTCGGTCATCATCTTTTCGACATCGTCGACGTCGATCATCCGCCCGCGCCGTTTTGCCAGCTCGAGCTCGGCGAGCTCCGCCTGCGCGCGATCTTTGCGCGCCTTCTCGATGCTGGGATCCAGCACTCCGCTTTGGCCGTCTCGGCGCGCGTTTGGGCCGCATTCGCGATCCCACGCAGCGACCGCGGCCATATCAAACTCCCACGGCTTCCCGTGGCCGCCCCGCTCGAGCGCAGGCAGTCCCTGCTCCACCAGTGCCTTCACTGTGGGTGCCGAGACTCCCAGCAACAGAGCTGTCTGCTGCAGATTGAGCACTACCGGAGGCGGTTTCACGCCTGCGCGCGGCATCGGATCGAACCCCTTGCGGTCGCTGGCACTAGGTCTAGCGCGGGCCTCGCGTCACCCGCGTCATAGAACGCCGGGAAGGACCCGCGACGTCACGCGTGGCGACGGATCGTCACACCTGCGCGCGAGAGCAACTCCTTCTCGATTGCGCGCCGCGCCTTCTCTGCGAATACCTTCGCCACCGTCGTGCGAGCGACTGCGTAGAAACGGAAGACCGGCTTGTTGCGCGCTGCACGCGAGAGCACGTATGCGACGCGCAGCGGATATCGGTGCTTGCCAACTCGCTGGAGGATGGCGCCCTTGGTGACGAAGCCGCGACCACCAACCCCGGTGATCGCCTGAGGCGTCATCTTCTTTCCGACACGTCCACTGCGCGTGCGGCGCACAGCGATGGGGATCGCGAGCTCGCGGTCTTGCTCGAGCTTGCTCACATCGTCAGCGGTGTACCGCTCACCGCGCGTGTGATCGCGCAAGATCTCTTCGCTCGCACGCAGCGGGAAGATTTCCACTGACAGCTTCGACTGCGTGGCTCGATTGAAGCGGAACGATCCGCTGATGAAGCGGCTCGTGCTCGGACCGGCGAACTGGAAGATGTCGAGTACGTGCGCCTTCTCGGCTTCGAGCACGTCGAAGGCCGTCTTGTTCAGGGCCTCGGCTACAGCGCGAGGCGCGTGAGCCGCGGCGAGATCGCGCAACGCACGGAGCACAGGCTCGGAGTCAACCACCACATCCGCGGGCATGCGCACCTCGCCCTGACGCGCGAGCAATACGACATTTTGTGTCGCGGCGTCAATGCAGCATCCTGTTGCCGTGTCGGGGTTTGGCGCGGTTTCGTTCCGCGTGAAACATGCTGAATGTCGGGGTTTGGCGGGCTTTGCCCGGTTTTCTCGCGCGCCAGCACAGACGGGCGATTTTCGCGCGGCCGTGCCCCTTGCGAGCAGCGCGCGCAGGGCCTCGACTTCGTGCTCACGAAACCGCCTCCAGCCGTCCCCGATCGGCGTGAGCCACCCCCGTGCGACGTATCGATCGATCGATCGTCGCGAGCAGCCGAGCCGCTCCTCGACCCGCCGGGCGAGCAGAAGTCGCTCCACCATGATCCCCCCCATCAGGCCGCGAGAAATCCCTTCCGGCGCAGCCTCGCCTCCGCGAGGTCTCGCGCGCATCGCAGCATCTCTCGGACGGCATAGCCCGAGACGCCGCGAGCATCCGCGACGATCTCGTGCGTGCGTACCGCACCGGGCTCAACGCGCCGCGACGCGCAGAACTCGCGCAGAGCACGATCACGCGCGCATCGGTCGCGCCGGAGCGCGACGTACGACCACCAGACTTGCGCGACCCGATCGGGCATCGCGAATGCCGCCGCGAGATCGGCGCACAGGTCGCGGCGCGCCTCCATCGGCGGGTGCGTGAGACGTCGAGATCCGGATCCGGCATCGACGAGCCGATCGACGGGCCAGCGAGCGCCGCAGGCGGCACACGTCCAGCGGCCCGCAGAGCGCCTGCCTTCGCTCCACTGATGCTTCCTGTGGCCGCATGCGCGACAGGCGCCTGCGCGCGGCTTCTGGACGCGTTCACCAGGGCTGATCGCGCGCACCGAGCCGAGCGTGTCGCGCAGATCGAGGTAGGCAATCGCTGCGTGCTCGACGGTGCGGAACTTCACGGCACGTCTCCGCTGAGTGTCGCCACCGTCATCCGAACATGAGCGCTCTCGCCTCGCGCCCCGACGAGGCGGAGTACCACCAGCTGCGCAACCTGAGAATCGTCGCGCCAGAGGATGCCGTTCGCAGCGTCGAGAGCGGCCTTCGCGATGTTGTCGCCGTCCCCGACGCATCGATCGCACCACGACCTGATGCCGATCCGCTCACTGCGCGGTCGTGCGAACACCGCTTCGATCGTGACGCTGAGCGGGCCTCGCAAGAGACCCGATCGACCGCGCGCGGTGAGCATCAGCCGGCTCGCGCGGCGCTTCCACTCGCGCGACGTCGGGGGGTCGATCATCCGCGCACCCGCTCCGGTGCGGACAGCACGAGGCCGACCCTGCGCATGCGGTTTCCCATGGATCACGATCGAGATCACGAGTTGCCTCTTGCCGCGCGCACCTGCGCGGCGCGCAGGCGACGGACGTGCTCACCGACCTGTGAATCGCGCGCGAGATCATTCAACGCGGCCCACGCCGCCAAGACGCGATCTACTCCATGCGCGAGGTACGCGTCCTGCCGAGCTTGGAGCAGCCGCCGGCAACGAGCGCCGATGCCGGGATCCGGCTGGTACCCGCCAGCGAGGTCGTCGGGATGCACCTCGCGGAGCGCGCGCTGGTATGGATCTTCGCGGAGCGGTGCGACGTACTGCGCGCGCGGATCTGCGACGACGCGCATTCGCGAGACGTCGGCTTCTCGCAGCCAGTCGGGGACCGAGAGTCCGCGTGATTCGCGGTACCCGATCGCGAGTCGTTTCCATGCTGCGCGATCGTCGTCGGATTCGCGCGGCGTCGGCTCGCCCGGGGGAAGTGCGAGCGTTTGCACTTCTCGGCGCTTGCGTGCGACATCGCGTGCGATTGCGACCACCGCTGGTAGCGCCGGGACGAACGCGTATTTCGCGCCGGTGTTGATGATCGTGTCGATCGTGCTGCGCACGTCGTGCGGATCGAATGCCGCCAGCTCGTCGCAGTACGTCGCGAGCCGCACGCGGTCGGGTGCAGGACCGAAGAACGCGAAGAGCCGGCTCACTTGCCCGGAGATGACGGACCCGGTGTCGCTCATGCGATTCCTCGTTTTTCTCGTGCCGCTCGCTCACGCGCGCGGCGCTCGATCGACGCGTTCGCGGCGGCGGCGCCGGCCTCGAACGACTCCTGCCGTGCGCGATCTTCGCGTTCTGCGAACGATTCGCTGCGGCGCACAACGGCGAGGCCAGTCCGCCGTTTCTCCCTGTACCGCCAGAACGCCCAGAGCCGTTCTTTGACGCAGGCGGTCCACTCGCGCGTCATCGGCTCGTGGCCACGAGCTGTGGCCTCCGCCTCGATCTGCGGCAGCACCTCGGCGACGAATGCGACGTGCTCGGCTGCGGCGCCGGGCTCAGCGGCGAACATCGCCGACCACCTCGCCGGCTCGCCGAGCGTTCGCGTCGGCGCCTCGGCCGCCGCGGTCTCCGAAGGCGAAGCCTGAGGAGACCGATTCGGAGCCGGAGTCGGAGCCGGAGTCGGAGGGGGATGCTCTTGTAATCGTTGGCCGTGCGTTGCCGCCCGGCCTCCGGGTTCTGGTTCTTGGTATTCCGCGAACTTGGGCCAATAAATCAGCGTGTCCATGCCTCGTCGATCGACCGTGAGCGACACGTGCATGGCGAGTCGATCGATGATGCGTCGAGCGCGCGCGAGCGATGCACTGCCCGTCAACGTCATGAGGAGGGCCGGTCCGCAGAGCACGGACGTGGCGTCGACCCACGATCGACCGTCCCTCGCGCGCCGCATGTTGAGGTGCGCGAGGATCCGAATCGCCGTCGCGAGTACGTCGTTCGACCACGGTTCATGAGCGACGGAATCCGCGACTCGGAACCAGTGCTTTCTCGGTGTCGCCATGTTCCCCTCCAGGCCGATGACGATCAATCACGACGCAGCGCGTCGGTATTCCTGGGACAATCCGCGGCGTCTCATCCGTGCCATCACGGCACGCGCAATCGCGTAGAGGACCACTTCGATCAGGCGCCATCTCGCGCGCCGCGCGTAGTTGATGGCGTCGAGCAGCTCTTCCAGCAGCTCGAGGCGCGGGTCCCCTCGAAACGTCGGGTCATCGAGCGCAAGCCCGTGCGCGGCCCGTCCCTCGCGCCAGCGGCGCGAGGCGAGCTCGTCGACGGTGCAAGTCGCGACATCGAGCGGAGTCACCCGCGACACGCTCGGTCGCGCCGCGCGCGTCGCCGCGATTGTCTCGCGCACACGCGCAGCAGCCCGCTCTGCGAGCGTCTCTTCGTGCTCGTGGGAGGGCCAGTCTGAGAGGCGCGTCGCGGGGCTCATGCCGCCCTCCTCTTGCGCCCGCGAACAGAGGTAGCGGGGGCGGGAGTCGAACCCGCGACAGCCGGGTTATGAGCCCAGCCGAGAGACCGCTCTTCCCCGCGCAGCGCTGCCTCGTATCGCTCCATCTCGCGCGCGCACTCGATCGATCCGCACGTGAACGCGCGCTCGTCGAGGTACGCGGCACGGCACACGCGGCAGATGAACACGGGCTGCTCGGGACCGACACCGAG
Source organism: uncultured Myxococcaceae bacterium (assembly GCA_964505355.1). Lineage (GTDB taxonomy): Bacteria > Myxococcota_A > UBA9160 > UBA9160 > UBA9160 > CAZDHU01. The sequence goes on along the minus strand of CAZDHU010000276.1, from coordinate 14,343 downwards.
CCGCGCCCGGGCGATCTCGCGTGCCCGCTTGATCATTCGATCGATCACGACGGCGTCTCCTTCTGCGCCGATCGAAGTCGCCGGGAAGCGAGTGACGGCGGACAGACGCGCGTCTCTGCGAGGATCTGGTACACGCGCTGCGTGGAGATCGATTCATGCGCGGCGACTTCGATCACCGTGAGACCACTCGCAACGAGATCGAGCACGCGAGCCCGCCGTGCGTCGCCTCGGCACCGCCGCGCGATCACGCGACACCAAACGCGCGGCGGCGCGACCACCAGAGCGAGAGGCAATCGCAACACCGGCGCCTCCTGTCAGGAGGCTGGCCGGCGAGCCGCGCGTAGCGGATGAATCCGCCGCACTCGAAACAGCGCATCTCGTGTACGCGATAGCCCTTCGCCTGAAAGATGTTCGCGTCGCGCACCTGCGACTCCTCGAGGCGCGGCGGACGGCTCAGTCTCGCGAGAATCACCTCGGGCGCTGCGATTCGTGCGGGCTTCATGCTCCATCCCTCACGGTTGACGTTGATCCGCCGTCGCGCTCCTCTGTCCCGGAAACACAGGGAGAGCGGAGCCCGGCGCTGGTATCGCCGGACTCCGCTCTCCCTGCCTCCGATCCCCCGTCGGCAGGAGAAGAAGCATGTTCGATGGATTCACGATTCAGTGCCCGAAGTGCGGCTGCGAGATCGAGCAGAGCCTGCGGAACCTCGAGGGCGTATCGGGCTTGATCTGCCCTGCCTGCAGCGCACAGATTGAGATTGATTCTCTCGGCCTCAAACGCTCGATCAGCGACGCCAAAAGCCTCCTCGATCGCTTCAGGCGGAACCTGCCCAAAGGCTTCAAGTGACTCGAGTAGAGACTGAATCTCGTTGATCGTTGAGTTCACTCGTTCGACATCGAAGGCGATCGAGTACCGGGCCTGTGTCATGCGCGCCTCCGCTGTGCCGCGGAGCCAGATCGCACGCTCGCCATCGGCGCGCGTGCCGTTGTCGTCGACCCATCTCGGTCGAACTCCGCCCGCAGTCCTTCGCGCAGCAGGATCGGGCTCACGTAGTCGCGGCCGGTCACGCGGATCGCGGTCACGATCTCGCTCGCCGGATACTCGTGGTCGTCCGAGGGCGAGAGCCACTGCGAGACCCGCGAGACGGCCGCGTGATCCGACAGGCGCCAGCCGCGTCGAGCTTTGACCGCGAGTGCGAGCTCTCTCGTCGCGCCAGCCTCGGCGACCATCGCCCAGAGCGCATGACGCACGTCATCAGGCACGTTTGGCCTCACTGTAAAAAGTGAAGCTCAGTGCTTCCTGCTGCTTACAGCGCCCGTGCCCAACGATCCGCCCGCGCACAATTTCGCCAAATCCGCGGCGGCGGCCCGTAGACTGCGCGGCAACGTCCGGGCCGCGACGGCCCACAAGGAGAAACTCATGCGACGCGTCCTGATCTGCGCCCTTGCGATGCTGCTTCCGGCCTGCTCGGTCAACTACGGATCGCTGCGGATCGCCTCGAGCAAGAACCTGCCGATCGAGCCGGCCATCCTGAAGACGAAGGCCACCGGGAAAGACTGCATGTGGTCGCTGCTGGGGATGATCCCGCTCGGGAAGCTGAACCCGAACGTCGAGGCTGCGATGAACAGCGCCCTCGAGCAGGCGCCCGAGGCCAATGCGCTCACGAACGTGAACATCTACCAGGACGTGCTCTTCGCCCTCGTCGTCACCGAGCTGTGCTTCCGCGTCGAGGGCGATGCCGTGAAGATCGCAGCGCCGAAGTAGGAGGTTCATGCCGCCTCCTCGCTCGTGCCGGCCAGGTCGCGGGCCGCCGCTCCATCGAGGGGCGGCGCGCAAGTCGGCGCGGGGACCGCCGGCAGATGCTCGTCGAGCATCAGCAGCGCGATCAGCGGAATGCCGGTGACGATGGAGATCCGCCGCGCTGTAGGCCGCCGCATGCCGCCGCGCGTCTGGTCATGGAGCAGCAGATGCAGGTGCTGGGGCGTCAATCCAAGCGCGCGCGCGGCCGCCGCCTGCGAGCGATGGATTGAGACCCATCGACAGAGGGATTCGCGTCCGGTCATCTCGACGTGATGTTTATATTTCAAGGCGAGAAATGTCAACACTGATTGAAGGCGCAGGTATCCACCTCGGTTCACACTATGTTGATATGCCCCGGGGCAGACCTGCACGACCGAATCAAAAGGATCTGAACCCGCATCAAGAGATCGCGAGGCGCGAACTGGCCGAATTCTGGGGCGGCAACCGGTACAAGATGGCTGCTGACATCGGTGCATCGGATCAGGCTATCTGGTACTGGGTCACCGGATCGCGCACGCCGCAAGCGCAATTCGTCGCTCGCATCGAACGCAAAACCGGTCGCAAGTGGACCGTGATCGAACAAGCCGCGGGGCGCGTCCCCGAGCGCGCCCCAACTCGCGCCCCCTCCCCGCCTCCTGGCCGGATTGATTTCTTCGTAGACGAGCCCGGTGAAGCGGAAGCGCTCCGCAAGGACATGGCGCGCATGAAACGTCTCGGCGAGGCCGTCCGCGATGCGGCAGCGGCCGCGGCCCGCGAACGCGCCCTCAGCGAGCCCAAGCCGAAGCCCGCAGCCCGGCCCGAGCGCCGCGGTCGTCCGGATGATCGACGCCAACTACCGCGAGGCGAGCGATGATGAGTCCTGCCCTCCGCCACGGCGTCGTTCTGGTTCTCGCGATGGCGCTCGCGGGGCCCGCGGCCGGCAACGACTGGATTTCCGCGCTCTCGGCCAACGGCCTGAGTGCCACAGGAAGCGATGGAAGTAGCCGGCTGCGGCCGCCGATCGCATACCGCTGGGACAACAGCGGGCGGATCACGATCGGCAGCGAGGACTCGTACACGAAGGCGAACGGGCTCTCTGCGGATGGTTCCGTCGTCGTCGGCTACAGCTCGGACGTCAGCGGCGCTTATCGCTGGACTGCCGATGGCGGAATGGTCGCGATCGAATCGTTGCCCGGTGGCACGCACTGGTGCTGCTACGAGGCCTTCGGCGTGTCCGCCGATGGCTCGGTGATCGTAGGCACCGGTTTCCGCTGGTCGTCGACGGGTGGGCTCATCGGGCTCGGCGCGTTGCCGGGCGCCGTCTCCAGCATCGCCTACGCGGTCTCATCGGACGGCTCCGTCGCCGCGGGCGTCAGCGGCGATCAGGCTTTCCGGTGGACCGAAGCCGAAGGCATCACCGGCCTCGGAACCCTGCCGGGCGGAAGTTCGAGCCGAGCGAATGCCGCCTCCGCCGACGGTTCCGTCATTGTCGGCGAAAGCACCTCTGCTTCATCGAGCATCGGAGAAGCGTTTCGATGGACCGACGCCGGCGGGATGGTCAGCCTCGGCCGATTGCCCGGAACGAACTCCAGTACCGCGCGGGGCGTCTCGGCGGACGGCTCGGTCATCGTCGGCTCGAGCGGAGGTCTGGCGTTCGTGTGGGATGCCACGAACGGCATGCGCTCGCTGAAATCCGTGCTCAACGACGAGATCGCCTCGAGCCAGTGGCCCGTAAACTGGTCGGGCAGCGCGGCCGTGGGCGTATCGGCCGATGGGCGCACGATCGCCGGCAATGCCTCGAACGAGTACTTTCCCGACGACACGATTCCGTGGATCGTAATGATCGGTCCGCCGAACGACCGGGATTTCGACGGCCTGCTCAACGACGTCGACAACTGCCCGGAGAGGTCGAACGCAAACCAGTCCGACGCCGATCTCGATGGGATCGGGGATGCGTGCGACCCCGACGCGGACGCGCATCTTGCGGAGCCCACGCGTTCCGCGCACGACATCGCCATAGTCATGGTTCATTGCGAGCACCGTTCGCACGACGCTGCACTGTTCGAATAGATCGTGGCGCGCCGTTCGCGCGCTTCGCTTCGTCTTGCGGCTGCAATGGAATCGGACGATCGATTCAGAGGCCATCCGAGTCTTCGAAGGCCCCGTAAAGCATGAGCGCGGGCGAAAGCTTCTGCATGGTGGGCGCCGCAACCCACGCTGGCTCGGCGTGGCTGAGATCCGACAATTTCTTCGCCGTCACGGCGCCGAACTTCACGCAGACGGCATCGAGCGTCTCTTGCTCGGCGCGATCGAGGGCCTCGACCACGGATCGCGCCGGTAGCGTCGCCTCTACCATCGTCTGACGGTAGGTGCCCGCGTTGACCTGAGAGATGCGGACGAGATTCCGCTTCACGAGCCTCTTCAGGTGCCTCTCGCCCCGGCTCGGGACCGGCCCAAACGGATACTTGATGAACTCGGAGCCGGTGATCGTCGACCCGTGCTCACGGGCATGCGCGACGTCGGCGAAGTAGAGCAGCTTCCACAGCTTCGTCAGCCCGAGATCGCGGACGCGCGGATGCGTCGCGATGACGAGCATCGCCGCATCGAGCTTGTGGGGATGCAGTCCCATCGCGTGGGTCTCCGCTGTCGATGCGGGAGCACGGTAACAGCCGCCCGCCAGTTGTGCCTATCGGCACGACGCCCCGCTCGCCCCTTCCTCGGCTCCACCCTCCACGGTCCTGAGCCGCCGCGTCCGCTCGGCATCCCCCTCGATCAACGGCAGCCCCCTCCCCCGGCACGACCCGTGCCGTCCGGCATGGGCAGGAGGGGCGTGCCCTATTTCTCAACTTTGTGTTGACTATAAGCAAAAGGGCAGGTAAACACACGGTGAACAATTGAGGCCCGCTCATGGAACCCGCCCAGGCGCTCGCCGACTCACCTTTCTGCTGCGCCGCCCAGGGCACGAGGGACCCTGCTGGCCGGCCGCTCGCGCCCGGCCAGCGCGTGCGGGTCGAGATGCCGTCGGCGCTCTCGCCGGGTCGGACCTTGCGCTTTTCGGGCGTCGTGACGGCTCTGGCGCTGTGCGCACGGGACCGAGGCGCACGCACGCTCGTGACCGTGCTCCCCGACAACGAACGGTATCCGCGCACGGTGCTGCCCGGGCAGTGCTGTGCGCTGGAGACACCTGCGCCGCGCTCGCGGCGCCCGAAAGGAACTCGATGAGCGAGGCACTGCACACGTTCGAAATTTCGCTGCTCGGAGCTGGCCGCGTGGCAAGCCAGATCGACGAGAAGCTGGCGGAGATCGCCGGCTTCTTCGACGAGCCGCACCTGTACCAGCGCTCGGGCGGGAAGCTGCGATCGAAGGTCACGATCGATCTCGTCTTCGAGATGGACTGCGAGAGCGCGACGCCCACCAGGCGCTGCATCGCGAGCGTTCGGCTCAAGCGACCCCAGCCGCTTCCCATCGATCATCCGATCTACGTGCGAAACGGCTGCTTGCTCGTTGCGCGGGAGCCCGAGCAGGTCGGGTTCTTCGTGCCGATGAGCGATGGCAGCAAGGGAGACGCTCAGTGATCGAGGAGACCAACTTCAGCGACGTGCTCGAGCGGCTGTTCCAGCGACTCGCGCCTCCGTGCCCGGATCCCTCCGCGCTCGCCAATCCGTCGGGCTCGGGAAAGATCCTCGTGGTGCGCGACGGGTATTCGGTGCATCAGCTCTCGGGCGCGATGCGCACGGTCCGCCAGCACCGCTTCGACGACGTCGCGAGCTTTGCCGAGTGGCTCGCGTGTCACGCCACCGCCGACAAGAGCACGGAGATCGGAGTCGAGAAGGACGCGATTCGCGCGCTCTTGGATCCGACCGATCGCGTCGATCACGATGTCGTCTCCTGCGATCTCGTGCGCCACCCATTCTGCGAGCGATGGCAGGGCGCGATGAAGGCGGTGGCACTCGGCCAGCGCGATCTCCATTTCCTGCTCCGCGCGCAGCAGTCGACGATCGTTGATCCCGTGGCTGATCAGCTGCTCGAGCAGGTCGCGCGCCTGTCGATCGCGGCGAAAGGCGATTTCACGGCCGAGATCGACCCGACGGGCCTCGTGCGCGTCTCTGGCGGAAACGAAAAGGTCGACGTGTCAGCGAAGCTGCCGCCCGCGATCTCGGTTTACTGCCCGATCTACGACGGGATCTTCTCGGAACACAGCGAGCTGATTTCATACAGCTTCACGCTGCTCCTGCAATCGTCGCTCGTCGAAAACAGCGCCGGCCGCAAGGAGCTCCGCTTCGCGCTCGTTAGCCCCGACTTCGTGCTCGCAGAGCACGCTGCCCGCCGCGATGTCGTCTCGTACCTGCGTCGGCTTCTTCCGCACGAATTCCTGGTCGGGATGGGGTTCATGCGGACGGCGACCACGCCAAGCATCACCGGTGAGATCTGATGGGGCGCGATCTTCGCCGCGAGCTCGATGAGTTTGACGGAACCTATCCGACGACTCTGAAGCTGGCGCCGGGAGACATCTTCGTCGGCGAAGTCGTCCGGTTCGAGACCGGACCGACCTCGTACGGGCCGCAGCCGATCATGGTCTGCATCGACGAGAAGACCGGCGAAGAGTGCTCGATCTGGCTGTTGCACACCGTACTGCGCAACGAGATCGAAAAGCAGAAGCCGCGTTCTGGCGAGCGAATCGGCCTCAAGCGCCTTCCGGACCACGAGACCAAGGGCTACGCGCGTTGGGTCCTGCGAGTCGATCGCGACGGTGCCGACGGGCTCGCTTCGGGCGAGCCGCCCGACTTCTCGCGGTTCGCGCCCGCGGATGACGCTGCGAATCTTGCTCCCGAGTCACAGTCTGCGCCGGCTGCGGCGGCGACGCGGATGACAGGCGCGAGCAACGAAGAGCTCGTCGATACGCTGCGCGCGGCCGGAGGCACGACTCAGGCGAAGGTGCGCGAGATCCTCGGTCAGTTCGCGCCCGTGACGGATTTCACGGCGCCCGACGGAACGCTGGCGCTCTCGTCTCTCTCTCCGCAGCAGCAGGCGATCATCGTTCGCTCGCTCCGCGCTCGGATGTCCGGCGCCGGCGAAGAGATCCCGTTCTGATGCTCACCGGACCCGCCATCAAGACATGCCGCGTCGAGCGGTACTGCGGCGGCATTCTGAGCATCGGCTGCGGCCGCGTCTATCGCGTCGAGCACTGGCCCGCTGCGGGCGAGACGCCCGAGCAGGTGCGCACGCACGGCATCTGCGATGCCTGCCTTGCGCACGAGGTGCTGTCGCTCGTTCTGTCGCCGTGGCGGCAGCAGCGGTCTCAGATCACAGGTTGGAGGATCCACTGATGGGCACCGTCATCGATTTCGATACCGCAACCGCCGAAGAAATCGCGCGCTGGGTCACGGATCCGATCGTGGCCCGGCGGCTCTGCCTCACGCGGCGCGATCTCGAGGCGGCGCAGTACGCCGAGCGGCGCTCGGATCCGCCCGACGAACTGGAGGAGGCGCCGAAGGTCATCCCGCGCGACACGGACGAGCCCGGCCTGCTCGACTACTTCGGCGCCGTCGCGTTTCTGGTGCTTTGCATCGTCGCATGGTGCTGGGCTGCAGCGCTGTGATGGTGCCGCGCGTCCATGAGATTCCGGGCTGGGCCATCACGCAAGCGCTGCTCGAAGCGCGCGCTCGGGATGCGCGGCCACGGATCTGGAAGCGGATCCGCCGCCGGATCATGCGCGACGAGAAGCCTCCGGCGCCGCGTATTCGAATCGGAGATCACTGCTTCGGGGCTGACGGCTCCCGCCTGGCTGCGCGGTGACCTCGCGCCGCCCGCGCGCTGAAGACCGGATTCGGGCAATGACGGATGCCGCTGCACTGCGCAAGACGATCTCGCGGCTCACGTCATCGATCAAATCCGCGACGGCGCGAGCCTGCGAGCTCGAACATCGGGCCATGCTCGAAGTCAGCGTGTGGAACGGGGGTCGGCCGGACTATGGCGAGGCTGGCCGGCTGCGGCAGCGCGCGTGGTGGCTCGACGAGAAGGCGAACCGCGAACGGCGTCTGCTCGAGGTCGCATCCGCGCGACTCGCGGAGATTGGAGACGCGGCGTGAGACGTTTTGCCGAGAACACCGACGTCAGCGTCGGAAAGAGCCGCGGTGAGATCGATGATCTGCTGCGCCGCTGGGGAGAGATCATCGATGGAGTCGCGACCGTCGGCGACACGCCGCTCACGGTCTGGCTCGACGAGCAAGACGAGCGGGTGACTCGCGCGATTGTGAGTGCGCTCGTGCTCGCCGCATGCGACGACCCCCGACTCGTCGCGCCCGACACCGGCCCCGAGTCGGCGATCCGCGACGCGGAAGGGCGCATTGTGGCCGTGCAAGGATGGGTCGCGCGATGAGATTCGTCGATAACGGCGACGGCACGGTGACCGACACACAGACCGGCCTCATGTGGGAGCAAGGGTCGGCCGGGCACCTCGACTGGATCACCGCAATCGAGCGGTGCAAGTCTTTGGATCTGGCAGGTCACAACGACTGGAGATTGCCTACGCTGCGGGAACTGTTCTCGATTGCGGATCATGACCGGCATAAGCCTGCCTGCGATCCAGTGTTCAACATGCGTCCGCAATACTACTGGTCTTCGTCTACGTACGTGGACGCTCCGCAGTGCGCGTGGTCCGTGGGCTTCAGCGCCGGCAACGTGCTCGCGAACTACAAGACGGACTACTACACCGTTCGCGCCGTCCGTGGAGCAACACGATGACCGCCGGCGAATCGGTGCGCGCGTGGCTTGCGATAGCGCGCGCAATCCGAAGCGGAATGGCGTTGTGGCGCGTCACGCCGGAAAGGGGAGCTACACGATGACCACCAATCTCGCTCGACTGGCGCGCGCGGCAGGCGCGGCGCTGCAGATCGAGATCGGAGTCAGCGCCACAAATCGGGCGTGGTACATCGACGGAGACACCGACACTGCATACTGGCTCACCGAGGACGATCTGCGGTTCGCACTCGCGGCCGCATCCGCGTATCCAGGCGATGCCTATTCGCACTGGCGCGCGGGGACCCATCCCCGCGCAATGTCAGCGCACGCATACGCCATCCTCATCGGAGGGGGCAAACAGTGACAGTCGAAGAAATCGTCCGCGCGTATCTCGTCGAGAACGGTTTCGACGGGCTCTCGTCCGCAGAGTGTGCCTGCACGGTCGACCACCTGATGTGCTGCGGGCACCCGCAGCTCGACTGCCAGCCTGCGCACGCTGTCTCGCGTGGATGTACATGTTGCGCGGATCAGGACGAGGCGCGTAAATGACCAGCGGGCAGCATCCCGACCGCGATCTCGTAGCAGAGTACCTCGATCAGCCGTGCCCGCACCGCGAGTCGCCGCCCGACAGCCCGTTCCGGCAACGGCGGTGGCACTGCAAGCGTTGCCACGTCGACGATGCGGAGGAGCTTCTCGCTCTCCGCCTGCGCGTGCAGGCGTTGGAGGCCGACGAGGCGCGGCTCGATTGATGAACCTGCACAAGACGTGCCGGAGGTTGTGCTGATCGCGTGCTAAACGGCGGAATCCAGAGCGGCGCGCACTCGCTGCGTGGTATCGAGTGGCGCATGGCACTCGACTTTGGGCAGATCCGCCGCCGTCAGGACGGCCGGCTCTATCTCGACTTCGGCCGCACCGGGAAGCTCTACTCCGCGCACGGTGCGCCGTTTCGTGATGAGCGCGAAGCGGAGCACGTGCTGCACGCGGTACGCGTTGCGATCGCGCGCGGCGTCTCGCGCTCGCGCGCTGTAGAGCAGTGGATGCCCGCTGCGAGTGCCGCTCATCGCGTTGAGCGCTGGATGGCGCTCTGGGTCTCGCGTCTCCGCGATCTCGTAGCGGCTGGCGAGCGGAGCGCTGCCTACCTGCGAGAGATCGAGCGCTATGCGTCGAGCGGTGGACACGTCGGAGCGTACTGGGATCTGCGCAGCGTCCATGACGTCGACTACGCCTCGCTCGAGCACTGGTCAAAATGGCTCGCGGAGCGCGGGCTCGCACCGAAGACGCGACTCAACGTGATGGCAGCGCTGCATGCGATGCTCTCGTGGCTGCGCCAGATCGGAGAGATTGACCGCGTTCCGCCGTTCCCGTGGCCACGAGTTGCCGAGCACGCGCCGCGCCTGCTGTCTGTGGCGGATCAGGGCCGGGTGCTCGAAGCGATTGCCGAGGACCGCCGCGGGATCTACCTCGCGCTCGCGCTGCTCGGACTCAGGCCGTCAGAAGCGATCCGCCTGCGAGCGGCGGACTACGCGCCGGGAGACCCTGGCTGGCTCACGATCGCGCGCACGAAGAACGGGCAGGTGAAGCGGCTGCCGGTCCCTGATGTACTGGCCGCGTGGCTCTCGGCTCACCTGCCGTCAGACGCCAGGCTACGCGGGCTTCCGCTCTTCGCGCTGCCGTACTCAGGGCGCGGCCATCGCCCGGCGGGGCCGTGGACGGCAACCAGTCTGCGCCGCTCCTGGCTCGATGCGTGCCGCTCGGTCGGCGTGTCTGCCTCGCTCTATGAGGGGACGAAGCACTCGCGGGCAACGGATCTGCTGCGGCTCGGAGTCTCGGAGCGCGTGCTGCAGGCGCTACTCGGCCACCGGGATGCGCGATCGACGCGGCGCTATGCGCGGCTCGCGGATGAGGCGCTGGTGGAGGCGATCGCGCCGAGGAAGATCCGGCCGTGACCTGGTCGTTGTATCTCCGGTGTGGATCCGGTCTCGAACTATGGCGAAAACATGAACGTTTTCAGGTGATTATGGTGGAGGCGGCGGGAATCGAACCCGCGTCCGCATGGCGTCCGGCTCGCGCGTCTACGTGCGTAGCTGCCGTTCGATCTCGGCCCGGCCCGTCACGGCGACGGGAGAGGTCGGGCCCAGCACCGTAATGATCTCGTCCTCGCGTGCGACGGGCGGCGCTGCGAAGACCAGCCTTCTGATGACGCCCGCGACCCGCCAGAAGGCGTCACGGACGGGCGCCGCTGACCTAGTGTTGGCTAGGCAGCGAGAGCGTAGTTGTCGGCAGTTGTACTACCAACGTTGCCACCTGTTTTACGACGGTTGTGACGACGTCGGCACGCAGCGCTCGCTTTCGACCACCCGTCGAAACCGATCGCCCCCAAACCGCTGCCAGCGTATGGCCGAGATGCCCCGGCCGCAACCGCCGTCGCCGTGCGCGTGCTTCGGTCGATCCGTCTTCGCGCTACGACGTTTCGCGCAACTCACCGGGTGGCCGAAAACAGCGTGATGCCGCGCCGGCAACGGCCACGCGGAGCGGAAGTCACGCGCAGCCGCTGCCGAGAGGCCGCGGCGAGCCATGAAGCGCAGCGTGGCCCTTGCCGGCGCCTGCTCCGCATCTCGCGGATCTCATGGTTGGTCACCCGGTCAGCGCGGAACTTGCCGGTCGAGACGCACGGGAACCACATCGTCGCGACTGCGCAGCAGACCGATCAACCAGTCGGCCACGCCGTACTTTTCGGCCATCAATGCGTTGATTCGCTCGGCGGCCTCCGGAACGGGAGATGCGTTGTATTCGGCGGTCGTTCCGCCGCGCACGAGTTCGACCACCGGATGCACCCGAACGCGTTCGAGCCAGCCCGACGACGCGCGTCCGGCCCGCAACCAGAGATTGCCCTGATCGTCGACGATCCAGAGTCGGGTCGTCTGCGTCGCTCCGATTCCGTCGGTCGTGCGAAGTTCGACGACCTCCCCCCCCCATTCGCTCGCCGTCAACACGGCGATCACGAACGCGAGCACGGCGAACAAGACGATGCGTCCGATTCCCATCAGCTCCTCCCGGGCGCAGCACGAGCCCGTCGCATCCCTGCGTCATCTCTTCTCGCCGAACTGCGCATCGCGGTCAAGGGCGAACGCCCGATCGGAGGCGATCGGATCGCGGCTCATCGCCCGATCGAACGCTGTCGAGCACGGCGTCGAAGAGAGCAGCCGTCGCTTCCGATCGCGCGGCGAGGCTGTCCGTGATCATCAACAACATCCGCTCGTTCGTCAGCGCGATCAGCGTCACCTGTTCGATCCGGTCGCCGCCCGGGCTCTCGAGTTCGAGCCGCACGCCCGGCCTTCCGGCCGACGAAACGGGGTGCTCGCGCCGCAGAAATCCGTTGCCGACATGGGCGGCGCGATGCCGGGCGAGATGCCGTTCGGGGGTCTCTCCCTCCTCGACGATCAACTGCAGCGAGGCTGCGTAGTCCCACATCGTTCCGTCGACGGCCAGCAGACCGCGTGGCCCGTCGGCGACCAGCCAGCCTTCGGGGAACCGCGCGGTGATCCCGGATCGGCGATCTCGCCTCGCGACGGGGTCGAGACGAGCAACGACGGTGCCCGCCGCCTCGGAAACCGGAAGCCGGGTGTCGTCCCGCCCGATGAAGGCGTAGACGGTCCCGTTTGGAAGCGCATAGAGACCTCGAAACGAGTGCACGTCGGCGATCGAGAACGTCAGGTTCGGTTCCCGATCGCTCGCGGCTTCGAACATCAGATCGGCGGGAAGCGGGCTGTGGCCGCGCATGCCCATCGCGTGACCGATCTCGTGCAGCGCGACGCGCTCGACCTGGTCGGTCGTCAGCAGACCGTGCTCGTCGGCGATGAAGAGCCGAACCTCGCGCGCCGCATAGCGTACGGCGAGCCGATCCGACGACGGATCGACGGGTGCGTTCGGGTCGAGGCGGCAGGCACCGCCGAGCGCGATCGCTCCCAGCACCTGAAGATCGGGCTCGGGAACGGGCGCTCGCTCGCCGATCATGCGCACACGCAACGCGGCGGACGGGCCGTCGTCGCGCGTGAATCGAACGGCCCCGCCCAGCATCTCCTCGAATCGATCCAGCGCACGGACCACGGCTGCGACGTACTCGGCCGGCGGCGTGCTCGCGATCGCACGGCGTTCTTCGTCTGCGATCGACGGCGGATCGATCGCGACGGCGATCGGCATCTGCGACGCGTCCCAGCGGCAGAAGACCAGCGCGTCGCCCCGCGGATCGACGGTGCGCAGGCGATGGAGCAGAAACGGCAAGTAGTTCGGCTCGGGCAGGCCCGGATGGCTCGAACGAAACGCAGCCCAGTCCTGTCGCGACGGCTCGAACCAGAGCGGTGCTTCGTCCGCCGGATCGCGCTCGCCGACATCGCCACACGCCGCGACCAGCACGAGCGCCAGCAGACCACCCGCACGGCGCCACGCGGTCAATGGGACGTGCGACCGCGCACGCGCATCGTGCGCCGCACCTCGCGATCCTCTTCTCGCCGGCGGATCGTCTCCCGCTTGTCGTGCGTCTTCTTCCCGCGCGCGACGGCGAGTTCGACCTTCGCCACGCCGTGTTTGAAGTAGAGCGAGAGCGGTACCAGCGTGAACCCGCGTTCGGCGATCTGGCCCTGCATGCGCCGGATTTCCGCGCGATGCAGCAGCAGCTTTCGCTCCCGGCGTGATTCGCTGTTTTCGCGGCCGGCCTGTTCGTACGGACTGATGTGGGCGTTGACGAGATACGCCTCGCCGCGACGCACGATCGCGTAGGCGTCGGTGAGATTCCCGCGCCCCGCACGAAGTGACTTCACCTCGGGGCCGCGCAGTGCGATTCCGGCCTCGAGCGTGTCGAGGATCTCGTAGTCGAATCGCGCGCGACGGTTGGTCGCGATCAGCGTTCGTTCGTTCGGCCCGGACTTGCCCGCCATCGCTCCATCGTAGGAGACCGGACCGCGCCGGGCTGCCGCGGCCCGGCACGGGCGAGAACCGCACCGCGCCTGTTCCGGCGCTTCAGGCTTCGCGAATCCGGTTCTTGCCGTCGACGAAAACGCGTGTCGCCTGCCAGCCCCGGCACTCCGCGTCGTCGACTTGAACGTAGGTGGCGATGATGATCACGTCGTGCGGCTTCACGAGGTGCGCGGCCGCGCCGTTGACGCAGATCTCGCCGGAACCGGCCTCGCCGGGAATCGCATAGGTGTGCAGGCGACTCCCGTTCGTGCAGTCGTAGAGGTCGACCTGTTCGTAGGGCAGGATGTCGGCCGCGCGAAGAAGTTCGGCGTCGATCGTGATGCTTCCTTCGTACTCGAGATTGGCTTCCGTCACCGTCGCACGGTGGATTTTCGACTTGAGCAGCGTACGCATCACGGCAGGCCCTCCCCGGCGTGCCCGGCGGCGAGCACGCGATTGTCGATCAAACGAACGGTCGCGGCGGGATCGGTGCCCGCACAGGGAAACCGAACCGCCAGCGCGAGCAGCACCGAACCCACGAGCCGTGCCGGCGCGGGCGCCAGCGAGTCGGGGTCGCGCAGCTCGGCGTAGTCGACGCAGCCGTGCGCAGCCTGCGCGAGCGTGGCCCGCACCCGCGCGAGCACTGCCTCCGCGCGGCGCTCGCCCGCGGTCACGAGTTCTTCGGCGACGGTGAGTGCGCGAGAGAGCACCCTGGCCTCTTCGCGGATCGCGGGCGAGAGAAAGACGTTGCGGCTCGAACGCGCGAGACCGTCGGCTTCGCGCACGGTCGCGATGCCGGCGATTTCGACGTCGAAACCGAGATCGCGCGTCATGCGCCGGATCACGGCGAGTTGCTGCCAGTCCTTCTCG
>CAZDHU010000275.1:0-9119 GCA_964505355.1 uncultured Myxococcaceae bacterium | reverse complement strand
CGCCACCACGGCGAACTGCTCGAGGGCTTCCGGAAACCGATTCGTGTAGCGCAGCAGCCCGCCGTAGTTGCGCCGGAAGAGCGGATCGTCGGGCGCGAGATCGACCGATTTCCGATACGCCGCCAGCGCCCCATCGAGGTCACCGACGTGCGAGAGCGCGAAGCCGAGGCCGTTTTGCGCGGCGCCGAAGCCGGGATGGATGCGCGCAGCCTCGCGATAGTGTGCGATCGCCTCCGACCAGCGTTCCTTTGCGACGAATGCATCCGCGAGGTCGTATTCGGCGACACCGTTGTTCGCAACGACGATCGTCGCGTTCCGAAAGAGCGCGATCGAATCACGCCAGTGAAAGAGCTGGCGAGACGTCTCCCACGCGCAGGCGGCGACGGCGGCCATGCCCGCCATTGCCGCCACCCTCCGGAGCTCCCTGCGCCCGCGCGTCCCGGCTTCGATTCCGAACACGATCGCCATCATCAGACCGATGCCCGGCAGGTACGCGTAGCGATCGGCCTTCCACTGCAGGCCGACCTGCACGAAGCCAAGGGTGGGCACCAGCGTGCCGAGAAACCAGAGCCAGCCCGCGAGCACCGCGGGCGCACGCCGGCGAACGATAAACGCGGCGGCGGTGGCGCAGAGCAGCAGCAGCGTCGTCATCAGTATTTCCGCCGGCGGCCACGCCTTCGGATGCGGATACACAATGGCGAGATCGTGCGGAACGAGCAGCATCTTCGCGTAGGCGAGCGCGCCGATCGTCGCACCGCCGAGGCGCTGCACGAAGGGCACCGAAATCATCTCGGTCGCGCCGCCCGCACGCGCCGCGATCACCGTGATCACCGAGGACGCGGCCGCGAGCAGAATGAGCGCGGCCTTTTCGCGCACGAGCGCGAACGGACTTCGCGCGCCGAAGAGGCCCGGCGCCCCGTCGTCCGGCCCCGATGCGTTCGTTCGAATCCGTCGCAACGGCCAGAAGTCGAGCACGAGGAGCAGAAACGGAAACGTCACGAGAACAGGCTTCGCCATCAGGCCGAGTGCGAACAGGACCGCGACGGCCGTCTGTCGTACCACGCCGGGGCGCCGCGCGAAACGAAGATGGGCGAGCAGCGCGAGCAGGCCCACACAGAGACTGAGCACGTTCTTTCGTTCGCCGATCCACGCGACGGATTCGACGTTCACGGGGTGCAGCGCGAAGAGCGCGGCGACCAGCGCACTCGGCCAGAGCGTGCGCGTCATCGCGTGAAGCGCGAACACGAGGAGCGCAGCATTGATTGCGTGAAACGCGACGCTCACGAGGTGCAGCGCACCGGGATCTGGACCGAACAGGCTGCAATCGAGCAAATACGAGAGCCAGGTGAGGGGATGCCAGTTGGCCAGCGTGAAGGTCGAGAACGCCCAGACGATGCTCACGCGACCGAGTCCGCCGCGAACGAGGGCGTTCTCGGAGACGTACCCGGGATCGTCGTAGGTGACGAACTCGAAACCGCGAACCGGCGCATAGACCGCGAACACACAGACCCCGAGCGCGAGCGCCACCAGCGCGCTGCGTTTCCGTTGGCCGGCGATGGGCGATCTGTCGGACACGGACGTTCAGGAGCCCGCGGATCGCGCAGCGGGCGCGACCGGTCGCTCCGTCTCTGCGCCCTGCGCTCCGATCTCCACCTCGCGGTCGAGGCGACCGAGCACCGGATCGAGGGCTCGCGCGAGTGCGTCGCAGCGCCGCGTGCCACCGTCATCACAGCGCGCGAGCGCCGAGAAGAGCGTCCGCCGGTGAAAGGGCACACCCGGGAGGTAGTACTGAAGGATCTGCTCCCCGAGCTCGGCCACTCGCTCGTACGGCACCGGGCCCGTTCCAGCGTCGTCGGAAAAAAGGAACACGAGGGCGTCGAACGCACGGGCGGGGACGATGCCGGCACCGATCAACCGGCGCGCGGCCTCGGCCTGCACCGGCGAATCGGGCGCTTGCGTCTTCCACCAGGCGAGCAGCGGCGTCACGCCGGCCGGCCGAATCCGCTGCATCCCGTCGAGCAGCTTCACCCATTCTGCGTCCGTCAGCCGATCGCCGTGAAGCCGCATGAACCGCCGCAGCAGCGAGTTGCGCGCGCCGACATCCGCCGCGTCCGCGCGACCCGACGGCACCAGATCCGCCGATTCGCCGATGAAGAAATCGAGCGCCGCGCGATTCGCGAGGATCGGTCGAAAGAGCGACTGCCGCGGTCCGGGCGTCACCATCCGGGCGAGCACACCGAGCGGGAGCACCTCGTGCGCGAGCAACACCGGAACACTGTCGAGGCCGGCCCGGCGAAGCGCGGCCGAGAATCCCGGCAGCGCGGCGCGGCGTTCGAGACGCGCGACGTCGAGCGCACCTTCCCCGCTACCGTTCCAGCCCATCAAGATCAGATCGACACCGAGGCCGCGCCAGACGGCCACCGATTCGAACACCGAGGAGAACGTGCGCGACACGAGCTGAACGTTCTCGTCCGACGACTCGTAGAGATGGAACCACTGCGCGTAGACGCCGCCCGGGCGAAGCCGCCCTTTCGCCGCGCGCAGAAACTCTTCGCTGTAGAGGTTCTCGACGCCCGCGACCCACGGATTGCTCGGTTCCGAGACGATCACGTCGTACGTGCCGTCGTCGCGAAGCAGCGAGCGGTAGGCATCACCGTGCCGAATCTCGACCTTCGGGTTCTTCTCCACCTCGTGATTTCCGGACGCGAAGAGCGGCACCGCGTCGCGTACGCCGGGCGAAATTTCGGTGACGACGACCCGCTGCACGTCGTCGAGCGTGCCGAGTTCACCGGCCGTCACTCCGGTGCCGAGCCCGATCACGAAGGCCGATTCGCAGCGATCGGCCAGCAGGCAGGGAAACACGCCGAGCCCGATCACCGTCGGAAGCTCGTCGGGAATCGAACTGTCGGGCTTGCCGTTGGTGATCAGCGCACGGTCGAAGGCTCGATGATCGAGCGATTCGATCACGGTGACGCTGGAAACGGGGTCGTCGTCGTAGAAGATCGGCCGGCTGTCGTTTCGAAGCTTCGAGAACAAGAACTCCGGGCCTCGAAAGCTGCCGCTTTCGACGAAGGGCGTGCGCTGTCGAAAGAGACCGGCCGACAGCCGCTTCGGCGACCATGGCTCGGCGCGATGGAGCGCGCCCGCGAGCAGCAACAGCGCCACCCCCGACGCGACGGCGCCCGTTCGACCGAGCAGCCGCATCGCGAGCAGCGACGCGCCTGCGCCGAGGGCGATCACCGCGAGGCGGTGGACGTGGTGCAGATCGAGCCAGAACAGAAGCAGATAGCCGCCGATCAACGCACCGAGCAGGGAGCCGACGGTGTTCCAGCTGTAGAGACGACCGGCCACCGCACCGAGATCGCCGACTTCACGCCGGAGTTCGTGAAAGAGCAGCGGCAGGAGCGCGCCGGAGAGCCCGACCGGGATCGCGAGCACGCCGAGAATCGCGACGAACGCGGTGAGGAAGTGCGGGTAGTAGGCGCTCGGCGTGCTGCGAAACAGGACGCGCAACGAGTGGGTCCAGTAGGGCGCGTCCTGCAGCGACGAATCCATCGCGGCGAGCAAGAGCACGAGCAGCCACTGCACGGCGATCACGCTTCCGGTCGGAATCCGGGGGAGCGCGGACACGACGAAACTGCCCAGTGCGATGCAGAACACGAAGACGGCGACGATCATCGAGAACGTGAACTGCGAGGCGCCGAACGAGACGACGCCGATCCGGATCAGAACGGTCTGAATCGCCATCATCGCGAAGCCGGCGAGGAGCGCCGCGGACGCGAAGAACGCGAAGCCGCGAACCGGCTGCTTCGAAGCGGGCGCGAGCGGTGCGCCCGGCTCCATTCCGGAACGCGTCCGGCTGCCGAGCCAGAGAAACGTTCCTCCGGCGAAGAGATTGATCGCGCCCATCCCCATCACGGCGCCGTCGAGTCCGAGCACGGGCACCAGCACGAATCCCGCTGCGAGCGCACCGGCGAACGCACCGATCGTGTTGAAGGCATAGACGAGCGCGTGAAATCGGGTCGCGTCTTCGAGCGAACGCGAGAGCGCCTGCGTGAGCACGGGGATCGTCCCGCCCATCAGGACCGTCGGCGGGCCGATCAGCAGCGCCGTCAGCGCGACGTCGAGCGCAAACCCGGCGGCGCCCCCGCCGATCGAGAGTGCACCCGAGAGAGCCATCACCGCGCGAAAGAGCAGCGGGAAGGCGAGCGCGTAGAGCCCGATCGATCCTTCGACGAATCCGTAGACGCGCAGCAATCGGGGCGGCCGTTGCGTGGCGGCCGCGTGGTCGACCAGACGGCGCGTGATTCCGCCGAAGACCGCGTAGCCGACGGACAGACCGCCGAGAAAGATGCCGAGCACGGCGGCGGTCGCTTCGCTGTGCGAGCCGAGCAGGGTGGCGAAGTACTTCTGCCAGGTGACTTCGTAGACGAGGCCGCTGAAGCCGGTCAGAAGCGTGAGAACGAGTGCGATGGCTCGAACCATGTCAGTGCGACGCCTCCGCAGTCGAAAGAGGGCCGAACGCTTCTTCCACCGTCTCCCTCGTCGAAGCGCAGCTTCCGTCGCCTCCGTCCTCGCAGCGTCGCAGCGCCGTGTCGAGCACGCTGCGCCGGAATGGCGCCGCGGGATGAAAATGCTCCTCGTACGCACGGGCGAGATCGCGCACGACCGCCGGCTCGAGCTTCGCGGGAAGCTCGCCGTCGCCGAACAGAAGCCGGATGCGAACGATCTCGTCCTCGCTCGCCGGATTTCCGGCCATCCATCGCGCCACCGCTTCCGAGTCCGGATGCCGATGCGCCCACCACGCCACGAAGGTCAGACAGTCGCGCGGCTGCTCACCGCACAGGTCGTTGACGAGCCGGCCGAACTCGGCCTCTCCGACGCGGCCGCCGCGAAGTTCGACCCATCGACGCAGCAGCGAGTTGTCCGTCGCGAGCGCGGATTCGTTTCGTTCGGGAGACACGCGAAGCGTCACCTCGGCGTTGACGAAAAAGTCTCGCGTGGCGGCGTGATTCAGAATCGGCTTGAAGAGACTCTGCAGCGGTCCGTCCGAGACGCCCGCGCGGGCCACCTCGAGCGGAAGCAGCTCGCGTGCCAGCAGCTCGGGCACGCTGCCATAGCCGGCGCGCCGCAGCGCGACCGCATACGAATCGAGCGTCGCGCGACGCTCGATTCTCGCCACGTCCAGCAGGCCTGCTGGATCTCCGTTGCTTCCGACGAGGATCAAATCGAGATCCTGTGCGAACCAGACCGACACGTGATCGAAGACGGAGCTGAACGTGCGCAGCGCGATCTGAAACGTCTCGGGCGAGATCTCGTAGCTCTGCAGCCACTGCGCGTAGACGCCGCCCGGCGACAGGCGCTGCTTCGCCGCGCTCAGAAACTCGACGCTGTAGAGATTCTCGACTCCCGTGACCCAGGGATTCGAGGGCTCGGAAACGATCACGTCGTAGTGCGAATCGTCGCGCATCAGCGCGCGGTAGGCGTCACTGCGACGAATCTCGAGCTTCGAACTCCGCGCGAGCGCGTGATTGGCGAACTCGAACAGTGGCAGCGCGTCGATCACGCCCGACGAGATCTCGGCCGCGACGACTTCGTTCATCCCTTCGAGCGTCGTCAGTTCACCCGCCGTCACGCCCGTACCGAGCCCGACCACGAAGGCGCGTTCGCAGCGCTCGGCGAGAACGCAGGGCAGGAGCGCCAGCGAGACGACGGTACGGAGCTCCCGCGGAACCGAAGAATCCGGCTTTCCGTTGGTGAAGATCGCTCGACCGAACCCGGTCGAAGAAATGTCGGTGGCGAACTCGACGACGCTGACGGTCGACGTCGGATCGTCGTCGAAATGGATCAGTCGCCAGCTGGGATGAAAGCCTTTGAAGAACGCGTCCGGCCCGTTCGCTTCTTCGGCCGCCTCGTTGCGTTCACGAAACAAGCCCGACGTGAGCCGCCGCGCATTCCATGGAGAGAGCTGGCTCGCGACGAGGCCAGCGAGGACGAAACCGACCCCGCACGTCGCCGCACCCGGAAACGAGAGCAAGCGAACGCCGAGCAACACGGCGCCCGCGGCGATCGAGACGGCGGCGATCCGATAGACGTGATGCAAATCGAGCCAGAAGAGGAGCAGATATCCCCCGGTCAGCGCGCCGAGCAGAGACCCCACGGTATTCCAGGCGTAGAGGCGCCCCGCGACCGCTCCGAGCTGCCCCATCTCGCGTCGCAGCTCGTGAAAGAGCAGCGGAAGCAGCGCGCCCGAGAGCGCGACGGGAACGGCGAGCAGAACGAGCAGCAGCGCGAACAGCATCGCGTGATAGGGGTAGAAGGCGTGGGTGTGAATCTGGAACAGCACGCGCACGCGATGAGCGAAGAACGGCAAGTCCTCGAGTGAGGGATAGAGCGCGAGCAGCAGGACGGCGAGCAGACCCTGCGCCACCACGACCGTTCCCGTCGGTATGCGTCGAAACAGCGAAACCGCGGAGCTACCGAGCGCGATGCAAAGCACGAAGACCGCGACCACCATCGAGAAGGTGAACTGCGACGAGCCGAGCGCGAGTGCGCCGAGGCGGATCAGGACGGTCTGGATCGACATCATCGCGAAGCCGGCGAGCAGCGCGGCGGCACCGAACCAGTAGAACCCCGCCACGGTGCGTGATGATTCGGGTGTGGTGGCAAACCCGGCCGGCGAGCGATCGCCCCGTTCGAGCAGCACGAAGGAAATGCCGGCGATCAGGTTGATCGCACCCATCGCGCAGACGACGGCGTCGAGACCGAACCAGGGAACGAGAAAAAATCCGGCCGTCAGTGCGCCGACGAACGCCCCGGTGGTGTTGAAGGCATAGACCAGCGCGTGCAGCCGCGTGGCATCCGCGAGGGTCGAGGCGAGCGCCTGACTCAGCATTGGGATCGTGCCGCCCATCAAGATCGTCGGCGGCCCGATCAAGAGCGCCGTCAGCAAGACGTCGACCGCGAAGCCCGACGGGCCCACACCGAGCGCGAGTCGAGAAGACGCGACCAGCGCGCCCCGGAAGAGCCACGGGAACGCGAGCGCAAAGAGACCGATGCCGGCTTCGACGAAACCGTAGGCGCGAAGCATCTGCGGCGGCCGATCGGCGAGCGCCGCCGCAGCGACACGCCGGCGGGTCACCACGCCAAAGAGTGAATACCCCGCCGCGAGTCCGCCGAGGAAGATCCCGAGCACGGCGGCCGTCGCCTCGCTGTGCGAACCGAGCAGCGTCGAGAGATATCGCTGCCAGACCACTTCGTAGACGAGTCCGCTGAAGCCGGTGAGTGCGGTGAGCAAGAGAGCGGCAAGTCGGACAGGCATGCAGGCGGATCCTTCTCCGGGGTTCGCGCTCCGGGCGGGTCTTTATCTCACGGAAGCCACTCGATGTCACGCCTTCCAGCACGTGCCGCTCGAACGCGCGGCGACAAACCCGCGCACCGGGCGGTTGTTCCGCGGTAGAATGCACGACCTTCTTTTCGCCCGGAGGGGTTCTCCGTTGGTTCGCGCCCTCGCCCTCCTGCTGACGATGCTCACCGGCTTCAGCGGCCTCGTCTACGAAGTCGGCTGGCAAAAACATCTCGCCGTGCTGCTCGGTTCGCACAGTGAAGCGACGGCGGCCGTACTCGGGATCTTCCTCGGCGGACTCGCGGCGGGGTACGCTCTCTTCGGCCGCGTCGCGCGACGTTTGCTCGGCGCCGCGCGACGCAACGCGCGGCCGGCGCCACTGCTCCGCCTGTACGGCGGCGTCGAAGTGGGAATCGGGCTCTACGCGCTGGCCTTTCCACTCTTGTTTCGTCTCGCGCTCTCGTCGTCGGCCGCGATCGGTCTCGACGCCGAGGGGCTCGGCTTCGCCTTCGACGTGCTGCTCACGATCGCGCTGATCGGAACGCCGACGCTGTTGATGGGTGGCACCATCCCTCTGCTCACGCAGGCACTCTCGCACTCGCTCGAAGACGCGACCCGATTTCACGCGCTCGTGTACGCGTCCAACACCGCCGGTGCCTTTCTCGGCGCGATCGCTGCGGGCTTCGTGCTGATCGAATGGCTCGGCCTCGATGGCACGGTGCGCTCGATGGGCTGCGTGAATCTCGCAGCCGGCGTGATTTTCTTCGGGCTCGGCGCGCGAGGATCACGAACACCGATCTCCATGAATGAGGCGTCGGCGCCTCCGCGTGTCGCCGGCTTCGGCTGGTTCGCGGTGTCCGCTCTGCTCTCCGGATTCGCGATGATGTCGATCCAGACCGTGCTCAACCGGCTCGGCGGGCTCGCCTTCGGCGCTTCGCAGCTCACGTTCTCGATGGTGGTCGCGGTCTTCGTGCTCTGCATCGCCCTCGGTAGTTTCGCCGTCTCCACGTTGCCGCGAATTCCTCGCGGGTCGGTCGTCGTCGCACAAACCGCGCTCGTCGCGCTGCTGCTGGCGCTGTACGGCCCGCTGGAGAACGCGACCTACTGGATGCACGCGCTACGCGCGCTGTTTCGCGACGAGCACGCCGGCTTCCTTCCTTTCTTCTTCACCGCATTCGGCGCCCTGCTGCTGGCGTTCGCACTGCCGATCGGTCTCTCGGGGGCCCTGCTGCCTCTGCTCTTCCACGAGCTGCGTAACGAAGTCGACGATCTCGGCTCGGTGGCCGGGCGTCTCTACAGCTGGAACACGTGGGGCTCACTCTGCGGCGCGCTGCTCGGCGGATATCTGCTGCTCTTCATGGTCGATCTGCACGACGTGTTCCGCATCGCACTCCTCGCGCTCTGCGTGGCGACGGCGCTGCTCGCCCTGCGCCTGCTGCCGCGCGGGGCGATGCTCGTCGTCTTCGCCGCGCTCGCCGCGGTGTCCGTTGCGATCGTTCGACTCGAGCCCTGGCGACCGGAGCGCGTTTCGGCGGGCGCGTTTCGCTACCGCGCGCCGACGCCCGAAACATTCGAGGGCCCCGAAGCCTTCTTCGCCCGGTTTCGAACCGACGAGCGCGTGATCTTTTCCGATGACGATCCGGTCTCGACGGTGACCGTCCGCGATACCGAGACGGGCGGCCACGGGCGCTCGCTCTTCACCAATGGCAAGCCCGACACGCGACTTCCCTACGAGCTGAAGACTCCGCTTCTTCTCGGCATCCTCCCCTGTCTC
>CAZDHU010000274.1:0-5260 GCA_964505355.1 uncultured Myxococcaceae bacterium | reverse complement strand
TGCTCACGCGCCTGCTCGCGAAGCCGCTCGACGCGGCGCGGGCGGCGCGCGTGGTCGTGGTGAGCAGTGCCGCGCACTTCCAGGCACCGACCGGCGGCATCGACTTCGACAACCTCGACGGCGCGCGCGGCTACAGCCCGTGGCGCGCCTACGGCCGATCGAAGCTCGCCAACATCCTGTTCGCCCGTTCGCTCGCGCGCCGCATGGGCCCGCGCGGCGCGGCCAACGCGCTCCACCCCGGCCTGATCGGAACCAATCTCGCGCGCAGCATGAATCCGGTCCTGACGTTCGCCATGGGCCTGTTCATGCGACCGTTCAGCAAGAGCATCGCGCAGGGCGCCGCCACGACGTGCTACGTCGCGACGAGCCCGGAGCTCGACGGGGTATCGGGCGAGTACTTCTCGGACTGCGCGATCGCGCGCACGAGCCGCTACGCCGACGACGAAGCGCTCGCGGAGCGGCTCTGGCAGACCTCCGAACGGCTGACGGGCCTGATTCCGGCGGACGGCTGAGGCGCATCAGCGAGACGGGCGGAGCATTACCGGCCGCGCGAAGTCGCGGTTGTCGACGACCACTTCGACGAACGAGAGCGGATCGACCTCGGCGATGTAGATCCGCTCCGCGGCGAGATAGCGATCGCGATGAAGAGCCTCGGCTTCGCTCGCGCCGCCTTCCATCGCGGCGTCGCGAAGCGTGCCGCGGCGGACGGACAGCGCCTCGTCGACGTCGAGCCAGATTCGCAGATCCCACAGGTCGTCGAGCTCCGGCCGGCAGGCGAACGTACCGTCGACGATCAGCACCCCGTTGCGCGCCATCGCCGTCACGACCGATGCGTGGTCCACTTGCGTGAGCGGGTCGATGCTGCACAGCGCGACCCGGCCGTCGGCCGACGGGCCCGCGGGCTCGAGCAGCAGGCGTCGCGCGGCCGCGCAGTCGAAGGCGTTGCGGTAGTAGCCCTCGCCCGTGCGGCGATCGTAGAGGTGCGCCTCGCGCCACGGTCGTTTGAAGTCGTCGAGCGAGGCTCGGGCGGCGCGGCGCCCGCGCGCGGCGATGCCGAGCGCGAGCTCGTGCCCGAAGCTCGTCTTGCCCGACGCGGTCAGGCCGTCGATCGCGACGCGAAGGCGCTGGTTGCCGAGCGCGTCGACCAGCGCGACGGTGCGTGCGACCACCTCGGCGCGCGCCGCGCTCGCGCTCGCGGGAACGGGCTGCCGCCACGTCGACACCGAAAAATCCACGCCCGCGTCACCCACGGCCGCCGAGCAGCTCCGCGATGGCGTGCCGCGCGTTCGCGGCCAACGCCGGGTTGGTGTCCCGGTAGTACGGAAGCTGGATCAGCGCGATCGAGAGTGCCCAGCCGCGCGCGCGCAGCCAGGTCGCGTCGTCGATCTCGAGCGCCTCGCGGAACTCGTCGCGCGCGTCGGCCGGAAGCAAGTTCCAGGCGGCGATGGCGTCGCACGCCGGATCCCCGATGCCCAGGCAGCCGAAGTCGATCACCGCGACCAGCCGGCCGTTCACACACAGCACGTTCCCGGGCGAGAGGTCGCCGTGGATCCAGACCGGCGCGCCGCGATAGGCGGGAGCGCGAAGCGCGGATTCCCACACTGCCGTCACGGCGTCGCCGTCGACCTCCCCGCGCAGCGCGGCGATCGCATCGCGCGTGAAACGGTCCCGCTCGACCAGGGGCGCACCCCGGCCGGCTGCGGGCCCGCCGGACGGATCGACTCCGCGCAGCGCGACGACGAACGCCGCGAGGTCGCGCGCGAGCCGCGCCGGCTCCGCGATCTGCCCGACGATCGAGTTCTCGCCGTCGAGCCAGCGAAGCACGGACCAGGGCCACGGGTAGCCCTCGCCCGGCGTTCCCTTCGCAAGCGGCTCGGGCACCGCGCACGGAAGCTCGGGCGCGAGCCTCGGCAGCCAGGCATGCTCGCGCTCCACGTGCGGGACGGCCGACCGGATGCGCGGGAGCCGCACGAGCCGCTCGCGGCCGAGGCGGTAGAGCGCGTTGTCCGTGCCCGTGGATGCGACCGGCTCGATCGAGAGCTCCGACCAGCTCGGAAACTGCGCGCGAAGCAGGCGACGCACGAGGCTCGCGTCGGTCGAGACTTCGTCGGCGTGCATCTTCCGAGAGGGCATCGGGGTCTCTACGCGCGCGGATCGGTGCGCTGACGCCAGCACGTTCGGGCCGCGCGCGTGCCGGGGGTGCGCACAGGGTACCCGAGCGGCACATTCGCCGTGTTGCGGCGCGATCTCCGCGTTGCCGCCTTGGGAGGCTCGAGATGAGGATCGCGGCTCGGTTCGCATTGCTGGGCTTCGCGCTCGTCGCCGCGGCGGGCTGCGCGAAGGTCCAGGTCAGCGACCGCCAGGAGCTGTCCGACGGCCAGTTCCCGCGCCCCCAACACATCTACGTGTACGACTTCGTCGGCACGCCGGGGGACGTGCCGCCCGAATCTACGCTCTCGGGCCAGCCGGTTGCCGACACGCCGCAGATGACCGAGCAGCAAATCGCGCTGAATCGCCAGATCGGCAGCGAGCTCGCGCAGGCGCTCGTGGACGAGATCGTCGCGATGGATCTGCCGGCGCAGCGCGTCTACGGCCAGCCGATGCTCGAAGTCGGCGACCTGGTGTTCCGCGGCACGCTGCTCACCATTCAAGTCGGCAGCGCGGCAGAGCGCGTCGCGATCGGTCTGGGCGAAGGCGCCGCCGAGCTGAAGGTGGCGCTCGAAGGCTACGAGATGACGCCGAACGGGCTCCTCGCGGTCGGGCGCGGCAAGCTCGACACGGAGGCCGGCAAGGGACCGGGCGCGGCGGTGGGTGTCGTCACGCTGCTCGCGACCAAGAACCCGCTGGGCCTGATCGTGAGCACCGGCGTGAAGCTGCACGACGAGAAGACCGGCAGCGCCACGATCCAGGGCAAGGTCCAGCAGGTCGCGAAGGAGATCGCAACGCAGCTCCGCCCGCGCTTCGAGCAGCAGGGCTGGATCGTTCCGCAGGCGAACTGAGCGAGGCCCGAAAGAGCGCCGCGCCTACGGCTCGACGATCGCGAACCCGGACTGGAAGGTGTCGAGGTTCCCGAAGATCGCGCCGAGCGCCGTCGCATCGCCGTCGAGCTTCACGTCTCCGGCACTCGCGGCGTTCGCGAGCGTCGTCTCGCCGGTGATGATCGAGAGGAAGCGCGTGCGCGTGAGCGTCACGGTCGCCGCGGCGCTCGCTTCGTGGCGACCCTTCACGGCGTGGAGCGTGCGGTTGGAGAGCCCGAGCACCCAGCTCTCGCCGAGGTCGGTGAAGGTGAAGTTGATCGCCGCGTCCACCCCGCCGACCGCCTCGGCGCGCAAGCGGATCGCGATCGCGTCGAAGGCCTGCTCGATCGTGAGCGCGGCGACCAGTCCCGAGCGCGTCACGGGCAGCGACGGCGGTGGACCGTTCCGCAGCTCGCGCGCGCCCATCAGATACGCGTTGCGGAACGTCGCCGACTCGGCCTGGTAGCCGAGCTGCTCGAGCGCGTCGGCTTGAAGCTCGCGCGCCGCCGTGTTGCCGGGCTCGGCGAAGACGAGATGGTTCACCACCTCGGCCACCCAGCGGTAGTCGCCCGCATCGAACGACGCGCGCGCCTGCGCGAGCAGCGACTCGGCACCGCCCATGAACGCGACGTAGCGCTTCGCCGCCTCGACCGGCGGAAGCGCGTGGAGCCGCGCCGGATTGCCGTCGTACCAGGAGAGGTAGCGCTGGTACACCGCCTTCGCGTTGTGCACCAGATCGCCGTAGTAGCCGCGCGTGTGGCCGTGCGCGAGGAACTCGGGCGGGAGTGCGAGCGTCTCGGCGATCTCGGGCGCGGTGAGCCCGTGATTCGCGAAGCGCAGCGTCTGGTCGTGCATGAATCGGTACAGATCGCGTTGCAGCGCGAGATACGCGCGCACGTCGTCGCCGCCCCAGCGCGGCCAGTGATGCGACGCGAAGAAGAGCTCCGTGCGCGCGCCGAACAGCTCGATCGCTTCGCCGATGTACTTCGACCAGTTGAGCGCGTTGCGCACCTGCGCTCCGCGGATCGGCACCAGGTTGTGCATGGTGTGCGTGCAGTTCTCCGCCATGCACAGCCAGCCGTGGTCGGGGAAGAAGAAGTTCATCTCGGCGGGCGCTTCCGTCTCGGGAGTGAGCTGGAAGACGATGCGCACGCCGTCGACGACGAGCTCCTGCCCCGTGTGCGTGATGTCCTCGGTGGGCGCGAGCAGCCCGGGCGGGTCGATCGGGATCGACTTGCCGAGACCCGCATCGACCTGTCCGCGCGGCCCGGGCGGAAGCAGCGGTCCGAACTGGTACGTCGCGCGCCGACCCATCGCCGGGCCTGCGAGCAGGTTCTCGGCGACGGCCTCGAACAGGAAGCCCTCGGGCGCGATCACGCGACAGCGGCCGGACGCGACGTCTTCGGCGCTGGTCACTCCGAGCACGCCACCGAAGTGATCGGCGTGCGAGTGCGTGTAGATCACCGCCGTGACCGGGCGTGCGCCGAGCTGCTCGTTCGCGAGCGCGAGACATGCCTTCGCGCACGACGCGCTGGTGAGCGGGTCGATCACGACCCAGCCCTCGTTTCCCGCGATGAACGAGATGTTCGAGATGTCGTAGCCACGCGCCTGCCAGAGTCCGGGCGCGACCTCGAAGAGCCCGTCGATCGCGTTCAGCTTCGCCTGCCGCCACAGGCTCGGGTTCACGGTATCGGGCGCGGGCGCGTCGCCCGACAGGAACGCGTAGCGACCGAGATCCCAGGCCGGGCCGTAGCGGCCCTCGATGCGTCCGGTCGGATGGCGTGCGACGAGCCCGCGCGAGGCGCGCTCGAAGTCGGCGGGGTCGAGGTCGAACTGCACGCCGGAATTGGCGCGACGGGTGTGTGGCGTGGCGGGCTTGGGCTCGGTGCTCATCGCGGCATTCTGCCCGAACGCCGCCTCGGACGCGGAAGCTTCTAGAAGTCGTCGCCCTTCGGGTCGAACAGGAAGATCCCCGCCACCAGGTCGAACGCATCGTACGGCGCCACGCCGACGTCGAAGCCGACGATCGCGAGCTGCGTGCCGAAGCCGACCTCGAGCGGTCCGTACTGCGGCCCGAACCGGCCCTCGTCGCTGCCGACCTCGGCGACGCTCACCTCGACGGTCGCGAGCGTCTCGATCCCGAGCGGCCAGGGGATCTCGGGCCGGGCGCGCGGGCCGCGAAGGCCCGCCCAGATCGTCGCGTGCGCGCCGATCGTGACGTCCGCGAGCTCCGTCGCGCGCAC